>NZ_JBEZGM010000071.1:0-1150 GCF_040649995.1 Micromonospora sp. NPDC048835 | reverse complement strand
TCGTCAGGATGAGGAGTCATGCCGGGGCAGAGGTTGTCGTCCGCGGAGCGGGCGCAGATTGAGGTGTTGTTCGGTCAGGGGATGAGCTGTCCGCAGATCGCGGCGGTGATCGGGCGGGATCGCTCGACGGTGTGGCGTGAGTTGTCGCGTAATCACTGTGGCACTGGGGGTCGGGTGCCGGAGGGTCAGCGGCACCCGCATGGTCCGGCTCCGGGGTATGTGGCCGGGGTGGGCTATCCGAAGGGTTGGGGTGGTGTGTATCGGTGGAAGTACTCTCACCGCAACGCTCAGAGCAAGGCGGATGCGCGGGCGCGGCGTCCTCGTGAGGGCACGTTGCGTCCGAGGTGGGGGCGGGCGTGGCCGTCGTTGTGGCAGACGGTCAAGGATCGCCTGGGGCAGCGGCACTCGCCGCAACAGATCGCCCGGTCGTTGCGGCGGGAGTTCCCTGACAGGCCGGAGATGTGGGTGTCACACGAGACGATCTACCAGGCGATCTACTTCCAGGCCCGCGGTGGCATGCGTCAGGAGTTGACCCGGCAGGTCGCGTTGCGTTCGGGTCGGGCGCAGCGCCGGGCGCAGTCGCGTCAGGCCAGCGCGGCCCGAGGCCGGCCCTGGGTGCGTGATTTTCACATCTCGACTCGCCCGGCGGAAGTCGAAGATCGGGCCGTGCCGGGGCACTGGGAAGGTGACCTGGTCATCGGCGCCCGAGGTTCCAGCGCGATCATCACCCTGGTCGAGCGGGCCACCCGATACGTGATGCTCGGCGCGCTGCCCGAATCGCGGGTCAGTGAACAGGTCATCGACACCCTCACCGGCCTGATGCGTCGCCTGCCAGCCGAGTTGCGCAAGACCCTGACCTGGGACCAGGGCATCGAGATGATCCAGCATCCCGTGTTCACCCTCGCCACCGACTGCAAGGTCTACTTCTGCGACCCCCACTCACCGTGGCAACGCGGCAGCAACGAGAACACCAACGGTCTCCTGCGCCAGTACTTCCCCCGCTCCAGCACCGACTTCCGCACCTGGAGCCAAGACGACCTCGACGCCGTCGCCCGCGAACTCAACGCACGGCCACGCCAAACCCTCGACTGGCAGAATCCAGCCGAGGTACTCCACAAACACCTGGTTGCAACCGCCGCTTGAAACCGCC
>NZ_JBEZGM010000070.1:0-1162 GCF_040649995.1 Micromonospora sp. NPDC048835 | reverse complement strand
GGGGTAGTTCCATCCTGAGTTGGCTGGTCGGGGGGTCTTGACGGTGTGGGGGTGGTGGGTGGGGGTGCAGGTCGTTGCGGGGGTGATCTTTGGGTTGATCGTTTGTCGTGGGTGGGTGGTTAGCGGGTGGTGTGGGTTTGGGTGAGGACGGTGAGTGCGCGGATCAGGGTGGTGGCGTGGTGGTGGTTGCCGCGTAGTCGGTCGAGGATTCGCCAGTTTTTGAGGTCGCTGAAGGCGTGTTCGTTGGTGGCTCGTTCGCGGCTGATGAGGGCGTTGACGGTTGTTTGGTGGCGGGTGAGGGGTTTGCCTCGGGCGGCGCGGCGGCCGGTGATGATGGTGGGTTGGTCGTGGGGGTGGCCGGGGTGAGCGCCGCGGGGGCGGGGTGCGTCGCTGATGCCGGGTTGGTCGTCGAGGCGGGTGAAGCCGAGGTCGCAGATGGCGGCGAGGTCGGCGGCGCGTAGGTGCGCGGGGATGCGGTTGCGGCGGGCGGCGGTGATTTCTGCGGTGCGTGCGGGTAGGGCTGCGGAGGTCCACAGCAGGTTGCCGTTGAGGTCGGTGATGGCCAGGACGAGTAGGCCGAAGGTTTTGTGTTTACCGCTGTAGTGGGTGCGGCGGCGGTGTCGGTCGTGGGGGCGTTGGATCGGGATGAGGGTGCCGTCGAGTAGGACTACCTCGTTGTGGTGGCGGGCGCGGCGCAGGACTCGTGACAAGCGGGGCATCTCAGTGGCCAGGACAGCGATGACCTGGGCGACCCATCGACGCACCGTGGACGCGGATATGCCGTTGCCGATGGCGAGGTCGTGGGGGCGTTGGTTATGACGTAACACCGCGAGCACGATCACTGCCGCGCGGTGATCGGACAGTTTGCGCCACCGCGAACGCACCCGTGAACGGTGCTGACGGATCGCGGTGACGACCAGGGTCAGGGTCTTCGTGGACAGCGCAAGACTGGACTGGTAGACAAGCGGCGAGCCCTCGGCCACCGGGTTTTTGTGTGTCACGACCGAACACCCTGGCCGAGGGCTCATCTATGTTCTGCACGCCACACCGTGACCACGGCAATCGATCAACCCGAAGATCACCGATGGTTGACCTGCCCCATCTCCACCACCGCCAGGCCGTCAAGACCCCCTGACCAGCCAACTCAGGATGGAACTACCCC
>NZ_JBEZGM010000069.1:0-1269 GCF_040649995.1 Micromonospora sp. NPDC048835 | reverse complement strand
ACCCCCGCAACGACCTGCACCCCCACCCACCACCCCCACACCGTCAAGACCCCCCGACCAGCCAACTCAGGATGGAACTACCCCCCTGATGTTGCTGCCTCCGCGCGCCCGGAGGCAGCAACATCCCCGTAGTTGCGGATCAGGCGGGGTGGGAAGGGGCAGGTCTGGCCTCACCGGGAGAAGCGGTTCACCAGCACCGCCAGCCGCCGCTCGTGGCCTTCGCGGCGGAGGCGGGCGCTGCGCATCAGGGTGACCAGCCCGTGCAGGCCGCTCCAGAACGTCTCGGTGAACGTCTCCAGGTCGTCGGCGTCGCCGACGACCGGGCGCACTGTCTCGGCCAGCTCGGCGAAGCCACGGGCCAGGTCCGTCGGAACGTCCTGGGTGGCGAACGGCAGATCGACGGCGAGGGTGAACATCGCGTCGTAGAGCGCCGGCCGCTGCTCGGCGAACGCGACGTACGCCGTCGCGACGTCGGCGACCGCCTGCCGAGGGCTGGCGGCTGAGGCCCGGGCCGCGGCCAAGGCGTCGGCCAGTTCGGCGAAGCCCTCGACGGCGACGGCCGCCATGATGGCGTCCTTGCCCTTGAAGTGGCTGTAGAGGACCGGCTGGCTGTACTCGATCTCGGCGGCGAGCCGCCGGGTGGTCACCGCGTCCCAGCCTTCCGCCAGGGCCAGGTCGCGGGCCGCGCTGATGATCGCCTGCTCCCGTTCCGCCCGCTCCCGCTCCCGGCGTCCCTGCGTCGACATGACCGCCACCCTAGCACTGCTAGCAGTTCTGTCGATGCTCTGCTAGCGTCGCTCTCATATCTAGCAGCGCTAGGAATTGGAGTAGACCATGCTGGCACCCCTCGCCTACGGACTCGCCGTCGTACTCAGCCTCTTCGTTGCCTTCATCGGCGCACGGTTCCTGTTGGTGCCACAAGCCGCAGCCGCCGGGTACGGCGTTCCGGCCCGGCCGGACGGCGACCCCGCGTACCTGACGGTCAAGGGCCTGAAGGACCTCACCTTCGGACTGCTCGGCCTCGCCCTGATCGCCTTCACGAACGCCAACGCGGTCGCGTGGTTCATGCTGATCGTCGCGCTCGTCCCGCTTGGCGACACCCTCATCGTGCTGCGCAACGGCGGGACGAAGGCCGTCGCCTTCGGCATCCACTTCGCCACCGCCGCAGTAGTCCTCCTGAACGCCGCCCTCCTGAACGCCCTCTAACCCCACCCCACCCACCCCACCCCCCACCCCACCCCCACCCACCCCACCCCACCCCACCCCCAC
>NZ_JBEZGM010000068.1:0-1397 GCF_040649995.1 Micromonospora sp. NPDC048835 | reverse complement strand
CGCCGATCTGTGAGTGAGGTTGTCAAGGGGTGCGGTGGTGGGTGGTGATGGTGCGGTAGAGCTGTCGGGCGATGTAGCGCTTGAGGCAGCGGGTGATTTCTCTGGTGGTGCGGCCTTCGGCACGGCGTCGGTTGATGTAGTCGCGGGTGTTGGGGTCGATGCGGCGGCGGGTCAGGGCGATGGTGTGTAGGGCGCTGTTGAGGGTTCTGTCGCCGCCGCGGTTGAGGCGGTGTCGGTCGGTGCGGCCGCTGGCCACGGGTATGGGGGCGGCGCCGGCGAGGGTGGCGTAGGCGGCTTCTGATCGGACGCGGCCGGGGTGGGACCAGGCGGTGAGGGCGATCGCGGCGGTGACGGGTCCGACTCCGGGTTGGTCGAGCAGGGGTGGGCACAGGTCAGCGACGAGGGCGCGTAGGTGCCGGTGGTTGTCGGCCAGTGCGGCGTCGAGGGTGTGGATGTGACGGGCGAGGGTGGCCAGTTCGCGGCGGCGGGTGTGTTCCTCGATGGGTAGGTGGGCGCTCTCGGGTAGGTCGAGGGCGGCCAGGCAGGTGATCTGGCTGGCGGTACTGAGCCCGCGGAGGGCGTGACGCAGGGTGTCGTCGGCGGTCAGGATCAGCGCCTTGACCAGGTTGACCGTGGCGGTGCGCGCGTCGCTGTGGTGGCGGCGGCAGACCAGCAGGAGACGCAGCGCCTCGCGTGGTCCGTCACTGCGGGGCACGGCGACGCGGTCGACGGGCAGTGCCAGCACCGCGTGGGCGGCGGCGACCGCGTCCAGCTGATCGGACTTGCCGCCCCGACGGCGGGCCGCCGCGGCGGGTTTGGGTGCCTCGCAGACCGATTCACCGGCAGCGCTCAACAGCCGACACAGTCCCTGACCGTGCGCCCGGGTGCCTTCCACCGCCCACAACCGGCGCCCGTGCGGCGGGGTATGCGCGGCGGCGAACGCCAGCAGCTGACTCAACCCGTCCGGGTCGGTGGACACGGTGACCTGCGCCAACACCGCCCCGAGCCGGTCGAGCACCGCAGCGGTGTGCGTGTCCGTGTGGGTATCCACCCCCACCACCACGTCATAGCGATCCGTAACCCGCTCTACGATCTGTGCCATCTCGGGTTGTTGCTCCTTTGCCAGTGACGACCGGGACAGTCGGCGTCGGCTCGGGATGCAGTCACCTCAGCGGCAAATCTGTGATGGGCCACGTGTGCTCGCACGGGCAGGCTTCTGATCAGGCCAGCAAGGTGGGCCGGGCCGGCGCCGACGACCACCTGGGGACAGGTCTTGCACAAGGCACACCCGCACTCCGAGCGGCCGGATCGGCAACGAGTCACCCAAATGATCATTGACGCCGAACCCTATCGGCAACCGACCGAACCGATCACCACAGACATAGAAGCGTCTTGCA
>NZ_JBEZGM010000067.1:0-2155 GCF_040649995.1 Micromonospora sp. NPDC048835 | reverse complement strand
TGTCGACGCCGCGTGAAAACTGACCCCGTGGTTCCGGTTGAATTTTGACCCCTTCCGGAAGCATCGGGAGGTGCTGAGCGTGGAGGACTGGGCAGAGATCCGTCGGTTGCACCGGGCGGAGGGGATGGCGATCAAGGCCATCGCTCGTCGGCTGGAGGTCTCGCGGAACACGGTGCGGAAGGCGTTGGCCAGTCATGAGCCGCCTCGTTATCAGCGGGCGGTGAAGGGCTCGATCGTGGATGCGGTGGAGCCGCAGATCCGGGTGTTGTTGGCGGAGTTCCCGGACATGCCGACGACGGTGATCATGGAGCGGGTCGGGTGGACCCGGGGTAAGACGGTGTTCGCCGATCGGGTGCAGCAGTTGCGGCCGTTGTTCCGTCGTCTGGATCCCAGCCAGCGCACGGACTATTTGCCGGGCGAGTTGGCGCAGTGTGATCTGTGGTTTCCGCCGGCGGACGTGCCGTTGGGCTTCGGGCAGGTTGGCAGGCCGCCGGTGTTGGTGATGGTGTGCGGCTACTCGCGGTGGTTGTCAGCGGTGATGATCCCGTCGCGGCAGTCGCCGGATCTGCTGGTCGGGCACTGGACGCTGATCTCCGGGTGGGGGCGGGTGCCCAAGGCGTTGGTGTGGGACAACGAGTCCGCGGTCGGTCAGTGGCGGGCCGGTCGGCCGCAGTTGACCGAGACGATGAACGCCTTCCGCGGCACCCTGGGCGTCAAGGTGATCCAGTGCCGGCCGGCGGACCCGGAGGCCAAGGGCCTGGTGGAGAGGGCCAACGGCTATCTGGAGACGTCGTTCCTGCCCGGGCGCCGGTTCGGCTCAGCACATGACTTCAACGCCCAGCTGACCGAGTGGTTGACGCGGGCGAACAACCGTCAGCACCGGGTGTTGGGCTGCCGCCCGGTGGACCGGTGGGACGCTGACCGGGCCGCGATGCTGTCGCTGCCGCCGGTCGCTCCGGTGGTGGGCTGGCGACAGGCCACCCGCTTGCCACGTGATCATTACGTCCGGTTGGACGCCAACGACTATTCGGTGCACCCGTCGGTCGTTGGCCGACGGGTCGAGGTCACCGCCGACTGCGACCAGGTCCAGGTGTCCTGCGACGGCCGTTTGGTTGCCCAGCATGAGCGTTGTTGGGCCGGACATCAGACGATCACTGACCCGGTCCACCGCCAGGCCGCGGCTGACCTGCGGGCCGCCGCCCAGCACACCCCGGTGCCAGCCGTCGACGCTCAGGTCGAGCGTCGAGCCTTGAGTGACTACGACCGGATGTTCGGCCTGGACGAGGTGGCCGCCTGATGGCCAAAACCAGCAACCGCAACGTGTCCTCCGAGATCGCGTTCCTCACCCGCGCGCTGAAAGCACCCTCCCTCGCCGCGTCGGTCGAGCGTCTGGGCGAGCGGGCTCGGGCGGAGTCGTGGACGCATGAGGAGTTCCTCGCCGCCTGCCTGCAACGCGAGGTCGCCGCCCGCGAAGCTCATGGCGGTGAAGGACGCATCCGGTCAGCCCGTTTCCCAGCCCGCAAGAGCCTGGAGGAGTTCGACTTCGAGCACCAACGATCGTTGAAGCGCGAGACCATCGGGCACCTCGGAACTCTGGACTTCGTGGCGTCGAAAGAGAACGTCGTGTTCCTCGGCCCGCCCGGCACCGGCAAAACCCACTTGTCCATCGGCCTCGGGATCCGGGCCTGCCAGGCCGGACACCGCGTCGCGTTCGCCACCGCCGCCCAATGGGTGTCCCGCCTTGCCGACGCCCACCACGCCGGGCGCCTGCAAGACGAACTGGTCAAACTCGGCCGGATCCCGCTACTGATCGTCGACGAGGTCGGCTACATCCCCTTCGAAGCCGAAGCCGCGAACCTGTTCTTCCAGCTAGTCTCCAACCGCTACGAACGCGCCAGCCTCATCGTCACCTCGAACAAGCCCTTCGGCAGATGGGGCGAGGTCTTCGGAGATGACGTCGTCGCCGCAGCCATGATCGACCGCCTCGTCCACCACGCCGAAGTCGTCTCTATGAAGGGCGACAGCTACCGGCTCAAGGACCGCGACCTCGGCCGCGTCCCCGCAGCCATCAAGACCAACGACTGAACATCAACAAACAGCGAGGGGGTCAAAATTCGGCCGGAACAGAGGGGTCAACTTTCAGCCGGCGTTGACA
>NZ_JBEZGM010000066.1:0-3638 GCF_040649995.1 Micromonospora sp. NPDC048835 | reverse complement strand
CGGCGGCGTTGCGGTTTCGTCCGGATACAACACCGGTATCCGGACGAAACCGCGCCTTGCCGGATCGCCGCCCGGACTCCGCCTCGGCTCGACCGCCCTTATGAAACAGGCCTTAGTCGCACGGCAACTCTGCCAGCACTGTCGTCGGCCCGCCGGCCGGGCTGGTGACGCGCAGTCGGCCGTCCAACGCGGCGACCCGCCGCGCCAGCCCGGACAACCCGCGCCCGGTCGGTTCCGCCCCGCCGACGCCGTCGTCGTGCACGCGCATCCGGATCCACCCGTTTCGTACGTCGATATCGACAGTGACCAGGCTAGCGGCGGCGTGTTTCGCAGCGTTGGTGAGCGCCTCGCAGGCCACGAAGTACAGCACAGTCTCCAGTTGCCGTTCGGGGCGGGTGGGCAGTTCGCAGCGAATCCGCACCGGCACCTCGGATCCGCGGGCGACGATGGCCAGGACCTCGCCCAGGTCGTTGCTGTCCAGGGCCGACGGGTAGACCCGCCACGCCACCTGCCGCAACTCCTCGATGGCCAGTTGTACGTCCTCGTGGGCCTTGGTGAGCAGCGCGTGCGCGCGGTCGGCGTCGCGGGAGCGCCGGACCCGGCCGAGCAGCATGCCGAGGGCGACCAGCCGCTGTTGGAGGCCGTCGTGCAGGTCGCGTTCGATGCGTTGCCGTTCGGCGTCGACCGCGGCGATGACTCCGGCCCGGCTGGTGGTCAGCTCGTGGACGCGTCTCGTCAGCTCCGCCCGGCTGCCCGGGCCGAGCAGTCGTCGCGCCAGCCCGATGTCCAGGGCGGCGATGCTGGCGACGGCCTGGACGTTGAGCAGGAGCAGCACCGCCCCGACGGCGATCTGGGACAGGGCACCGAGGAGGGTCAGCTCTCCGCGCACCGCCGCGCGCAGCACGATCCCGGCCAGCACCACGCCGAAGCCGAGCACGGCGTAGGCCAGCAGGCCGAGTACGCCGGGGAGCAGTCGGACGGCCAGGTAGCCGAGCTGCCGCCGGGTCGCCACCGCGTCCGGGGCGGGCAGATCCTCCGCGCCGAGCAACCCGGTGAGGCGGCGGTGCTCCCACCGCATGGGCTGCCCCGCGTACCTGCTGGTCAGGCCAGCAGCAGCTCGACGGCCGGCCGCCGGCGCGAACGTGCACACGCTGAACGCGGCGGCCGCGACGGCGAGAAAGACGAACCCGACGGTGGCCGTCGCGCTTCCGACGGCCACGCCGAGGGGCAACCGAAGCCGATCCCACCGTCTGCCGGTTCGGCGTTCCGACACCACCATCACCTCACCCGCCCTCCACACCGGGTCTACTCATCCTGGGTCTGCGCCCTCCGACAGGCGACACCGGTGCGCTACGGGGGTGCAGAGCAAACACCGGTGCGCTACGGGGTGCAGAGCAAAGGAAGAAAGGAAGCAGAGCACAGGGAACCAGAGAGTGGTGCTAGCGCTCCTCGGAGGCCCACGAACCGCTGCGGTAGAGGGTGCCGCGACCGCCCGGGTCGGGCATGCCGTCCAGCGGGCTCTGCTCAGGCTCGGGCGGCTCGGGGTTCCGGGCGGCACGGCGGGCCTTCAGCACGCGGGACCCGACGAACCAGACGGCCGCCGCCGCGCAGACGACGATCACCACCTTCTGGAGCATGCCGGCGTAGCCCTCGACGAGGTGCCAGTTGTCGCCGAGCAGGTAGCCCGCGAGCACGAATGTGGTGTTCCAGATCAGGCTGCCCAGCGTGGTGTAGAGCAGGAACGTGGCCACCGGCATCCGCTCCACGCCGGCCGGGATGGAGATCAGGCTGCGGAAGATCGGGATCATCCGGCCGAAGAAGACCGCCTTCACCCCGTGCCGCAGGAACCACGCCTCGGTCCGGTCCACGTCGCTGAGCTTGACCAGTGGGAGACGGGCCACGATGGCGCGCATCCGGTCGCGGCCCAGCGCCGCGCCGATCAGGTAGAGCGCGAGCGCACCGACCACCGAGCCCAGCGTGGTCCAGAAGATCGCACCGAACAGGCTCATCCGTCCCTGTGCGGCGACGAACCCGGCCAGCGGCAGAATCACCTCACTGGGGATCGGCGGGAACAGGTTCTCCAACGCCACCGCCAGGCCGGCACCCGGCCCGCCGAGTCGTTCCACCAGGTCGGTGACGTAGCCGACGATCCCATCCTGCGGTGGTTCCGCTGCGGCGGCGGGGGTTCCGGTGGCGAAAACGGCGTGGGACGTTCGAATCATGCGCCCACGTTACGAAGTCATCCTGAGAGTCGACCATGGGGCCGACCGCCCGGCCGCGCGGAACGACCGCACCGCAGGGGGTGCGGAAAGCCGCACCCGGCTGCGGCTCGCGGTGGCGCAGCCGCCGTGCGTACCCCTGGATGTCGCGGCGAACGCCGAGGCGCACGCCGCCGCGGTCCGCGCGGCCTGCGCCCGGGTGGTGGTCTTTCCAGAGCTTTCACTGACGGGGTACGAGTTGCACGCGCCGGTCGTGTCGGTCGACGACCCGCGGTTGGCGCCGCTGGTCGAGGCGTGCGCCGAGGCGGATACGCTGGCCCTGGTGGGTGCGCCGGTCGCGGGCGACCACATCGCGATGCTTGCGGTGACCGGCGGCGGTGCGACGGTGGCGTACCGGAAGATGTGGCTTGGCGACGCGGAGGCCCGCCGGTTCCGGCCCGGCGACACCCCGGTCGTGCTCGATGTGGACGGTTGGCGGGTGGGGTTGGCGATCTGCAGGGACACCGGCGTGGCCGCGCACGCGGCGCGGACGGCCGCGCTCGGGATCGACGTGTACGCGGCGGGCGTCCTGGAATCCGCCCGCGACGCCGCCGTGACGGAGCAGCGGGCACACCGGGTCGCCACCGCGCACGGGGCCTGGGTGGCGGTGGCGAGCTTCGCCGGGTCGACCGGGGGTGGCTACACCGAGGCGGCGGGGCGCTCGGGCATCTGGACGCCAAACGGCGAGGTGTACGCCCGGGCGGGCACCGCCGAGGGTGAGTCGATCAGCGTCGCCATCGGCTGAGTGTGCTGTTTGCGCGGTGGCAATGACCTTGAAATGCTTCGGGAATGACCTCCTTTCCCCCGACCTTCGCCGATGATGTCGTCGGCCAGTCAGCCCAGACGCAGTTCGAGGCGTTCATCGACGAGCACCGCCGGGCGCTCAACGGCTACCTGGACGGGCTGACCGAGGAGCAGGCGCGCCGCTCGTTGGTGCCGTCCCGGACCACGCTGCTGGGTCTGGTGAAGCACGCCGCGTTCGTGGAGAAGGTGTGGTTCGACGAGGCCGTCACGTGTCGGCCCCGCTCGGAGATCGGCATCCCCGCCACGCCGGACGAGTCGTTCGTCCTCGACGAGGGCGACACCATCGCTGTCATCCAGCGCACCCACGCCGAAGCGTGCGAAGCCTCCCGCCGCGCGACGGCGTCGCTCGGCCTCGACGACCTGCTGCGCGGCAACCGGCGCGGTCCGCTGCCGCTGCGCTGGGTCTACCTGCACGTGCTGCGCGAGCTGGCGCAGCACTGCGGGCACGCGGAGATCCTGCGCGAGCAGATCCTGGCCGCCGACTAGGGCCTGTGTCGAAGTCGGTTACAGCCACTCGTTGATCGCGGCGATGTGAACGGTGGCTTCGTAGCGGACGGCGAGTTTGTCGAACCGGGT
>NZ_JBEZGM010000065.1:0-3809 GCF_040649995.1 Micromonospora sp. NPDC048835 | reverse complement strand
GGTGACGCCAACGACCACGACTCGCTGGGCCTGTTCCAGCAGCGCCCGACCAGCGGTTGGGGTACGCCGGAGCAGATCACCAACCCCGAGTACTCGACGACGGCGTTCCTCAAGGGCCTCAAGCAGGTCGACGGGTGGCAGGACATGCCCCTGACCGAGGCGGCGCAGACCGTGCAGGTCTCCGCGTACCCCGACGCCTACGCCCAGTGGGAGCAGCAGGCCACCGACCTCGTCACCCAGCACTGGAACAGCTGACCACCGCACGGCAGCACCACCGCACCACAGCACCAGAACACCGACCGCTGGCCGGCCCCCGCAACCCGGGGCGCCGGCCAGCGGCATCTCCCCGCACCGCACCGCACCGCACCGCACCGCACCGCACCGCACCGCACCGCACCGCACCGCACCGCACCGCACCGCACCTACAGATCTTGGACACTTACCGTCCGCACAGAACGGAAACTGTCCAAGATCTCGTGGGGGCGCACCAGACGCACCGCACGCACGCCCCGCACGCGCCGCACGCACGCCCCGCACGCGCCGCACGCACGCCCCGCACGCGCCGCACGCACGCCCCGCACGCGCCGCACGCACGCACGCGCCGCACGCACGCGCCGCACGCGCCGCACGCAGACCTACGCACGCACCGCACGCAGACGCACGCACGCAAACGCACGCACCAAACGCACGCACCGAACGCACCGCCGGCAAGCAACCGCAGTAGTCAGAAGAGGACGGTCGCCAGGGTGCCGATCGGTTGGAAGCCGCAGCGTTCGTAGACGCGGCGGGCCGGGAGGTTGAAGTCGTTGACGTACAGGCTGACGGTGGGGGCGACCCGCAGCAGCGCGTCGCGTACCACGGCGGCCATGGCGGCGGTGGCGATCCCCCGGCCGCGCCACTCGGGTGCCACCCAGACGCCCTGGATCTGCGCCGTCCGTTTGGTGACGACTGCCAGTTCGGCCTTGAAGACGACCTTGCCGTCGATGATGCGGGCGTACGCGCGGCCGGTCCGGACCAGGTCGTTGACCCTCCGCCGGTAGCTACGGCCGCCGTCCTCGGCCAGCGGGGAGACGCCCACCTCTTCGGTGTACATGGCGACTGCCGCCGGGAAGAGTTTGTCGACTTCACCGGAGCGCACCTGGCGTACCTCGGGATCGGCGGGTACGGGTGGCAGGGAGTCGGTGACCAGGAGCGGCTGATTGGGGCGGACGTCTCGCGCTGGCCCCCAGGTGGCGGAGAGCCGGTCCCACAGCCCGAGGACGGCATCGGCCCGGCCGACGATGGAGGAGCAGAGCCGTTCCTCGCCCGCGAGCAGGTCGGCGAAGGCAGCCACCGCCGCGTCGCTGGCCAGCACCGGGGTGAGGTTGCCGCCGAGCCAGCAGAGTGATTCGAGGTTGCGGCGGGCGCCGTACCCCAGGATTCTGCCCTCGGCCCGCCACCAGGAGAGTCCGCGCGCGGCGATGCGCTCGGCGACCTGCGCGCCCGCGAACGGGTCATGGTCGAGCAGTCGCTCGACCGCGCGGCGCTCCGATTCCCCCAGTTGGCGTACCGGCACCGTCAGCACGACTATCAGCCTGCCAGATCAGCCCCCCGCTTCGCCGGTCGAGTGACAAGGCCGGCATCGGTCGCGCGAGGCCGGTTCCGTCCGGCCCACCGGACGACCGGGGGCACCAGGGCTCCGAGCAGGAGAAACAGGGCACCGAGTACGAGCCAGCCCGGTACGCCCCAACCGAGCGCGAGGGTGGTCACGACCACGGGTGCGAGCATCTTGCCCAGTTCGTAGCCCATGCCGTAGGTCCCCTGGTACTGCCCCTGGGCGTCCGCCGGAGCCAGCCCGAAGGAGATCCCCCAGCCGGCGGCGGAGTGCCACAGCTCCCCGGTGACGTGTGCGACCGATCCGAGGCCGAGCAGGCCCACCGCGCCGGCGGTGGGCAGCGCGCCGCTGGCGGCGAAGAGTACGCAGGCCAGGGCGATGGCCACACCCGCTCGACGGGCGGCACGGGCGGCTGCGGGCAGGGTGGCGGCGCTGCCTGCGGCGCGCACCTGGAGGAGCACCACCAGCACGGTGTTGACGAGCGTCAGCACGGAGATCATCCAGGCGGGTGCTCGGGTGTGGCCGGCGATCCACAGCGGCAGGGCGATGGTGAGCAGGCTGAAGTGCATCGACATCAGCCCGTCGACAAGGGTGAAGGCGAGGAACGGTCGATCCCGCAGGGCGACCAGCCGGGGGCCGTGCGCCGGGGCGGCGACCGGGGCGACGGTGGGGAGCCGGAGGAGGACCACCGCCGCGGCCAGTGACGCTGCTGCCGCGGCCAGGATCAGCGCGACGTACCCGGCGCGGGTGTCGGCGGCGATGGCGAAGCCGCCGAGGACGGCACCGAGGGAGATTCCGACGTTTGTGGTGGCGCGCAGGTAGGCGCGGGTGCGGACCCGCTGGTCGGCCGGGATCGCTCCGGCGATCAGCGCGCCCCGGGCACCGCGTTCGACCGCGTCGGCGAGCGCGGTTGCGGCGCCGACAAGCAGGAACGTGGGGAACGACCGGACGGCGATCAGGCCGATGGTCAGGGTGCCGGCGGCGAACAGCGCGCTGACCTGGACACCGCGCGGGCCGACGCGGTCGGCCAGGTAGCCGCTCGGAGTGCTGGCAAGCACCCCGACCAGGGCCGAGACGGTCAGCCCGATGCCCACCTGCGTCGCCGACAGGCCGACCGAGCGGGTGAGGAAGAGCGCGCTGGCGACGAGCCAGAGGCCCCGCCCGACGGTCTTGACCAGGGTGCCGACGGTGAGGACCCGGGCCGGGCCCGGTGGGGGAAGCAGGCGCATGACCGGCACCTTAGCAAGACGTACGTACGGTTTGGTAAATCGAGGTTGTCGACGATGCATTGCCGATATATCGTTGATGCATCAGCGATAGTCCTAGGAGAGGAAGAACCTGATGAGGTTCCACCGACAGCACCACCCGATGCACGAGGCCCGCATGCGCGGGTTCGGCTTCCCGCCGGTCCCGCCCGGCCCGCACGGTCACGGCCACGAGCACGGACACGGCGGCCCCTGGGGCGGCCGGGGCCGTGGGCGGGGTCGGGGCCGACGCCCCAACGTCCGAGCCTCCGTGTTGGCCCTGCTCACCGAGCGCCCGATGCACGGCTACGAGATGATCCAGGAGATCGACTCCCGTACCGGCGGTGCGTGGCGACCGAGCCCGGGCTCGATCTACCCCACCCTCCAGCTCTTGGAGGACGAGGGCGTCATCGTCGCCAGCACCGAGGAGTCCGGCGGCGGGCGCAAGCGGTTCACGGTCACCGAGGCCGGTCAGGCGGAGGCCACCGAGGCCGCGCAGACCCCGCCGTGGGCGGACGTCGCCCAGGGCACGGTGAGTAGCTGGCACGACATCCGTGACTCCGGTGCGCAGGCGATGAACGCGCTGCGCCAGGTGATGACGCACGGCACCGACGACCAGCGCGAGCGGGCCGCCCAGGTGCTCGACGAGACCCGACGCAAGCTGTACGCGATCCTCGCCGAATCCGAGTGACACCAGACCGCATCACGCCACGGCACGGCACGGCACGCCACAGCAGCGCACCGCCCGCAGCACCAGCACCGACGCAATGCGGCCGTTCCCCGACACGGGGAACGGCCGCATTGCCCAGATGGAAGATCAGTGCACGGTGACCGTCGGGCCGGCCATCAGCCCGCGCAGTTCCTCGGGCAGCTCCGCGCCCATCTCGTCGGCGATGCGTAGTGCCTCTTCGATCAGGGTCTCGACGATCTGCGCCTCGGGGACGGTCTTGACGACCTGTCCCTTGACGAAG
>NZ_JBEZGM010000064.1:0-4321 GCF_040649995.1 Micromonospora sp. NPDC048835 | reverse complement strand
TGCTGCGATCGTCAGAGTGTGTAACGACCCCGCCCCGGCCACGATTCCGACCCATCGGTGCACCCGGTCACAGGACAGACCTCGCGAAACGCCCAAATCACTCACACCGCGCTCGGCCACGGCGCGTCATCTGGCCCTCTCCCGCGTGATCCACTCGCGTTCATGAAAGTTGCGGTGTCCCGATCGCTCGGACAGCGCGGTATCCAGGAAGTGGAGTTGATCAAAACGGCCGAGGCGGGGCGCGGAACGGTCAAGCCGCACCAACCGGGTGAAAGCCCGCGCTCTCCGCGCGATCGCTGAGCTCTGGCGCCGCCGATCGGGGTGGGCGGCCCTGCTACGGGGCCGGGTGGCTTCGTCGCGGGCGTCGGCGGCAACTGCTCGGGCGTCGGCGGCAACCGCTCGGGCGTCGGCGGCAACTGCTCGGGCGTCGGCGGCAACCGCTCGGGTGTCGGCGGCAACTGCCCGGGTGTCGGCGGCAACTGCTCGGGCGTCGGTAACTCTGTCTCGGGCGTTGCGGCTCCATTCTGGCTCCTGCTGACGGATGCCCTGCTCAGGGGCCGGAAAATCGGTTGAGTTGACGGGTTTGTGTGGGCAGGCTGAGGTCTCCGCCACCCACGTCCCGGAGGACTTCCATGCGCCTGCTCCGTGATCTGTGGGGCACCTCGACCCGCCGTATGACGATCGTGGTTGTCCTGATCGTGTTGGGTGCTGCGGGGCAGGCGGGCGCGTCGGCGCTGGCCGGCGCGGTGCTCGTGCATCGTTCGGCGGGCTTCTTCGCCGTGCTGGCGGCGGCACTGGTCGCCGTGGTCCTCAGCGACCTCGCGGTGAGTCTGCTGATGGCCGGCCTGACCGCCGACTGGTCCGCCGACGTGCGTCGCCGGCTGTGTCGGGTCGCTCTCGGGCAGGACCTGCCGACCCTGGAGACCACCCCGGTGGGTGAGCTGCTGGACCGCATCGACGGGGATGTCTATCAGGTTGCGTCGGCGATACGGAACCAGGGCACCCGGCTCGCTCAGGGTCTCTGCGTCGGCGTGTTGTCGATGGTCGTGGCGCTGGCCGTGTGGTGGCCGGCCGGGGTCGCGATGCTGCTGCTCACCGTGGTGCTCGCGGTTGGTCTGCGCCGGCCCACGGCGCGGATCGGCCCGGCCCGGATGGCCGAGGAGGAGGCGTGGTCCGACCTGGCCGCCGTGATGGAGGAGGCGGTGCACGGTCAGGACGACGTACGCACCAGTCTCGCTCGCCCGTACGTGCTGCGGTTGTATGCCCGGCGGGCTGCTGCCGTGCTGTCCCGGGGAAGTGTGGTCTGGGTGCTGTCCGCGCGGGTGGCGACCGTGGCCACCGCGACGATCCGGGCCGGCATCGGCGTGGTGGTGCTCGGCGGGGCCTGGGCGTTGGCCACCGGCCGGATCGACGCCGCCCGGCTCACCGCGATCTGGCTGCTCGCCCTGGCCTTCGGGGCGACCGCCGAACACGTCAGCCGGATGGTGCCGGAAATCCAGGAGGCTCTCGGCGCGTGGGCGCGGGTGCAGTTGCTCTCCAAGGCTCGGCAGGAACCGGTCGGTGGGGCCAGCCCGAGCGAGGGCGACGTGCGCATCCGCGATCTGACATTCGGGTACGGCGAGGGTGGCCGGGGTGCGGCGCTGCGCGGGCTCAGCCTCACCTTCGCGCGTGGTCGCTCGTACGCGCTGATCGGCCGGACCGGCTCCGGCAAGTCGACTCTGGCGAAGGTGCTCACCCGGGCGGTCGACGTGCCGCCGGGCACGGTCTTCCTCGGCGGCACCGACCTGTGCGACCTCGACGTCGAGCAGTTGCGCCGCTGGGTGGCGTTGGTGCCGCAGCGTACCGAGATCCTGGCCGGCACCCTCGCCGAGAACGTCGCACTCTTCGACCCGGAGCTGCTCGACGTGGCGGCTCGGGCGCTCGACGAGTTGGGCCTCGCCGGTTGGATCGCCGAGCTGCCGGATGGGTTGACGACCCGGTTGGGCGAGGGCGGGCACGTGCTCTCCGCCGGTCAGGAGCAGTTGGTGGCGTTCGCCCGGATCCTGGTGCGGGAGCCGCACGTGGTGATCCTCGACGAGGCCACCGCGCGGTTGGACCCGGTCACCGAGGCGCGGGTGCAGCGGGCCACCGAGCGACTGCTCCGCGACCGGATCGGCATCGTCATCGCGCACCGGCTCTCCTCGGTACGACGCTGTGACGAGGTGGTCGTCCTGGCCGATGGCGCGGTGGTCGAGGCCGGCCCGTTGGAGACGTCGACGCGCTTCGCGGAGCTGTTGGCGACAAGCCACGCCGCCGCGTACGCCACGGTGGGGTCGGCCGGTCGCACCGGCGTCGGCACCGACCTGCTGGTCGGCCCCGACCCGGACGCGTGGCCGAGCGAGCCGCCGCCCGCACCTGACGATCGGGTCGCGGCGGAAGGGCAGGCCACACGGGCGGAGCCGGAGGGGCGGGCCACCCGGGCCACGCCGCCGGACCGCTCGCAGGGCGCGGTCGCGCCGGCCCGCGCCGAACCACCGCCACTGCCGCCGGAGCCGCCGGCCCGGACGCTGCGGGAGATCTTCCGACTCTGCACGAACGATCCCCGGTACGGGGCGACGGCGATCGTCCTGTTTCTCGGGCTCAGCCTGCTCGGGCTGGACGGCCCGGTGCTGCCCTGGCTCTGGGCGGACCTCGTCGACGGGAGCGGCAACCCGTACCTGCCGGCGGTGGGGATCGTCGCCGGGCTGCTCGTCACCCTGCCGCTGCCGTTCTACACCCATGTCTGGTTCCCGCAGTGGTGGGTGCGGCAGATGCTGCGGATCGGCCTCCGCCTGGTGCACGGCCAGACCGGGCCGCGCCGGGTCAGCTCACACACCCCCGCCGAGGTGGTGGCGCAGGGTGGCGACACCGAACGGGTGGTGCAGCTCGCCGACAACGTGCTGGACCAGACCGTCGCGTTGGTGCTCGTGGTCGCCATGACGGCGGTCACCGGCAGCGTCGTACCCGGCCTGTTCTTCCTCGGCACGATGGTCGTCTCGGGGCTGGCCGCGACGTTGTTCGGGCCGAAGCTGGAGCGGGCCGCGCGGGCGACGGTGGCGGCGCGGGCCTCCTTCGCCACGGCGCTGGTCTCCGCGCTCTCGGCGGCGCGGACGGTGAAGCTGGCCGGCGCGACCACCGCGGTGCTGCGCCACCTGGCGGGCTTGGACGTGCTGCGCAGCGACCGGCAGCGGCGGGAGATCTCGGTGCAGGTGTGGGCGCGTTCCACACCGTCGATGGCCAGTGGGTTGTTGCCGATCGGCGCCTGGGCGCTCTACCTCAACGGCTCGCTCTCCGCAGGGGCGGTGCTGGTGGCCGTCTCCACCCTGGGCGCGGCCCGTTGGTTCGCCTGGACGACCGCGTCGTTGATCTCGCAGCTGCCCTCGGCGCGGGTCTGGACCCGACGCACCGTGGCGATGACCGGGGTTGGCACGTACTCCGCAGGGGTGTCGGAGGTCGACCTGACCGCCGGGACGGCCCCCGCGCCGGCCATGCCGCCCCGGCACCCGCTGCGCCGGCTGGAGCTGCGCCGCTTCGGGGTGGTGCACTCCGACGGCACGGTCGCCGTGCGGGACGTGGACCTGACCGTGCAGCGGGGCCAGTTGGTGCTCGTCGTCGGGCCGGTGGGGTCGGGTAAGTCCTCGTTGCTGCGGGGGCTGGCCGGGATCGTGCACCACACCGGCGAGCTGGCCTGGAACGGCGACCCGGTCACCGAGCCGGAGCTGTTCCTGCGTCCACACCAGGTCGGCTACGTCGGTCAGTTGCCCCGGGTGCTCTCCGGCACGGTGGCCGACAACATCGCCCTCGGGCACCAGGTGGACGCGGCGGGGGCGGTCAGTACCGCCCAGCTCGACCATGACCTGGCCGCCGCCGGTGGTGGGCTGGGCCTGCTCATCGGGCACAAGGGCACCCGGCTCTCCGGCGGGCAGTTGCAGCGGTTGGCGCTGGCGCGGGCGTTGGCTCCGCGTACCGAACTGCTTGTCGCCGACGACGTGTCGTCGGCGCTTGACGTCACCACCGAGTTGGCGCTGTGGCAGGCGTTGCGGGGTCACGGGGTGACGGTGGTCGGCTCGACCGCGAAGCGCGCCGCGTTGGTCCGGGCCGACCACGTGGTGGTGCTGCTCGGCGGCACGGTGGCGGCGCAGGGCACCTGGCAGGACCTGGAGGGGGACTGGTCGCACCTGGCCGGCTGAACGGTCGGGGGGGGGGGGGGGGGGGGGGGCCCCCCCGCCCCCGGCAGGGGGCCGCGCGAAAGGGCGCCCGACGCGGGACCGCCGCCCCACCCCCCGCGCCGCCCGCGCCGGCC
>NZ_JBEZGM010000063.1:1584-3276 GCF_040649995.1 Micromonospora sp. NPDC048835 | reverse complement strand
TGTTGGGTTTGGTGTGGGGCGGATCGGGTTGTGGGTTGGTCGTTTGTTGAGAATTGCACAGTGGACGCGAGCATCTTTGTGGTCAAGTTGTCAAGGGCGAACGGTGAATGCCTTGGCACCAGGAGCCGATGAAGGACGTGGGAGGCCGCGATAGGCCTGGGGGAGCTGTCAACCAAGCTGTGATCCCAGGGTGTCCGAATGGGGAAACCTGGCACCAGTCATGTGGTGTCACCCACACCTGAACACATAGGGTGTGTGGAGGGAACGCGGGGAAGTGAAACATCTCAGTACCCGTAGGAAGAGAAAACAATTTAGTGATTCCGTGAGTAGTGGCGAGCGAAAGCGGATCGAGGCTAAACCGGCTGCGTGTGATACCTGTCAGGGGTTGCGTGGTCGGGGTTGTGGGACCCCGCTGAGTGTGCTGACATGCACTCGAGGAGTTACAAAGTTAGTGGCTAGTCGAACAGTCTGGAATGGCTGACCGTAGACGGTGAAAGTCCGGTAGGTGAAAGTTGCTGACCTTCTGTGGGTGTTCCCGAGTAGCGGCGGACCCCTGAAATCTGCCGTGAATCTGCCAGGACCACCTGGTAAGCCTAAATACTTCCTGGTGACCGATAGCGGACGAGTACCGTGAGGGAATGGTGAAAAGTACCCCGGGAGGGGAGTGAAATAGTACCTGAAACCGTTCGCCTACAATCCGTCGGAGCCTTGCGGGGTGACGGCGTGCCTTTTGAAGAATGAGCCTGCGAGTTAGTGGCATGTGGCGAGGTTAACCCGTGTGGGGGAGCCGTAGCGAAAGCGAGTCTGAATAGGGCGATTCAGTCGCGTGTCCTAGACCCGAAGCGGAGTGATCTAGCCATGGGCAGGCTGAAGCGCGGGTAAGACCGCGTGGAGGGCCGAACCCACCAATGTTGAAAAATTGGGGGATGACCTGTGGTTAGGGGTGAAAGGCCAATCAAACTCCGTGATAGCTGGTTCTCCCCGAAATGCATTTAGGTGCAGCGTCGCGTGTTTCTTGCCGGAGGTAGAGCACTGGATGGTCTAGGGGGCCCACAAGCTTACCGAAATCAGCCAAACTCCGAATGCCGGTAAGTGAGAGCGCGGCAGTGAGACTGCGGGGGATAAGCTTCGTAGTCGAGAGGGAAACAGCCCAGATCACCAGCTAAGGCCCCTAAGCGTGTGCTAAGTGGAAAAGGATGTGGGGTCGCATAGACAACCAGGAGGTTGGCTTAGAAGCAGCCACCCTTTAAAGAGTGCGTAATAGCTCACTGGTCAAGTGGTTCCGCGCCGACAATGTAGCGGGGCTCAAGCACACCGCCGAAGCTGTGGCATTCACATTTTATCCTCGCTTGGACTTGATTCCTTGTGCAGGTGTGTGGATGGGTAGGGGAGCGTCGTGCCGCGAGTGAAGCAGCGGGGTGACCCAGTTGTGGACGCGGCACGAGTGAGAATGCAGGCATGAGTAGCGAAAGAAGGGTGAGAAACCCTTCCGCCGGATGACCAAGGGTTCCAGGGCCAGGCTAATCCGCCCTGGGTGAGTCGGGACCTAAGGCGAGGCCGAGAGGCGTAGTCGATGGACAACGGGTTGATATTCCCGTACCCGCGAAAGAGCGTCCCTGATGAACCTCGTTGTGCTAACCACCCGAACCATCCAAGACCTTCGGGTTGAGGATGGGGAGCGTGGGAACCTGG
>NZ_JBEZGM010000063.1:0-1489 GCF_040649995.1 Micromonospora sp. NPDC048835 | reverse complement strand
TCCCGTACCCGCGAAAGAGCGTCCCTGATGAACCTCGTTGTGCTAACCACCCGAACCATCCAAGACCTTCGGGTTGAGGATGGGGAGCGTGGGAACCTTGCGGGTAGTAGTCAAGCGATGGGGTGACGCAGGAAGGTAGCTGAGCCCGGCCGGTGGTTGTGCCGGGGTAAGCGTGTAGGCCGTGGTGTAGGCAAATCCGCACCACATGAGGGCTGAGACGTGATGCCGAGCCGATTCAGGTGAAGTCAGTGATCCTATGCTGCCGAGAAAAGCCTCTAGCGAGTTCTTAGCGGCCCGTACCCCAAACCGACACAGGTGGTCAGGTAGAGAATACCGAGGCGATCGGGCGAACTGTGGTTAAGGAACTCGGCAAATTGCCCCCGTAACTTAGGGAGAAGGGGGGCCGGAGACGTGAAGCCCCGCGCGGGTGGAGCGTTGTATGGCCGCAGAGAGCAGGGGGAAGCGACTGTTTACTAAAAACACAGGTCCATGCGAAGAAGTAATTCGATGTATATGGACTGACGCCTGCCCGGTGCTGGAACGTTAAGGGGACCTGTTAGCTCTTCGGGGCGAAGCGGAGAACTTAAGCGCCAGTAAACGGCGGTGGTAACTATAACCATCCTAAGGTAGCGAAATTCCTTGTCGGGTAAGTTCCGACCTGCACGAATGGCGTAACGACTTCCCCACTGTCTCAACCACAGGCCCGGCGAAATTGCAGTACGAGTAAAGATGCTCGTTACGCGCGGCAGGACGGAAAGACCCCGGGACCTTTACTATAGCTTGACATTGGTACTCGAATTAGCTTGTGTAGGATAGGTGGGAGCCGGTGAAGTCCATACGCCAGTATGGGTGGAGGCAATCTTGAAATACCACTCTGGTTGATTTGGGTATCTAACTTCGGACCGTTATCCGGTTCAGGGACAGTGTCTGGTGGGTAGTTTAACTGGGGCGGTTGCCTCCTAAAAGGTAACGGAGGCGCCCAAAGGTTCCCTCAGCCTGGTTGGCAATCAGGTGTTGAGTGCAAGTACACAAGGGAGCTTGACTGTGAGACTGACAGGTCGAGCAGGGACGAAAGTCGGGACTAGTGATCCGGCACTTGCGAGTGGAAGCGGTGTCGCTCAACGGATAAAAGGTACCCCGGGGATAACAGGCTGATCTTCCCCAAGAGTCCATATCGACGGGATGGTTTGGCACCTCGATGTCGGCTCGTCGCATCCTGGGGCTGTAGCAGGTCCCAAGGGTTGGGCTGTTCGCCCATTAAAGCGGTACGCGAGCTGGGTTTAGAACGTCGTGAGACAGTTCGGTCCCTATCCGCCGTGCGCGTAGGATACTTGAGAAGGGCTGTCCCTAGTACGAGAGGACCGGGACGGACGAACCTCTGGTGTGCCAGTTGTCCTGCCAAGGGCACGGCTGGTTAGCTACGTTCGGAAGGGATAACCGCTGAAAGCATCTAAGCGGGAAGCCTGCTTCAAGATGAGGTATCCCACCC
>NZ_JBEZGM010000062.1:0-6542 GCF_040649995.1 Micromonospora sp. NPDC048835 | reverse complement strand
GGGCCGGCGAAGATGAACGAACCCGACGGGCGCTTCGGATCCTTCAAACCCGCCCGGGTACGCCGGATCGCCTTCGACACCGCCTTGACCGCGTCTTCCTGCCCGATGACGCGCTTGTGCAGCTCGTCCTCCATACGCAGCAGACGCGAGGTCTCCTCCTCGGTCAACTTGTAAACCGGAATACCGGTCCAGTTACCGAGCACCTCAGCGATCTGCTCGTCGTCAACCTCACTGACGACGTCCAGATCACCGGCCTTCCACTCCTTCTCCCGCTGCGCCTTCTGACCCAGGAGCTGCTTCTCCTTGTCCCGCAGCTGAGCGGCACGCTCGAAGTCCTGCGCGTCGATCGCGGACTCCTTGTCACGACGCACCTGAGCGATCCGCTCGTCGAAGTCCCGCAAGTCCGGCGGCGCGGTCATCCGACGGATCCGCATCCGCGCACCGGCCTCATCGATCAAATCGATCGCCTTGTCCGGCAGGAAACGATCGGAGATGTACCGGTCGGCCAGAGTTGCGGCAGCCACCAGGGCTGCGTCCGTGATCGAAACCCGGTGGTGAGCCTCGTAACGATCCCGCAGACCCTTCAGGATCTGAATCGTCATCTCCAGGGTGGGTTCCTCGACGCGCACAGGCTGGAACCGGCGCTCAAGCGCCGCATCCTTCTCGACGTACTTGCGGTACTCGTCACTTGTCGTAGCGCCGATGGTCTGCAGCTCGCCACGGGCCAGCATCGGCTTGAGGATGCTCGCCGCGTCGATCGCGCCCTCGGCGGCACCCGCACCCACCAGGGTGTGAATCTCGTCGATGAACAGGATGATGTCACCGCGGGTGCGGATCTCCTTGAGCACCTTCTTGAGGCGCTCCTCGAAGTCACCCCGGTACCGCGAACCAGCCACCAACGCACCCAGGTCAAGCGTGTAGAGCTGCTTGTCCTTGAGGGTCTCGGGCACCTCACCCTTGATGATCTTCTGGGACAGGCCCTCCACCACGGCGGTCTTACCGACGCCGGGCTCACCGATCAGAACCGGGTTGTTCTTCGTCCGGCGGGAGAGCACCTGCATGACCCGCTCGATTTCCTTCTCCCGCCCGATGACCGGGTCGAGCTTGCCCTCACGCGCGGCCTGAGTCAGGTTGCGGCCGAACTGGTCCAGCACCAGGCTGGTCGACGGCGCGGCCTCACCCGGCGCGGCGCCTGCAGCGGCCGGCTCCTTGCCCTGATAGCCGGAAAGCAACTGGATCACCTGCTGGCGGACCCGGTTGAGGTCGGCGCCGAGCTTGACCAGCACCTGGGCGGCGACGCCCTCGCCCTCACGGATCAACCCGAGCAGGATGTGCTCCGTGCCGATGTAGTTGTGCCCGAGCTGCAGCGCCTCGCGCAGCGACAGCTCCAGCACCTTCTTCGCCCGCGGCGTGAACGGGATGTGCCCGCTCGGCGCCTGCTGGCCCTGGCCGATGATCTCCTCGACCTGCTGGCGGACGCCCTCCAGGGAGATGCCGAGGCTCTCCAGGGCCTTTGCCGCGACGCCCTCACCCTCATGGATCAGGCCCAGCAGGATGTGTTCCGTACCGATGTAGTTGTGGTTGAGCATCCGGGCCTCTTCTTGGGCCAGGACGACAACCCGTCGCGCTCGGTCGGTGAACCGCTCGAACATGCCCTCACGCCCCTCACGGGCTCCCACGCTGCCCGTCGACGGACGGCACTTGAACGCACCGAAGCGAAGATCGTTGCGCTGAGTCTGAGACTCTTGGCCACGTCGCAATGGTCGGCGTGGGCAGCCACTCGTGGCGCGGGCAGGCGCTCTACCCAAGGAAATACTAACGCATCACGTGGATCGACACCGGTGCCGCGAGCGACTACCGGCGCGGTGTTCCGCTCCGGACGGTACGTCGAGACCGCCGAACGGCCGATGTCGGGCCGCTGACCAGGTCGGGTGTCAGCTCCAGTCGGTCGGCCTCGACCGCCGGGCGATGGCGTCCGAACCGCCGCACCATCGGCATCTCCACCCCCTGATGCAATGCCCAGGCCAACGCCAGCGCGACGCCGAAGAGCGCGGCGACCGCTGCTGTCGAGCCGAGCGGTCCG
This sequence comes from Micromonospora sp. NPDC048835, assembly GCF_040649995.1. Classification (NCBI taxonomy): domain Bacteria; kingdom Bacillati; phylum Actinomycetota; class Actinomycetes; order Micromonosporales; family Micromonosporaceae; genus Micromonospora; species Micromonospora sp. NPDC048835. The sequence goes on along the minus strand of NZ_JBEZGM010000062.1, from coordinate 4,459 downwards.
AATGTGGTCTCGGCGCCAATCACCTGCGCACCGGCAATGACCACCATCCAATGCACCAGATAGAAGGCGAACGACAGCTCCCCCAACCGCACCATGGCCCGATGACGAAGCGGGGATGGTCGATTCCGCAGGTCGGCGGTGGCCGCCGCGGCGATCAGCGGCACGAACCACAGCGAAGCCAGCCCACCGGTGGCGAACAAATAGGGTGCGGTCAGGACGAACCCGTAACCCGCCACCGCGATGCCCGCCGCGGGGAGCAGGCCGATTCGCGGCCAACGACCGGCGAGCACGATCCGGGCGAGTGTCATGCCGACCACGAACTCGAGTGCCCGCACCGGCGGAAAGAAGTACACGAACCAGATCTGACCAAACGACAGCGAACCGTCGGCGATGATCGTCAACCGGGGCTGGTCGTTCACCAGGAACTGCGCGATCACGGCGGCTCCGGCGATCAGGACGGCCAACGCCGCCATCGTCCACCAGAGCCGGTTGACCGGGATCCGGTCGAGGAGCGGCAGCAGCAGTGGGAAGGCGAGGTAGAAGAAGAGTTCGCAGGAGAGGGACCAGCTGACCCCGTTGAACGAGGTGCTGGTGTTGAGGCTCGGCACCCAGGCGTGCAACAGCAGGGGGTTCGTCACCCAGTCCAGGAGGCCGGTGGCCCGCCCTGCCACGACGGTGAGCACGGCGGCCAGGGCGAAGGTCACCAGATGACTTGGATAGATCTTGACGACACGCCGGCGCCAGAAACTCGTCGTGCGATCCGACTCTCGGGCGGTCCAGGTCAGTACGAAACCACTGAGGACAAAGAAGAAGCCGACTCCGTACGGGCCGGCGAGTGGAAAGGCGGACGCGACGAAAGTGCCGAGCGAGCCACCAATGAATTGCGTGATGACCGCAATGTGGCAGGCGAAGACCAGTGTTGTCGCGAAGAATCTCAGGCCGGTGAGAGAGGGCAGTCGTCTGGTAACCGGATCTTCCGTCATGGCGACGTGGTCACCAGACGACCGGAAGAGAGCTGATCTCGCGGGCCAGACCGCCGGACTCCCATTTCACATCCTCCGGTTCGACCGCCAGTCGCAGCGTGGGAAAGCGGGACACCAGTGACCCGAGGGCGATCTGCAACTCCGCCCGGGCCAGGTGGGCGCCCGGACAGTGATGCGGCCCGTGCCCAAAGGCGAGGTGTGGGTTTCGAGTCCGGGCGAGATCGAGCACTTCGGGCTCGGCGAACACCGTGTCGTCGTGATTCGCGGAGATGCGCGACGGCAGGACCGCCTCACCGGCCTTGACCACCGTCTCGCCGACCCGGACGTCCTGCGTCGCGTAGCGCGCGAAGACGGCAGCCTCGTCGGTCTTCGCGTACCGCAGCAGTTCCTCGACGGCGAGATTGATCAGACCGGGCTGCTTCGCCAGCCGCGCGAGCTCCGCCGGATGGGTCAGCAGGAGGTACGAGCAGTGCGCGAGCTGGTAGCTGACGCTGCCGTGGCCAGTGGCCAGCATCAACCGCGCCAGGGTGATCACCTCGTGTTCGTCCACCCGGGAGTCCGCCTGGTAGCCCTCGATCAGAGCGCCGATGAGGTCGTCGGTAGGCGCGGACATGCGCTGGATGAACAGATCCGCGACGTACTCCTGTAGTTGCCGCACATGCTCCTGGGCCACCTCCGGAGGCATCGAGGCGGTAGCCGTCATCGCCTCGGACCACTGCGCGAACTGCTGGCGGTCCACCTCGGGTACGCCGAACAGATCACTGATCACCCCGATCGTCAGCGGCACGCTGAAGTCGCCGACCAGGTCCCACGGCGGCCCCTCTGCCGCCATCCGGTCCAGCAGGTCGTCCGTGACGCGCTGGATCAACGGGCGCATCACCCGGACCCGCCGCGTCGTGAAAACCCGTGAGACCAACCGACGCAATCGGTTGTGGTCGGGTGGATCCAGTCCGAGGATGTTCTCCTCCGGCATCACCGGGAAGGCCCGTGGCTGGTCGCGCTCGCTCGCCATGGCGCGGCTGAACCTGGGATCACTGTGCACGCACTTCACGTCGGCGTAGCGGGTCGCCAACCACGCCTCGTCCCCGAACGGCATTCGGACCAGGCTCAGCGGGGCATCGCGACGCAGGCGGGCGTACTGCTCGTGGATCGGTGGCGCTTCATCCGCGTGGAACGGATAGGGGCGGGCTTCGTCAGTGGGCGCCATGCTCGTCCTCACGTTTACTGAGTGAGTTGTGCGTATCGGTTTTGTCTGCACATTATTCGGTGCCCGAGAAGCGAGCAATGCTGCGTTTGTCGATGTCGGTGCAGCGTTAGCGACAGGTGCCACGGACGTTGCGTTGCCGTCAATACGAGTGGCCTTGCCTGCCTGAGTTTCAGTCCTTTAGGTTTGATTGCGCGTCGAAATGGAGTTATTCGTGGCGCGGGCAATTTGGTAAACCGTCTACCGACAGCCTTGGAGGGCGAAGTGCGAGCAGCGGTCCTGCACCCGGGCGGCGGTCCGTCCCTGGATCTCCGCGACGACGTCACTGCCCTGGGGCCGGACGCGGGCGAGGTGAAGATTCAGATCAAGGCCACCGGAGTGTGTCACTCGGACCTGTCCGTGGTGGCCGGTGGTCTGCCCAGCCAGGGCACGATGATCGTCGGCCACGAGGGTGCTGGGATCGTCAGTGAGGTGGGTCCGGGCGTGACCGGGGTCCGGGTGGGCGACCACGTCGTGGTGAACTGGATTCCGGCCTGCGGGCGCTGCCCCGACTGCGTCAACGGCGACGCCCACCTCTGCATGACCTACATGTCGGACCTCTTCGGCAAGGCGCGGTTCGCGGTCGGCGATACGCCTGCCTTCGGCATGGCCGGCACCGGCACCTGGGCCGAGCAGATCGTCGTCCCCTGGGAGGCGGCCGTACGGATCGACGACGACATCCCGTTCGAGTACGCCGCACTGCTCGGATGCGGCGTCTCCACCGGCGTCGGGGCGGCGATCAACACCGCTCGGGTCCGAGCGGGATCGTCGGTGGCCGTGCTGGGGCTGGGTGGTGTGGGGCTCTCCGTCGTGCAAGGTGCGAGCATCGCCGGCGCGGCGCGGATCGTGGCCGTCGACCCCAATCGGGGCAAGCACGGTATCGCGATGGAGTTCGGGGCCACCGATGCGATCACCCCGGAGGACCTGCGCGCCACCCATGACGCTGTCACCGGTGGGCGGGGTTTCGACTACGTCTTCGAGGCGGTCGGCCAGGCCGCAACCATTCAGGCCGCCTGGGACGTTACCCGGCGTGGTGGGGACACCGTGATCGTCGGTGCCGGCTCGGCGGACGACCTGGTGCAGATCAACGCGTTCGAACTGCTCTTCCGCGCCCGTAATCTGGTGCCCAGCGTCTACGGCAGCTCCGACCTCCGTCGCGACCTGCCCCGCCTGGTCGCTCTCTTTCGCCAGGGTCGGTTGAACATCGAAAGCCTGATCAGCCGCCGCATCCAGTTCGAGGAACTGAACGACGCGGTGTCCGCACTGGAGAAGGGTGACGTGATCCGCCAAGTGGTGCTCTTCGACTAGGTCGGGGGCCGGGGCGGGTGACCGTGAGGTTGGTGGTGCCCGTGTCCGCACACTTCTGACGCTCCGCCCGTCGCTGCGGCGATCCGTTGCATGGGCGGGGCGTCGTTGGCGTGGCCCAACGCGGTCCGGTTCGGTCGAGGGCTGCCGACGCATGCCGATCGGTCCGATGCCCGCGCCAACGCATCGCGCTGTTGCGGATGGCCCGGGCGGTCCGGCCCAGCCGGCCGTCCTCCCGCCGGCTGGGCCGGAACGGTCAGAGTGCAGGGCTGAGGCCCGTCGGCATCGAGAGCAATGAACAACCGTCGATGTTAACGTGCTCGTGGGGCCTCCTTCAAGTGCTGCGGCACTGGTCCGAGCCGGGATCTGGGCCGATGCCTGCGGGAAGTCGGCGCGCGACATTTTTCGCCAAGATCCGGGTTCGACGGTGGCTGATGTTCCCAGCACGTTACGTCTTGACGAACGCCATGTTATCGCTCACAGTCGATGCCTAAGGACGACGACACCTCGGCTTTCCGGGCAAGCCTTGCCTCGTCGATCTCGAATCAGGCGTGCGCCAGGGCTCGCCGGCGTCTTGTTAACGCTAACTTCTTGACGCCTACGCCCTCGGCCACGCGTCGCGGTACGCCCACCCTCGGGCAGGCCGTTCGGCTCTTGGTCACTGGAGGAGGATCATGTCTGCCCTAGATAGGTCTGCATCAATCGTAACGTCGCCGCGGCGGCGTCGGTGGTTGCCCCGCATCGTCGCCGCCAGCGCGGCGGCGTTGATGGTCGGTGGCGCCGCCGTGGCAGTGGTGTCGTCACCCGCCGCCGCGGCGACTGTCGACACGAGCGCGTGGTACGTGTTGGTCAACCGCAACAGCGGCAAGGCCCTGGACGTGTACAACCTGGCCACGAACGACGGTGCGCGGATCACCCAGTGGACCCG
>NZ_JBEZGM010000061.1:0-9336 GCF_040649995.1 Micromonospora sp. NPDC048835 | reverse complement strand
AACTCAACGCACGGCCACGCCAAACCCTCGACTGGCAGAATCCAGCCGAGGTACTCCACAAACACCTGGTTGCAACCGCCGCTTGAAACCGCCGCTCGCCGAGACCACTACATCGATGATCGAGCACGATCAGGGGGTTGAACGGGCCTCGAAGAGCCGGTCAGCGCTTCCCGGCGGACCACTGGGGGTCGCGGCCGAGGTAGGCGAGCAGGACGCTGGCCTCGTCGGCCTCCGGGCCGGTGGTGATCGCCGGGGCGTACGCGCCGTAGTTCCGCAGCGGTTCGACGATCTGCCGGGCGACCACCAGCAGGGGGCGGGCCAGGTCGTCGCCGAGCGGGGACGGCTGACCGGTGGCCGTCGCGATGTCCCAGGCGTGCACCGCGGCGTCGAGGGCGCACGCGACGGCTCCGACGTGAGCCGGCAACTTGCCTTGGGGTAGCGGCGTGGGCACCTGCGGGTTGTCGTCGGCGACACTCGCCCAGGCGCGGGCGGAGGCGTCGAGAGCGGCGCGCAGGTCGACCATCTTGTCGCCCTCGATCTGGCCGGAGGGCGCGAACGGGTCCTCCGTCGGCCCCGGACCGCCGACGATGGCCGAGGCGAAGGCGATCTGGTCACCTGTCGCGTGCTGGAGCACCTGGGTGACCGTCCACTGGTCGCACGGGGTGGATCGGTCCCAGGCGTCGGCCGGGACCCCCTCGACGGCCGTCCGGAGTGCCTTGTGCGCCTCGTCGAGCACGATCCGCCACTGCGCCGCTGCCATCTCGCCCATCGTCCTGGCCCCTCCGTCGATCCCGTCAGACGAGCGCCGCCGCTCGCCTTCAGAGCGGAATGTTCCGCTCCGTTTGCTGTCATCAGCCTAACAGACCGGAACGATCCGTTCCACAAATTAGGTCGACGAATGTGAGAAAGCAACGAGCGCGGCACCCCGGCGGGGTGCCGCGCTCGAAGAACGGGATCGGTCAGACGTTGAAGCCGAGGGAGCGGAGCTGGTCACGACCCTCGTCAGTGATCTTGTCCGGACCCCACGGCGGGAGCCAGACCCAGTTGATCCGGATGTCGTTGACCAGGCCGCCACCCGGGCCGGTGGTCAACGCCTGCCGGGTCTGGTCCTCGATGACGTCGGTCAGCGGGCAGGCCGCCGAGGTCAGCGTCATGTCCAGGGTGGCGACGTTCTCGTCGTCCACGTGTACGCCGTACACGAGGCCCAGGTCGACCACGTTGATGCCGAGCTCCGGGTCGACGACATCCTTCATCGCCTCCTCGATGTCGGCGATCATCGCCTTGCTGACGCCGCCCGCCGGGGTACCGGCGTCGCCGGCCTCCGGCGTCGCGGCACCGTCGGTCGTCGCGGCTTCGGTCTGCGGCGCCGCAGTGGCGTCACCGGCCTCCGGCGTCGCCGCAGTTGCCGTGTTCTCGCTGCTCATGCCATCACTCCGCTTCGCTTAGTGCCGCCACCGGGCAGCACTGCGCTGCACCAATTGTCCGCTCGCCCATGCCATCGCCCCGCTACCGCGCGCGGTGCGGCGCCAACGATCCGCTCCGTCACGCCTTCACCTCTGGGCTCACGCCCACACCGGCGCGTGCCGCGGCGTCCTTGAACGCCATCCACGGCAGCAGCGCGCACTTGACCCGGGCGGGGTATCGGGCAACGCCCGCGAAAGCCACCCCGTCACCGAGCACGTCCTCGTCCGGCGTGACCTGGCCACGTCCGGACATCAACTCCACGAACGCCTCGTGCACCTCGAATGCTTCCCCGGCAGCCCGACCGCGCAGCAACTCGTGCAGCACGCTCGCCGAAGCCTGGCTGATCGAGCAGCCCATCCCGTCGTACGAGATGTCGTGCAGCACCGTGCCATCGGTGGCCACCCGGACGGTGACCTCGTCACCGCAGGTGGGGTTGACGTGGTGCGCCTCCGCGACCTGGTCGCCCGGGTCGTCGGCGTCGCGCAGGCCACGCCCGTGCGGACGCTTGTAGTGGTCCAGGATGATCTCCTGGTAGAGAGAGTCAAGTTGCATCAGGCTGAACTCCCGTCGATTCGCCATGCTCCTGCGTCGCCCGGCTCATCGGAACACCTTCCGCACCTGCTCCAGACCGGCCACCAGAGCGTCGATCTCCTCGGTGGTGGTGTAGAGGTAGAACGAGGCCCGGGTCATGGCCGGGACGCCGAACCGGCTGCACACCGGCTTGGCACAGTGGTGGCCGACCCGCACCTGCACGCCGAGCGAGTCGAGCACCTGACCCACGTCGTGCGGGTGCACGTCACCGAGTGCGAACGAGATGGTGCCACCCCGGCCCACCGGCACGGTCGGGCCGAAGATCCGCAGGTCCGGCACCGAGCCGAGCGCGTCCAGCGCATACGCCGTCAGCTCCTTCTCGTGCCACTGGATGGCCCGCATCCCGACGCCGGTCAGGTAGTCCACGGCCGCACCGAGCGCGACCGCCTCGGCGATCGGCGGGGTGCCCGCCTCGAACCGGGCCGGCGGCGCGGCGAACGTCGAGCGGGCCATGGTGACCGTCTCGATCATCGAGCCGCCACCCATCACCGGCGGCATCGCGGCCAGCAGCTCACCGCGACCCCAGAGCACACCGATGCCGGTCGGACCGCACATCTTGTGCCCGGTGAAGACGATGTAGTCGGCGTCCAGGTCGACCACGTCGATGGGCAGGTGCGGCACCGACTGCGAGCAGTCCAGCAGCAGCAGCGCGCCCACCTCACGCACCCGGGCGGTGATCCGGGAGGTGGCGTTGACCGTGCCGAGGATGTTCGACGTGTGCACCAGCGAGACGATCTTCGTCCGTTCGGTGACCAGGTCCTCCAGGCCCGACTCGTCCAGCCGGCCCTGGTCGGTGACCGGGAACCAGCGCAGCGTCGCGCCGGTGCGCTCACAGAGCAACTGCCACGGGACGATGTTCGAGTGGTGCTCCATCTCGGAGATCACCACCTCGTCACCCGGGCCGAGCCGGAAACGACTGTCGGCGTCCGGGCGCAGTGAGGCGTTCGAGAAGGCGTACGCCACGATGTTGATCGCCTCGGTGGAGTTCTTGGTGAACACCACCTCGTCGACGCTCGGCGCGTTGATGAACGCGGCGACCTTCGCCCGCGCCCCCTCGTACGCCTCGGTCGCCTCGGTGCCCAGGGTGTGCACCGAGCGCGACACGTTGGCGTTGTGCCGCGCGTAGTGCTCGTCGAGCACGTCGAGCACCTGACGGGGTTTGTGCGAGGTGTTGGCGCTGTCGAGGTAGACCAGCGGGTGCCCGTTGATCTCCCGATCGAGGATCGGGAAGTCGGCGCGCACCCGGGCCACGTCGAAACGCGGCACGTCGTCGTACTGCGGCATCCCCTCGGGGATCGCGATGCTGGTCATCTCGGCAGCGCCTCTCCCACTCAGGCCTTGGCCGTGCCGGCCCCGGCGGCGTACCGCTCGTAGCCCTCGGCCTCGAGCTTGTCGGCCAGCTCCGGGCCGCCCTGCTCGACGATCCGGCCGGCCACGAAGACGTGCACGAAGTCCGGCTTGATGTAGCGCAGGATCCGGGTGTAGTGGGTGATCAGCAGCACGCCGGTGTCGCCGGTGTCGCGGACCCGGTTGACGCCCTCGCTGACCACCCGCAGCGCGTCCACGTCGAGACCGGAGTCGGTCTCGTCGAGGATCGCGATCTTCGGCTTGAGCAGCTCCAGCTGGACGATCTCGTGCCGCTTCTTCTCACCACCGGAGAAGCCCTCGTTGACGTTGCGCTGGGCGAACGCCGGGTCCATCTGGAGGCGCTCCATCGCGCCACGCAGCTCGCCGCCCCAGGTGCGCAGCTTCGGTGCCTCACCGTCGATGGCGGTCTTCGCGGTCCGCAGGAAGTTCGCCACCGAGACGCCGGGCACCTCGACCGGGTACTGCATGGCCAGGAAGAGGCCGGCGCGGGCGCGCTCGTCGACGGTCATGGCCAGCACGTCCTCGCCGTCGAGGGTCACCGTGCCGCCGGTGATCTCGTACTTGGGGTGGCCGGCGATCGAGTACGCCAGAGTGGACTTGCCGGAGCCGTTCGGGCCCATGATCGCGTGGGTTTGACCGGAATTCACCTCCAGGTCTACCCCATGCAGGATCGGCTTGAGCTCACCCTCGGGCAGCTTGACCGACACCTTCAGGTCGCGGATCTCCAGGGTGCTCATTATCGGGTCACTCCATTACTCGGCGTCAGGCTGAGGTAGATGTCGCCGTCGCGGACTTCGACGGGGTAGACGGGGACGGGTTCGGTGGCGGGCAGCCCGGTCGGCTCGCCGGTGCGCAGGTCGAAGCGCGACCCGTGCAGCCAGCACTCGAGCGTGCAGCCGTCGACCTCACCCTCGGAGAGGGCGACGGCGGCGTGCGAGCACTCGTCGTAGGCGGCGTAGAAGACGCCGTCCTCGCCGTGCACCAGGGCGACCTGGGTGCCGTCGACATCCGCGCTGATCGCGGTGCCCTTCGGCACGTCCTCGGCGGAACAGATCCGGATCATCAGGCCCCGGCCTTGGTCAACCGGGCCTCGATCGCGTCGCCGAGGCTCTCGCGCAGCGACTCGACCGGGATCTTGTTGATCAGCTCGGCGAAGAAGCCGCGGACCACCAGCCGGCGGGCCTCACTCTCCGGAATGCCCCGGGCCATCAGGTAGAAGAGCTGTTCGTCATCGAAGCGACCGGTCGCGCTGGCGTGGCCGGCGCCGGCGATCTCGCCGGTCTCGATCTCCAGATTGGGTACGGAGTCAGCACGCGCGCCGTCGGTGAGCAGCAGGTTCCGGTTGATCTCGTACGTGTCGGTGCCGGTCGCCTCGGCCTGGATCAGCACGTCGCCCACCCAGACGGTGTGCGCGCTCTCACCCTGCAACGCGCCCCGGTAGCCGACGTAGCTGCGGCAGTCCGGCACGTTGTGGTCGACCAACTGCCGGTGCTCCAGGTGCTGGCCGGAGTCGGCGAAGTAGACGCCGTACAGCTCGGCCTCGCCACCGCGCCCGGTGTATTCCACGCTGGTGAACTGCCGGACCAGGTCGCCACCCAGGGACACCTGGATGTGGATGACCTTAGCGTCCCGACCGAGCTTGATCTTCAGGTGCTGGGCCTGGACCGCGTCGTCGGCCCAGTCGGCGACCGTGACCAGGGTCAGCTTCGCCCCGTCGGCCACGGCCACCTCGACGTTGTCGGCCAGGGTGGCCGAACCCACGTGCTCCAGAACCACAGTCGCCTCGGCGAACCGGCCCACCTCGACGAAGGTGTGCCCGAAGGACGGCTGCTCGACGCCCTCGCCGACCACCCGCAGACGCACCGCCTCGCCGAGCACCACGTCCGGGGAGACCCGCAGCAGCAGGGCGTCGGCGGCGGCACCGTAGGCCAGCGCGCTGACCCGGTCGACGGGGATCAGCACGCTGCCGACCCGCTCGTCGTCACGGCCGATGCGGGTGATGGCGACGCCCTCGGGCAGGTCACCGTACTCGTGCCGGACCGTGCCGGTCGCGGCCGGCGAGTCATCCGACGACTCCAGCTCGGCGTGGCTGCCGGCACGCAGCGACCTGGAGCCGTCGCCGGTCAGGCCGCGGAGGCGCTTGAGCGGGGTGAAACGCCAATCCTCCTCCAGGCCGGTGAGGGCCGGGAAGTCGGCGACGTCGTACGAGCGCAGCGCCTGCGACTTGGTGCTGGGCGGCGGCGCGGAAGCCTGGGTAGTCATCTCTTCCTTGGTCTGTCATGAATCGGAGGGTCGAAGCGGGCTGGACCGGACCCGGCGTACCGGGCCCGGGTCCGACCGTGGCCGGGCGGAGGCGGCGTCAGCCGACCGCGCCCTCCATCTGAAGCTCGATCAGGCGGTTGAGCTCCAGCGCGTACTCCATCGGAAGCTCCTTGGCGATCGGCTCGATGAAGCCACGGACGATCATGGCCATCGCCTCGTCCTCGCTCAGGCCCCGGCTCATCAGGTAGAAGAGCTGGTCGTCGCTGATCTTGGAGACGGTCGCCTCGTGCCCCATCGACACGTCGTCCTCGCGGATGTCGACGTACGGGTAGGTGTCCGAGCGGGAGATGGTGTCGACGAGCAGGGCGTCGCACTTGACCGTGCTCCGGCTGTGGTGCGAACCCTCCAGCACCTGCACCAGACCCCGGTACGAGGTGCGGCCGCCGCCACGGGCGATCGACTTCGACACGATGGTGCTGCTCGTGTGGGGGGCCGCGTGCACCATCTTGGCGCCGGCGTCCTGGTGCTGACCCTCGCCGGCCATCGCCACCGAGAGCACCTCACCCTTGGCGTGCTCGCCGGTCATGTAGACCGCCGGGTACTTCATCGTCACCTTGGAGCCGATGTTGCCGTCGACCCACTCCATGGTCGCGCCCTCGTGGCAGACGGCGCGCTTGGTGACCAGGTTGTAGACGTTGTTCGACCAGTTCTGGATGGTCGTGTAGCGGCAGCGCGCGTTCTTCTTGACGATGATCTCCACGACCGCGCTGTGCAGCGAGTCGGAGGAGTAGAGCGGCGCGGTGCAGCCCTCGACGTAGTGCACGTACGCACCCTCGTCGACGATGATCAGCGTCCGCTCGAACTGGCCCATGTTCTCCGTGTTGATCCGGAAGTAGGCCTGCAGCGGGATCTCGACGTGCACACCCTTCGGCACGTAGATGAACGAACCGCCGGACCACACGGAGGTGTTCAGCGCGGCGAACTTGTTGTCGCCGACCGGGATCACCGTGCCGAAGTACTCCTTGAAGACGTCCTCGTGCTCGCGCAGCGCCGTGTCGGTGTCCAGGAAGAGGACGCCCTGCTCCTCAAGGTCCTCGCGGATCTTGTGGTAGACGACCTCCGACTCGTACTGCGCCGCGACACCGGCGACCAGCCGCTGCTTCTCCGCCTCCGGGATGCCCAGCCGGTCGTACGTGTTCTTGATGTCCTCGGGCAGGTCCTCCCAGCTGGTGGCCTGCTTCTCGGTGGACCGCACGAAGTACTTGATGTTGTCGAAGTCGATCCCGGTGAGGTCCGCGCCCCACGCTGGCATCGGCTTACGGCCGAACAGCCGCAGGCCCTTCAGCCGCAGGTCGAGCATCCACTCCGGCTCGTTCTTCTTGGCCGAGATGTCCCGAACCACCGCCTCGTTGATGCCGCGCTGGGCAGTCGCCCCGGCGGCGTCCGGGTCGGACCAGCCGTACTCGTACCGGCCCAGGGCGGCGAGCTGCTCTTCCTGGGTCAGGGGCTGGACGATCTGCTCGGTCATCTATCTGTCCTCACAGTGGTTACGGGATTACCGGATTGAGCGCGGCCCGGCTGGGTCGGGATGTGCGTGGTGCACACCCCGTCGCCGTGCGCGATGGTGGCCAGACGCTGCACGTGGGTGCCGACCAGACGGGAGATGACCGCGGTCTCGGCCTCGCACAGCTGAGGAAACTCGGCGGCCACGTGCGCCACCGGGCAGTGGTGCTGACAGAGCTGGCCGCCGGAGGCGATCGTGGTCGCATTGGCAGCGTAACCCTCGCCGGTGAGCGCGGCGGCGAGTGCCTCGGCTCGGGCGAGGGGGTCGTCGCCGGCATCCTCCATGGCCGTCCGACAACGGGACTCGAGAGCTGACACCTGCTCGGCGGCGAACGCCTCGACCGCGTCCGATCCGCCACTGCGGGCGATCCACCGCAGCGCGGCGGTGGCCATGTTGTCGTAGTGGTGTGTGCCACAGCGAACCCGGGCGGCCTCGGTCAGCAGGAACACCTTCGCCGGACGGCCCCGACCGCGACTGCCCTGCACGGGCTGCTCGCGGGCGTACACGTCACCGTCCGCGAGCATCGCGTCCAGGTGCCGGCGGATCGCCGCGGGACTGAGCCCGAGCGACGCGCCAAGCTGCGCGGCAGTGGTGGCACCCTGCTCCAGCAGCAACTGGGTGACCCGATCCCGGGTGGAGACCTCCGCCGCCGCCGACCCGGCGAGGCCGGGCAACGTGGGCACAGCCGGCGCGGACACCGGCGCACCGACGGCCGGCACGACCGTCGGTTGGTGCCCGGAGAGCGCCGCCGCGTTTTTCACAACGCCAACGTTACGTAATTACCCGGAGGGTCGCAAACCCGGGCCCCGGTGATCCCAAACACCGCACCGACGGAGTCGGACGAACCTCGATCACTACGGTGCGTAGGATTTGCGCCGTGAACCGAATCGTCCGTCCGGTCTCCGGCACCCTGCTGCGCCGCCTCGCGCTCGCCTCGATCATCGCGAACGTGGGCATCGTCGTCACCGGCGGGGCCGTCCGACTGACCGCCTCGGGCCTCGGCTGCCCCACCTGGCCCCGGTGCACCGACGATTCCTACGTCACCACGCCGGAGATGGGCGTGTACGGCGTCATCGAGTTCGGCAACCGGATGCTGACCTTCGCGGTGGGTCTGATCGCGCTGGCCACGGTGCTGGCCGTACTGCTGCACCGGCCCCGCCGACCCGGGCTCCTCGCACTGGCCGTGGTGGTCTTCCTGGGCATCCCCGCCCAGGCGGTACTCGGTGGCATCACCGTGCTCACCAACCTCAACCCGTGGGTCGTCGGGCTGCACTTCCTCGCCTCGATGGCGGTGATCGCCGCCGCGTACGCCCTCTGGCGGCGCATCGTCGACCCCGACGGCCCGGTCGAGGCCGTGGCGCCCACGCCGCTGCGCACACTGGCCCGGGTCACCACCGGCGTCACCGCCGCCGTGCTGGTCGTCGGCACCTGGGTCACCGGCAGCGGCCCCCACGCCGGCGACCACGGCGCGGCCCGCAACGGACTGGACCCGGAGACGATCTCCCAAGTGCACGCCGACGGGGTCTTCCTGCTGATCGGGCTGTCGGTGGCGCTGATCTTCGCGTTCCGCGCCGTCGGCGCGCAGCGGGCCACCCGCGCGGCGATCATCCTGGTCGCCGTGGAACTGGGGCAGGGCGTGATCGGCTTCGTGCAGTACTTCACCCACCTACCGGCACTCCTGGTCGGCACGCACATGCTCGGGTCCTGCCTGGTGCTGCTGGCCGCCCTGTCGGTGCAGTGGTCCACCCGGGAACGCCGTCCGGTCACACCGGCCCCCCAGGCCGCACCCACCGACACCGCCACCCCGGTCCCGGCCACCGCCTGACGCCCCGGCCGCCAGATCACCTGGCCGCCCCGCGCCTCTGTGTGCAGCGCCCCCGCACCTTCGGGTCCCGGCCTTGGTGCCTCCGTGCCGTGGCGCCCCCGTGCCGTGGCGCCCCCGTGCCGTGGCGCCCGCTCTCCGCTCGCCGCGCTCCGCTCGCCGCGCCCCGCGCCCCGCGCCCCGCGCCCCGCGCCCCGCGCCCCGCGCCCCGCGCCCCCCGCCCCCCCCCCCCCGCCCCCCGCCCCCCCCCCCCCCCCCCACACCC
>NZ_JBEZGM010000060.1:0-15204 GCF_040649995.1 Micromonospora sp. NPDC048835 | reverse complement strand
GATCGTCGTGGTCGACTGCGAAGGCGACCCCAACGACATCGACAACTCCAAGCTCGTCTTCCGCGGCTCGGACAAACCCGTCGCCGTCCCGGACGAGGTTCCGGACGTGGTCCCGGCAGACCTGATGGTCGACAACGGCAACAGCTGAACGATCTGAACGACAACGGCGGGGTGAGCCCTGAAGGGCTCACCCCGCCGTTGTCGGCGTTACTGTCCGATCCGGGTCAACGCGGACGAGACTCCTGATCGGCGAGAACGGCCAGCTCATCGGCGCCTACGGACTCGGCCGTCTTTGCCTCGTCCAGCCAGATCAGATAGCCGATCGGAGGACCGGAGCCGCCCCACAGGGCACCGGTGATGGTGGCCCTGGAGCCGCCGTCTGGATCCCGGAGCAGGCGGACCCGCGTACCCGGAGCATGTCCGTCGTCGGCGACGATGAGCAGCGCGTCGAGGATCTGCCGGACACCGATGAGCGGCAGGCCCTCCACGTACGGCTCCCCCGCGTAGCCCTCCCGGGGAGTCATCATGGTGCGAAACAGCGCGGCGAGTCGGATCGACTCTTGCCGGATCTGCCAGTCCGCGTTGCGTTCGGCGGCGGCCAGCGCCTCTTCGATCACCGACCACAGCTCCGCCGGCTCACGATCGAGCAGCCGCCGTGCCTCTCGGTCAAGTTCGGCGCACGCCATGTCGAGGGCCGTTTCCTCCCCCATCTCAGCGATCCAGACGAGGTCACCGAGAGCCGGCAGCAGCCCCGGCGACTCGGCCGCGACGACGACGTACAGCATGGCCAGGAGTTCCTGACGCCCTTCGCCGTGATAGAGCGGGCCGACACCGGTGCCGCTTCGTCCCCGCGTCGGCGGGAAGCGCTCGACGAGGTGATGGGCGCGACCATCCGGCAGTGTCGCGGCTCGCCGGTTGTCGCGCACCCGCTCGTCGAAGGACCGCTGTTCGCGACGTTTGATGATGAAATCGCGGTGCGGGTCGTGGCCCACCGGGTAGATGGTCCGTCCGTAGCTGGAGAGTGTCTCGCCTGGTTGCAGCCCGACCGCTTCAAGTTGCCGGGCCGCTACGGAGTACGGGACACCGGCACGGGCGGCTTGTGCCCGAATTGCCCGCTTCCGGGCGCGACCTGATCGGGGAGTCCGCCGGTTGTTCTGCTCATCAGTCATGACGCCTCCGGTGCAGCCCCACGCACTCCACCGAACAGGCGGCGTGGCCGGCACGCCGAAGACTCGTCACGTCTGCGCGGAGTCGAAGACTCTTGGCCCTGCATGTGGTCAGGCGTGGGCTGTCACACCGGGCGCGGGCAGGCGCACTGCCCGCGCCCATTCTATCGCGATCTGCTCATCGGCCAGGGGTACGTGGCCGACTAACCGCCAGCAACCATCGATACACCATGTCGCCCCAGGATCAACCGGAACAACTCGTCCATCCGCTGTCGTCCTGCCTCCGGCACATCGGACTCGGCAAGTTTGCCGATTGCCAGCGCCAGGTGCCGCGCCGACAACTCCTCTGCCTGCCGGCGGCCGCCGGCACGCTCGATCAGGTCCGCCTGGGCCTGCAGATGATCGGCCGTGGGCTGCCTGACCTGCTCACTCACCAGCCTGGCCAGGTCGATCGCCGCGGCGTTGCCCGCACGCAGCGCAAGAATGACCGGAATGGTCTTCTTGGACCTGACGAGATCGCTGCGGGCTGGCTTTCCCGTCGCGGCCGGATCGCCCCAGATGTCCTCCACGTCGTTGGCCATCTGCCAGGAGAGCCCGAGGTGCCGGCCGGCCTGACGCAGTGCGTCCACTGTCGCCGACTGCGCCCCGCCGAGTACCGCGCCGATCGCCGCCGCAGCCTCGAGCAACGCCGTGGTCTTGCCGCACGCCCGAAGATAGTGATCAGCGTTCACCTCGGAGGCGGACACTCGCTCCAGCGAGAGGTCGGCGGCCTGCCCATCGATCATCTGGTGCAGCGCCGCCAGCAGGAGATCGGCGGACCTCCTCCCCCGGGAACTCTCCGTCGATCGCAGGATGTCGAAGGCTGTGGCGATCAGCGCGTCGCCGGCGAGGGTGGCCATACCTGCCCCGAAGACCACCCATGCCGCAGGCCGCCCCCGCCGGAGCGCGTCGCCATCCATGATGTCGTCGTGCAGCAGCGAGAAGTTGTGGATCATCTCCACGGCGACCGCACCAGGGACCCCGGCGGTCGGCTCGGCACCGACCGCACTCGTCGACAGCAGGGTCAGGGTGGCCCGCAACAACTTTCCCGACTCGTCACTGACCGGCGTACCGTTCGCGGCCGACCACCCGAAGTGGTAGCTCGCCAACTGGCCAAGGTCCGGATGCAACCCGTCGACGGCGTCCCGTAGTCCGGCGGCCACCAGAGCACGGGCGCCGTCGAGGCCGGGGTCCGTGCTGGCCCGATGGTTCTGCTGGGTCAGGCTCATACCCACTCCCGCGCGTCAGCTGTTACTGGGGCCAAGAACCCGCTCGGCCGCGATGACCAGGTAGTTCAGCGAGTTGTTCCGGTAGCCGGAGAGGAACGGAGCTTCCACACCGGTCTTCAGGGCGCTGTACTCGCGCAGTTCCCAGTAGGGGATCGCCTCGGTGGTGAAGTCCAGGACACGGGACGGCACCAGACCGTTGTCTGCCAACGCCTTCAGATAGGCGCTGCGCTTGTGGATGTGGCACACGTAGTGCTCGTCGATGGCCGCCACGTCGTCCGAGTACTCGGCCACGGCGTCGTTCTGGCACCAGGTCACCAGCACGTAGCGGCCACCGGGACGCAGCAGCCGGGAGAACTCCGCGAACGTCTCGTTGAGGTCCACGTACATCGTGGTCTCGTTGCTCACGATGGCGTCGAACGCACCGTCCGCGAAGGGCGTCTTCGCCATGTTGGCGTAGTGGAAGTTGACCTTGTCAGCGCACTTGCGCTGCTCGGCCAACCGCTCGGCGAACTCGATGTGGTGGGTGCAGAAGTTGACCCCGTCCACCTGGCATCCGTACCGCTCGTGCACCATGAAGCTGGTACCGCCGCGGCCCGATCCCGCGTCCATCACCCGCGCACTCGGCGCCAGCCCGTCGAGGGCGTCCAGGACCAGACTGACCTGCTCGTTCTCCATCCGGTGCATCTCCCGCAGGATGAGCCGCTCGCGGTCCTCCGGCGGGGCCTGCAGCAGGCTGCGGTTGAAGTCACCGACCGCGTAGTGGTGGTGGTACAGGCCGTCCATCGCTCCCAGGAGGAGGTTGATGGGGTCGCTCTGCTTCTCCTCCCAGTGATCGTTCAGGTCCTGCTCGTAGTGATTACGTACGACCTCGTTCTTCGCACCGACGTCGATGGACATGTCAGTCTCCTCGTTCCTGAACGTTTCGTCCGCGTGGTTCACATACGGATGAGGGTCTTGAGCGCGCGGCGATCGTCCATCGCCGCGTAACCGTCGGGCACATCGACGAGCCCGACGGTGAGATCGAAGATCGGGGCCGGGTCCAGGGCGCCGGACAGGACATCGGGCAGTAGCTGCGGGATGTACGTACGGGCCGGTGTGATCCCCCCGGCCAACGTGAGGTTGCGGTCGAACATCGCCCGCAGATTCACGCCGCTCTGGCTGCCGTGCGGCACGCCGACGAAGCCGATGCGACCACCCGGGGCGGCAACCGCCATCGCGGCGGCCATGGCATCGGCGGTACCAACCGCCTCGATGACGCTCGGGAAACCACGACCGTCGGTCAACTCCCGGGCATGCTCGGCGACGGACGCAGCCTCGGCGAGGATCACGAAGTCGGCGCCGAACCGGCGGGCGACCCTGGCCCGGGAGCGGTGGTGAGCAAAGACCGCGATCCTGGCCGCCCCCAGTCGGCGGGCGGCCAGTACGGCACAGAGGCCGACCGCACCATCACCGATGACGACCACATCCGAGCCGGCCTGCACGCCGGCGCTGACCGCCCCGTGGTGCCCTGTGCACATGACGTCCGAAAGGGAGAGAACCGCGGGCATCTGGTCGTCGTCCAGCGCAGGAGGCAGCGCGACAAGCGTCGCGTCCGCAAACGGCACGGTGACCGCCTCGCCCTGCCCCCCATCTGCCCCGGGGTCCCCCCAGAACCCCTTGCGGGGGCAGGACGTCGGCAGACCCTCCTGGCAGTTGGCGCACGTACCGTCGGCCCAGACGAACGGAGCGAGCACCCGGTCGCCACGCCGCAGGGTCCGAACCTCGGCCCCGACGTCCTCGATCACCCCGGCGAACTCGTGGCCGATGCGCTGCCCGGGAAGTCGCGGAACCTGCCCGCGGTACGCCCAGAGGTCACTCCCGCAGACGCAGGCGTGGGTAACCCGGACCAGGGCGTCGGTGGCGGAACGCAGCGCGGCGTCGGGTACCTGCTCGACCCGGATGTCCCCCGGCCCGTGGATCGTCGTCGCGCGCATCAGCCCACCTCGGCGGGGGCGGCAGCGGTGAGAATGCCCGGCAGCGCGGTGACGAACGATCGTGCCTCGTCGGCGGTGAGAATAAGCGGCGGCGACAGTCGCACGACGTCCGGCTGCACGGCGTTGATGAGGAAGCCGGCCTCCAGTGCGGCTGCCTCAGCGCGCACGCCGTGCGGCCCGGCGAGCAGGACCGCCAGCCAGAGGCCTCGACCGCGGACGCCACGCAGCAGCGGATGGTCGATGCCGGTGATGCCGTCGTGCAGTACGGCGCCGATGTTCTTCGCGTTCGACAGGAGATCGTCCTGCTCGATGACGTCAAGCACGGCCAGCGCGGCGGCGCAGGCTACCGGGTTCGCGCCGAACGTGGAGCCGTGGTCGCCCTTGGCGAAGACCGAGCCGAACCTGCCGAGACCGACACAGGCGGCGATGGGCAGCCCACCGCCGAGCCCTTTGGCGAGGGTGAGCACATCGGGACGAACGCCAACGGCGAGGTGGTGGAACCACTCCCCGGTCCGGCCGATCCCGCTCTGCACCTCGTCGAAGACAAGCACGGCCCCGGTCTCGTCGCAGCGGCTCCGAGCTGCCCGCAGGTAGTCGGCAGCGCCCTCGACGACACCCGCCTCGCCCTGGATCGGTTCGAGGAAGAGTGCGGCGCAGTCGGGGCCGACAGCCTCGTTGAGCGCCTCGGTGTCGCCGAACGGCACGAACCGCACGTCGATGCCGAATGGGGCGAACGGCTCGCGGATCGCCGGCTTGCCGGCAAGCGCGAGCGAGCCCATCGACCGGCCGTGGAAGCTCTGCAGTGCAGACACGACGTAGGAGCGCTCCTTGCCCGCGTACCGGCGGACCAGCTTCAGGGCCGCCTCGTTGGCCTCGGTACCCGAGTTCGCGAAGAAGACCCGGCCGGTGCCTCCGAGCAGGTGAAGCAGACGCTCCGCGAGCAGCACCTCCGGCTCGTGCAGGTAGAGGTTGGAGATGTGGGCGAGCCGCCCGACCTGCCGGCTCACCGCTTCGACCAGTGCGGGGTGGGCGTGCCCGAGCGCCGAGACGGCGATGCCGGCGATGAGGTCCAGGTAGTCGCGGCCGTCCACGTCCCACACCCGGCTGCCACTTCCGTGTGAGATCGCCACGGGCGGCGTTCCATAATTGGGCATGAGGGCGTCGTCGAATCGACGTCGGAGTTCCGACCCCTTGGGTAATGCGTCAGAAGCCATCAGCGAAATGTCCTCTTCTCGATCAGACGACGCCCGCGCGAAAAACCGCCCGACAATTATTTCCGCTTGACCTAGAACGACCAATCGTCCCGCCCCAGTCGTGACAGCAGCCATATCAGCACATCGAATTGAGGGGCCGCAACCCTTCCCCATGGATTGCCCTGGAGCGATGCACATCGCGTCGTCGGGACATTCCTTCTTCGTGACACCGACGTCCACAAGAGCGGCACGACGGCGAGATCCTCAGACCGGAACCGGCACTGACCGTCGACGATTGATCAACCAGACGACGAGCGCGGCGCAGGGCACGGTGACCATCGCGTAGATGACCCCCGGTATGGCGATCTCCGGATTGCCGAGCATGCCGGGGTCCAGCGCGATGGTGACGGCGAGCGCGCTGTTGTGCACACCCACGTCCATGCCCACCGCCACGGCCTGCGGTCCCTCGACCCCGAACAGGCGGGGCACGGCGTAGCCCATGGTGAGACTGAGCAGGCAGAACAGCGTGGCCGCCAGCCCCACCCGGCCGAACTGGTCGACGAGCTGGTCCCGCTCGCGCAGCACCGTGGCCACGGCGATGAGCACCAGGAACACGACCGAGACCACCCGGATCACCGGGTCGAGCCGCCGTGCGACGTCGGCGCTGCGGGCCCGCACGGCCAACCCCACCAGCACCGGCAGCAGGATGACCAGCAGCAGGCGGATGACCTCGGCGGCGCCGAGGCCGGCACGGCCGACCTCGCTGGGCTGGAAGTACGCCAGCGCGAGGTTCACGATCACCGGCAACGTCACCACGGACAGCATGGTGTTCACCGCCGTCATCGTGATGTTCAGGGCGACGTCACCACGGGCCAGGTGGCTGAAGAGGCTCGCTGTCGTTCCCCCTGGCGAGGCGGCGATCAGCATCATGCCGACGGCCAGTTCGGGGGGCAGGTCGAGGACGACGACCAACCCGAAGCACAGCATCGGCAGGACGAGCAGTTGGCAGACCAGCCCACAGACGAGCGCCCTGGGCCGGCGCAACGCCGACGTGAAATCGCCAAGGGTCAGCGTGGTGCCGAGCCCGAACATCAGCACTGCGATGACAAGCGGCAGCAGAACCCCGGCCAGCGGTGGCAGGGTCATGATTCACCTCCGGTGATTATCTGACGCGTTCGGATCACCGGAGACTGACGTATGTTCCTGCCGTTGAAAAGCCCTACGATCGACACCCTCCGCATCAACATTCGTAGCGCCGATGTTGACATCGGCAACCTTGCCGGCCCGGAATAGGCGCCGGTAGGGTCATCAGGGCCGAGGAGCCGGACAACCCATTCACGGCGACATCCCGGCAGGAGCCATCCTCATT
Organism: Micromonospora sp. NPDC048835; assembly: GCF_040649995.1. NCBI lineage: Bacteria > Bacillati > Actinomycetota > Actinomycetes > Micromonosporales > Micromonosporaceae > Micromonospora > Micromonospora sp. NPDC048835. The sequence goes on along the minus strand of NZ_JBEZGM010000060.1, from coordinate 8,235 downwards.
CATTCCGCGCGCCGAAAATACGGGGCGACGCGGGCCGGAAAATGATTTGGAAGGACCCGCTGAACACATGGTGACCATCGAGGTCGGAATCGGCCGGGAATCCCACACGCTGTACTCCGAGATGCGCCGCTCAGTCGACGAGGCGTTGCGCGCCTTCTTCGCCGACAAGGCCCGGATCGCTGCCGGGTCGGGACTGGCCGACATGGTGGAGGCGCTGCGCGACTACGTCCTGGCCGGCGGCAAACGTCTACGACCGCTGCTCTGTCTCTGCGGGTGGCAGGCGGCGGGTGGTACGCCGCAGCACCCGGCCGCAGTGGCCGTCGCCGCCTCCCTCGAACTCTTCCACGCCTTCGCGCTCATCCACGACGACATCGTCGACAATGCGGCGGTACGCCGTGGGCATCCATGCCTGCACGTCACGCTCGTCGGGCACGGCCGAAGCGACGATCCGGCCCGCAACGTCAGGTTCGGTCTGGACAGCGCCATCCTGCTCGGCGATCTGGCCATGGTCTGGTCGGACGAGATGCTGCACTCGAGCGGCGTGACCCCGGTCCAGATGCGGGCCGTACGGCCCATCCTCGACCAGATGCGGACCGAACTGATGTTCGGCCAGTACCACGATCTGTTGAGCAGCCACAGCCCGCCCGACGTCACGACCGCCCTCACCGTGGCCAGCTACAAGAGCGGCCGGTACACCGTCCAGCGGCCGTTGCAGATCGGCGCGGCGCTTGCGGGCGCCGACGAGTCGCTCCTCGCCGCGTGCACCGCGTTCGCGCTACCCATCGGCGAGGCGTTCCAACTCCGGGACGACCTGCTCGGCATCTTCGGTGACCCGAAGAACACGGGCAAGTCCACCCTGGACGACCTTCGCGAGGGCAAGGGCACGGTGTTGTTGGCGATCGCTCTGCGCGACGCCGATCGCGGGCAACTGGCGGACCTGACGGACCTGGTCGGCAATCCGAACCTCGATGAGGACGGCGCCGAGACCGCCCGCCGCATCCTGCTCGCCACGGGTGCTCCGGCGAAGGTCGAGCGCCTGATCGAAGAGCGGCTTCGTGAGGGCCTGGCCGCGCTCGACGGCTCCGAGTTCCACCCGGAGGCGAAGGCCGCACTTCGCGATCTCGCCCGGGCGGCGACGGTGAGATCCGCATGAGCATCACGCCGTACGCCACCACGACGACGCTGGCGGACACGCTGCTACGCGAAGCGGCTGCCGACGACTGGGCCCTGATCAGCCCATCCGTCTACGAGTGCGGCCGGATCGTCTCGGATGCGCCGTGGCTGGACGGGCACCCGGCCCGGTTGCGGTTCCTGCTCGCCGAGCAGGCCGCCGATGGCGGCTGGGGAGTGCCGGGTTTCCGGCTGGTGACCAGCCTGAGTGCCACCGAGGCACTGCTCACGGCCAACCGTCGCGGCCTCGGACAGGATCGGGAAGTACCAGTCGACGCACTGACCTCGGGCGCCATCGCCGGTGTCCAGGCTCTGCGCAGATGGCTCGACCACGACGAAACCCCACTGCCGGACCTGGTCGCCATCGAGGTGCTGGTTCCCCGGCTGATCGACCTGATCAACGACCACCTGGGGCAACTCGGCGAGTCCGCGGACCCGGCACTGGCCGAGGCGGTCCGCGGCGGCACACTCCGTACGCCCACCGCGACCGCACCGGAGACGCTCGTCCGGCTCCGGGGCGCGACGGCTGCCGGACTCCCGGTCCCGCCGAAGCTCTGGCACAGCTGGGAGATCATCGGGTCGGAGCGGCCGGCGGACCCGGCCGTGGTCCCGGTGTCCGGCAGTGTCGGCTGTTCACCCGCGGCCACCGCAGCCTGGCTGGGTGCGCGCCCGGAGTCATCCCACCCGTCCCTGCGCTACCTGAACGCGGTGCAGTCGCGCTCGGGCGGCCTCTTTCCCGTCGGCGCGCCGATGCCGCACTTCGAACGCTCATGGATCATCAACCTGTTCCATGTGCACGGCGTGGCGTGCCAGATCCCGGAGTCCGTACTGGATTCGCTGGAGTCGGCGCTGGGCGTCGACGGCATCGCCGCCGGGGACGGCCTCCCGGTCGACGCGGACGACACGGCGTCGGTGCTCTGGGCCTTGGACGCGCATGGCCGGGTCCACGACCTGGACCCGCTGCTGCACTACTACGACGGCACCCGGTTCTTCACCTACCCGGATGAGCGCACTCCCTCGCCGACGGCGAACGCGCACGCGCTGGAGGCGTTGGGGCAGCGCATCGGGCGTAGGGCCGATGACTCGGGCCGGTACGAAGCCCCGGCGCGGGCCGCTCGGGACTGGTTGATCGGTGCCCAGGCGAGCGATGGCAGCTGGAGCGACAAGTGGCACGGCTCCCCCTTCTACGCCACGGCGACCTGTGTCAACGCCTTGGCCACCTACGGCGGTCCGCAGGCCCGGCCGGCTATCGAACGGGCCGTCGAGTGGATCCTCGACACCCGGCAGGGCGACCGGTGGGGACACGGCCGCGGGACCGAGGAGGAGACCGCGTACGCGGCCTGGATCCTGGGCCTGAGCAACTCCGTGGAGAACCGCGCAGAGATCCGGTCGGGTCTGGCGGCCGCGCGCGAAACGCTCGTCGGCGCTGAGGTCACCGAGCGCACGCCCGCGCTCTGGATCGGCAAGGACGTCTACACCCCGGTACGGATCGTCCGGGCGACATGCCTCGCGGTCCTGCACAGCCTGAATAGGGATGATCATGATAACTGAGACCCTGCTGCTGCCGTGCCCGTTCCCCGACCGGTCGCATCCCGGCGCGGGCATTGCCGCCGACCACGTCCGGCAGGTCGCCGCCGAGATCGAGTTGACCGGCCCGTCCAGCGCGAAGGTGCTGCACGGAATCGCCCTCGGCGAGGCCGCGGCCCTCACCTACCCGGACACGGACCAGGAGCGACTACAGGTCGCAACGCTCTGGATCGCCTTCCTGGTCCTGTTCGACGACGCGTGGAGCGATCTCGTCGAGATCGACGGAGACTGGCGCCAGCGGGTGCTGGCCGAGCACGCGGTCATCCGCGAGGTGTTGGATGGGCGACCGGCCGGGCCTGCGGACGGGCCCCTGGTACGGCTGCTCCAGCGGATCCTCGACGAGATCAGGGGCATCGACCCGAGCTTCGACACGTCCCGCCTGCGAGGGGAGATCAGCAACTATCTCGCCGCGACGCTGTGGGAAGTGGAACTCCGTAGCCGGGGCCTGATCCCCGACCTGTCGTCCTACCTGTTCATGCGCCGGGTGTTCAGCACCATGACGGTGCAGGTGGAACTGGACTACTTCGTCGACCGGCTCCACCTGCCCGAGCCCGTCCGGCAGCACCCGTGCCTGCGACTGGTGGACGCCGCCGTCGCCGACTACGGGTGCATAGCCAACGACCTCTACTCCCTCGACGCGGAGCGACGCGCCGGAGTCACCTCGAACATCGTGATCATCCTGGAGCACGAGTACGGCTGGACCGAGGAGCGGGCCCTCGCGCACGCCGTACGCCTCGCCGAGCAGGCGCTGGCCACCTACCAGGAGGTCAGCGCGGACCCCGGGCGCTTCGGGCTGCCGGACAACGAAGCCGTACGCCGCTACCTCCACCACTACGAGTCCTTCATGTCGGCCGCGGTCCGTTGGCCAGCGCGATCGGCGCGTTACCGCAGCCAGAGCTGACCGGGCCACCTCGTCGGTGGTCATCGCGAAAGGCAGGTATCTCTGTGTCCGTCACCATGCACAAGTCGCCTCGACCACCCCGCCTCCCGGCCGGACTTCCCCTCCTCGGTCACGGCCTCCAACTGCTTCGGCGGAGGCTGGAGTTCCTGCAGGAGGCTCGCCGTCACGGTCCGGTGGTACGCGTCGGGCTCGGCCCCTCCACCGCCTACCTGGTCAACGATCACACCCTGCTCCAGCAGATGTTGGTGAAGGACGCCGCACTGTTTCCCCGTGGCATCCACTTTCGCAAGGCACGCGCGGTGGCCGGTGACGGGATCATCACCGCCGAGGGACCGCCGCACCGCCGGCAGCGCCGCCTGGTGCTGCCGGCGTTCAGCCGAAAGCGGGTGCACGGTTACAGCGACGTGATGCGCCAGATCGCGACCGAGCGGATCTCGTCCTGGCCGGAGGACGAGCCGATCGAACTCAAGCCCGAGTTCGTCTCGTTGGCCACGACGATCGGCACCCGAACCCTCTTCTCGACCGATCTCGGCGCCGCGGCCGTCTCGGTCATCGAACGAGCACTGCCCGTGCTGACCCGCGGCGTCAGTCTGCGGGCCATGGATCCCACCGGACTTGTGGAACACCTGCCGTTGCCGGCGAACCGCCGCTTCGAGGCCACCATGCGGGAACTCCACCAGGTCATCGACGGGATCATCGCCTCCTACCGTGGGACCGAGCAGCAGGGCGACGACCTGCTGTCGCTACTCATGGTGGCGACGGACGAGGGTTCGGGCCAGGGGATGACCGACCTGCAGCTGCGCGACGAGGTGATCAGCATCCTGCTCTCGTCCGCCGAGACGACCGCGTTGACCATGAGCTGGGCGTGCCACGAACTCGGTCAGCATCCCGAGGTCTTCCGCGCGCTGCGGGAGGAGATCGACCGGGTCCTGCCCGACGGCGAGGCCCCCCGGCACGAGCAGCTGGCCGATCTGGAACTGACCCGCCGGGTGGTGAAGGAGACGCTGCGGCTGTATCCCCCGACCTACTTCCTCTCCCGCAGCGCTGCGGCGGACGTCCGTCTCGGCGACCACCTGATCCCGCGCGGCAGTACGGTCCTGTACTCCTTCTACTCACAACACCGCGACCCGAACCTGTTTCGTGATCCGAACACCTTCGATCCGGACCGGTGGCTGCCGGAGCGTGCGGCCGACGTCACCGTCGAGGCGTACATGCCCTTCGGCGAGGGAGCCCACCGTTGCGTGGGTGAGGGGTTCGCCTGGGCCGAGGCCATGACCTCACTCGCCATCATCGTGGGCCAGCGCGACCTGAGGCCGGTGAACGGCGCGGCGGTGCGGCCGACCGGAACGGTCACGCTGATGCCCCACGGCCTGTCGATGGTGCTACCGAGGCGAAAGCAATGAGCGCGAACCACAGGGTGCTGGTGGACCGCGTCGCCTGCATCGGCGCCGGACAGTGCGTGATGCACGCGCCGGACGTCTTCGACCAGGACCTGGACGGCGTAGTCATGATCAGGACCACCCAGGCCGACGGCGAGGTGTGGGAGGACGTCCTCGAGGCGGCGACCCGGTGCCCGGTGCAGGCCATCACACTGCCGGGCGCATGAGCCAGAGAGGGGGAGATCCGTGCTGACGGATATCCACACGCCAGAGGACCTCAAGGAGTTGACCCCGGCGGAGCTCACCAGTTTGAGCGCGGAGATCCGCGACTTCCTGGTGACCGCGGTTACCCGAACCGGTGGTCATCTCGGCCCGAACCTCGGTGTCGTCGAGTTGACGATCGCGCTGCACCGGGTGTTCGACTCTCCGCACGACTCCCTCCTCTGGGACACCGGACACCAGGCGTACGTGCACAAGCTGCTCACCGGCCGGCAGGACTTCTCCCTGCTGCGGCAGCGCGGTGGTCTGTCCGGCTACCCGAGTCGCGAGGAGTCTGATCACGACATCATCGAGAACTCGCACGCCTCGACCGCGCTCTCCTACGCGGACGGCATCGCGCGGGCACGGCAGATCCGCGGCGTACGTGATCGCAGTGTCGTCGCGGTGGTGGGAGACGGTGCCCTCACCGGCGGCATGGCCTGGGAGGCACTCAACAACATCGCGGGTGCCAGCGACCGGCCGGTGGTCATCGTCGTCAACGACAACAGCCGCTCGTACTCGCCGACCATCGGCGGTCTCGCACGGCATCTGTCCGCGCTGCGCAGCCGCTCCCCGGTCGAAGGGACGTCGCCACTCGACGCACCGATCCTCTTCGCGCAGTTGGGTATGCAGTACATCGGGCCGGTCGACGGTCACGACATCGCCGCCATGGAGGAGGCGCTGACCACGGCGCAGTCCCTCGGTGCGCCGGTGGTCGTGCACTGCGTGACGCGCAAGGGGTACGGGTACCCGCTGGCCGAGAGCGACGACCGGGACTGCTTCCACGCCATCGGAGTGATCGACTCGCTGACCGGACGGCAGTTGAAGGCGTCGGCACCGAGTTGGACCTCGGTCCTCGGCGACGAACTGGTCCAGATCGGTGCGGAGCGTCCCGACGTGGTGGCGGTGACCGCAGCAATGCTGCAACCGGTCGGCCTGCAACCCTTCGCCGAGAAGTTCGCGGACCGGATCATCGACGTCGGCATCGCCGAGCAGCACGCGGCCACCTGCGCCGCCGGGCTGGCCGCGGCCGGGCTGCACCCGGTCGTCGCCATGTACGCGACATTCCTCAACCGGGCGTTCGACCAGTTGCTGATGGACGTGGCCCTGCACCGTGCCGGTGTGACGTTCGTCCTGGATCGGGCCGGGATCACCGGTGACGACGGGCCGAGTCACAACGGCATGTGGGACCTGTCGGTGCTGCACGTCGTGCCGGGACTGCGGATTGCCGCGCCGCGCGACGGCGCCCGGCTGCGGGAGCTGCTGCGCGAGGCGGTGGCGGTGGCGGACGCACCGACGGTCGTCCGCTTCCCCAAGGGCGCCGTGGCGCAGGACATCGCCGCCGTCGAACACGTCGACGGAGTCGACATCATCGGTCGATTCGGTTCCGCACAGGACCTGTTGCTGATCGCGGTCGGGGCGATGGCCGAGACCTGCGTCGATGCGGCCAGGCGGCTGGCCGAGCAGGGGATCGGGGTGACGGTCGTCGACCCACGGTGGGTGCGGCCGATCAACCCGGCGCTGCTCGACCTCGCCCGGACGCACCGGCTGGTCGCCACGGTCGAGGACAACCTGAAGGTGGCAGGGGTCGGTGCCGCGTTCGCGCAGGCGGCAACCGACCAGGGCATCGAGGCGCCGTGCCTGACCTTTGGCATCCCCACCGCATTCCTGACGGTGGCATCGCGATCACATCTGCTCGACGAGATGGGGTTGACCTCGGAAGGGCTGGTTACGAGGCTTCGGCGACACATCGCCGACCGGCTGTTGGTTCAGTAGAGGGGCGATGCGGAGATGGACGTCAAAGAGAAACGAGTCCTACTGGCGAACCCCCGGGGCTACTGCGCCGGGGTGGAGCGTGCGGTGCAGACCGTGGAGAAGGCGCTCGAGCTGTACGGCCCGCCGATCTACGTGCGCAAGGAGATCGTGCACAACCGGCACGTCGTCCAGGCACTGACGGAGCAGGGGGTCGTCTTCGTCGAGGAGAACGAGGAGGTGCCGAGCGGAGCGACAGTGATCTTCTCGGCGCACGGGGTGGCTCCCGACGTGCACGAATCGGCCTCCGCGCGGTCGTTACGGGTCATCGACGCCACCTGCCCACTGGTGACGAAGGTGCACAACGAGGCGCGCCGGTTCGCGGCCGAGGACTACGACATCCTGCTCATCGGCCATCAGGGGCACGAGGAGGTGTTGGGCACCGCCGGCGAGGCTCCCGCCCACATCCAGGTCGTCGACACCCCTGACGATGTCGACGCGGTGACGGTACGTGACCCGGAGCGGGTGGTCTGGCTGTCGCAGACCACGCTGTCGGTCGACGAGACCCAGCAGACGGTGGAGCGGCTTCGTGACCGCTTCCCGTCTTTGAAGTCGCCACCGAGCGATGACATCTGTTACGCGACGCAGAACCGGCAGGAGGCCGTCAAGGCCATGGCCGCCGAGTGCGACGTGATCATCGTGGTCGGATCGCTCAACTCGTCCAACTCCCAGCGGCTGTGCGAGGTGGCCGTGGAAGCGGGGGCAGGTGCCGCGTACCTGGTCGACTTCGCACACGAGATCGCGCCGGAGTGGTTGCGGGACGCCTGGACGGTCGGCCTCACCGCTGGTGCCTCCGTCCCGAACGAGCTGGTGCAGGACGCACTCGAGTGGTTGCGCGAGCGAGGCTTCGGCGCTGTCGAGAACGTCACGACCGCGGTGGAGAACACCGTCTTCGCACTGCCGCAGGAGCTGCGCGCGGCGCTGCGCCCGGGCCCGGAGCGGGAGGCCTGAGGTGACAGCTATCAGTCTCGGTATGCCCGCTGTGCCGCCTCCGCCGCTTGCTCCTCGTCGGGTGAGTCGTCAGATCATGGTGGGTTCGGTGCCGGTGGGTGGTGGTGCGCCGGTGTCGGTGCAGTCGATGACCACGACGCTGACGTCGGATGTGAATGCGACTCTTCAGCAGATCGC
>NZ_JBEZGM010000059.1:0-16785 GCF_040649995.1 Micromonospora sp. NPDC048835 | reverse complement strand
TGGCCCTATCCGTTCGGCACCCACATCGCGGCGGTGCCTGCGGTCGCCCGTGGGAGGTGTAACGAACCGGGGGCCGAGGCCATTCCGGGGGCGACCCAACCATCCGGCAGCCACATCGCGGTGGTACCTGCGGTCGTGGGGACTGCAACGACCGGGCGGGGGCCGCCATTCCCACCCGCGACCAGCCCCCGGAAAGGGGCGGCCGGCGGGTTGGTGCTGCGATCGTCAGAGTGTGTAACGACCCCGCCCCGGCCACGATTCCGACCCATCGGTGCACCCGGTCACAGGACAGACCTCGCGAAACGCCCAGAGTCTAACTTTCAGGTCAGGGTGAACACCCTGGACCGGGCAAACACCCGCTCTTTCGTCGCCGCTCACCCCTCCTGCCAGGCTTGATCCACTCGGCATCCTTGAAACCGGGGTTTGCCGGTGGGCGGAATGCCCCGACATCAAGGAAGGCGTGTTGATCATGGGCGCGCTGGCGCCGCTTGTGGCGACCAGCGGTTGGCGGGTGGTAGTGACCGCACGGGGCGGGCACGGAACGCGAATATCGCGCACAACGAACGGACCGCACGGACCGCACGGACCGCGCGGACCGCACGGACCGCACGGACCGCACGGACCGCGCGGATCGTGCGGATCGTGCACGCTGCACGGAACGCGCGAACCGCGCCTCCGGGACGGGGGCGCGGTTCGCGGACGTTTGGGGTGTCGGCTCAGGCGACGTTGCGTTGGGCTGGGACGGTCGACTTGTGGGGGCTGCCCAGGCGGGCTTCCAGTCGGGCAACGTCGACCCGGGCGTGCCGGCGGTCTGCCAGGTCCTCCCAGCCGACGGCGAGCAGTCGTAGGCGCTCGGACTCGCTGAAGCCGCCCCACACGCCGTACGGCTCGCGTACCGACAGTGCGTGTGCGGCGCACTCGGCGCGTACCGGGCAGGCGCGGCAGACGGACTTGGCGGCGGACTCGCGGCGCAGCCGGGAGGAACCACGCTCACCGTCGGGGTGGAAGAACTGGGCGCTGTCGCGCCCTCGGCAGGCACCGAGTCGCTGCCAGTCCCAGAGATCGACGATGGGTCCGGGCAGTCTACGTACGTTCGACATCAGCACCCCTCCTCCCGCGCGGCTCCGCGAGAATCCTTATGGCCGGCATCCGGGCGGCGGGCCGCGCAGGCGCACCGTTCCCGGCCTGGATCTCCCGGTACCCGGCCTGTCGTCACCTCACACGTCTGTGATCGAAAACGTCCGGGAAATTGCGGCTTTTGCCCCATCTGTCGGAAAAGTTCGAAGGATTGCCGGGAACCCCCTCCCCAGCCGACCGCGTCATGGTCTGCTCGTTGGCGGAGAGGAGACCACAGTGCGTACCGTTCTTGTGTGCGTTCGGACACCACTCGCGGCGCAGCACCTTACTTCTGCTGCCGCGCGGCTGGGGTTGTCCGCGATTGTTCGTACCGCCGTCTCTGATCCCGAGGTGATGCTGCGGTTGGCCGAGCGACCGGCCGACGTGGTCCTGGCCGACACGGCCCTCACCCGGCCGGACAGCGCCGGCTTCGTCCGCCGGGTGTTGGCGCGTGCGCCGCAGGCAGCGGTGGTGCTGCTGGGCACCGAGGAGTCAGAGGCTGCGGCGGCCACCATCAGCGCCGGCGCCCGTGGGCTCATCCAGAATGTGGACCATGATCTGACCAGCGCGGTGGCGAAGGCTCTGCTGCTGCTCACCGCGCCGGGCCGAGCCTCCCGGCAGCGGATCACCGATCCCGCCCGCGACGCTGCGGCGGTGGGTGGTTCCGGCTCTGGTCGCTCCGGGCCGTCGCCGCGTGGCTCCGGTGACCCCGGCTGGGCGGCCGGGGCCGCTGACGGCGCGGGCGGTGTGGCGTCGGTGCCGGTGCAGCGGGGTGACGACGAGGTGGAGGCGGGGACCGGCGAGCCGGCGGCACCTGCCGACCAGGGCCGTCCCGCCCCGAACGCCCGCCCCAGTCGGGCGTCGATCGGCCTCACCGAGCGTGAGCTTCAGGTGCTGCTCGGCATGGCCGAGGGCAAGAGCAACGCGGAGATCGGCCGGGAGTTGTTCGTCTCGGAGGACACCGTCAAGACGCACGCCCGCCGGTTGTTCCGCAAGCTCGGCGCACGGGACCGTGCGCACGCGGTGGCGGCGGGGTTCCGCGCCGGCCTGGTCGCCTGACCAGGAGCACCGCGCCGCAACTCCGGCCACACGGCAGGGCACGACCGCGCAGCAGCCTGGGCACGTCGTGCGGAAGACCGCACAGCAACCCGGGGTACGCCGCGCAGCTACCGCCGCGCCCGGCCGCAACCCGGGCAAGCGGCAAGCGGGCCGGGTACGCCGGGCCGCAACCCGCGCAAACAAGCAGCAGAGCGCACCGGACGACGCCGGGCCGCCACCCCGGGCAAACAAGCAGCAGAGCGCACCGGACGACGCCGGGCCGCAGCCCGGGCAAACAAGCAGCAAAGCGAGCCGGGTACGCCGTGCAGCAGCGTGGAACTCGCCGAGCAGCAGCGCGAAGCGCGAAGCCCGCAGCGCGGCGGCGGGGTTACTTGGTGGCGGTTGGAGTGCCCGGCTCGTCCTCGGTGCCCTCGGACAGGGTGTCGTGCACCCCGTCGGCGTACCCCCGGGCGTAGTCCCAGGTCACGTAGTGGTCCGGGTCGGGGTCGTACGCGGGCTCGTGCACCCGGGGCCGGCCAGAGTTGAGCAGGTGCCGCAGGTTGCCGCGGAGCAGGTCCCAGTCGAAGTAGTGCGGCTCCCGACAGTCTTCGCATTCGATGACCAGCCCGCGGACCCCGATCGGGGCCAACAGGGCCTGGTAGATCTCCAGGTCGGCGAGGTCTTCGAGCACATCCTGCCGCTCGACGTCGGTCAGCGGATCCGGCGTCGCGTCATCGCCCGGGTCATCCAGACCCGCGGTCGGATCGGCCGGGTCGCCATTGAACGGGTCGATGGGCTCGTCGTGCACCCCCTCACCGTAGACCCAACGCGGTGGGATCGTCCGCCCCCCGGCCTCCGTGCCGGCCCGGCCTGCCACGGACGGGTCGCCCAGCTCACTGGGTACGATGAGGCGACGTGCCGGCACCGTGGCGCGCTCCGGTGCCCGCCCGCGCCACCTCGCTGAAGCCCATCCGAGCAGCTCAGGGGAGCAATCGTGGAAAATTCGCCCAGCACCGATCTTCCGGCCGGCGTGGAGCACGCCGACCTGGGCGGCCACCTGCCCGAGCTGCCGGCTGGCTCCGCCCGGGTGGTTCCGCTCGGCCTCACCTTCGACGACGTGCTGTTGCAGCCGGGCGAGTCGGACGTGGTGCCCAGCCGGGTCAACACCCGGACGAAGCTCACCCGCAACATCGAGTTGTCCATTCCGCTGCTGTCCAGCGCGATGGACACGGTCACCGAGGCCCGGATGGCGATCGCCATGGCCCGCCAGGGTGGCATCGGCGTGTTGCACCGCAACCTCTCCATGGAGGACCAGGCGCTCCAGGTCGACCTGGTCAAGCGGTCCGAGTCCGGCATGATCACCAACCCGGTGACCGCGAGCCCGGACGACACGCTGCGCGAGGTCGACGAGCTGTGCGGGCGTTACCGCATCTCCGGTGTTCCGGTGGTGGACGGCGACGGTCAGTTGGTCGGCATCGTCACCAACCGGGACATGCGTTTCGTCTCCGAGCCGAACACTCCGGTTCGCGAGATCATGACCCGCACCCCGTTGATCACCGCTCGGGTCGGGGTGAGCAAGGACGACGCCCTGGCGCTGCTGCGTCAGCACAAGGTCGAGAAGCTGCCGATCGTCGACGACTCGGGCCGGCTGCGGGGCCTGATCACGGTGAAGGACTTCACCAAGAGCGAGCAGTACCCGGACGCCAGCAAGGACGACGCCGGCCGGCTGCGGGTCGCCGCCGCGATCGGGGTCGGCGAGGACTCGTACAAGCGGGCCCGTGCCCTTGTCGACGCGGGCGTCGACGTGCTGATCGTGGACACCGCGCACGGTCACCAGCGGGCCGTGCTGGACATGGTCCGCCGCCTCAAGGCCGACGTCGCTGTCGACATCATGGGCGGCAACGTGGCCACGTACGCGGGCGCGAAGGCGCTCGTCGACGCCGGCGCCGACGGCGTCAAGGTGGGCGTGGGTCCGGGTGCGATCTGCACCACCCGAATCGTCGCCGGGGTCGGCGTGCCGCAGGTGACCGCGATCATGGAGGCGGCCCGCGCCGCCCGTCCGGCTGGCGTGCCGGTGATCGGCGACGGTGGCATCCAGTATTCGGGCGACATCGCCAAGGCACTTGTGGCCGGCGCCGACACGGTGATGCTCGGCAGCCTGCTGGCCGGCTGCGAGGAGAGCCCCGGCGAGTTGATCTTCGTCAACGGCAAGCAGTTCAAGACGTACCGCGGGATGGGGTCGCTCGGCGCGATGCAGTCCCGGGGCCAGGCCAAGTCGTACAGCAAGGACCGCTACTTCCAGCAGGACGTGCTCAGCGACGACAAGCTGGTCCCCGAGGGTGTGGAGGGCCAGGTTCCCTACCGGGGGCCGCTCTCCCGGGTGGCCCACCAGCTGGTCGGCGGCCTGCGGCTGGCCATGGGGTACGCGGGCGCGGAGACCATCTCCGATCTGCACCACCGGGGCCAGCTCATCCGGATCACCGCGGCTGGCCTGAAGGAGAGCCACCCGCACGACATCCAGATGACCGTCGAGGCGCCCAACTACCACACCCGCTGACCCACCACCCCCAACCACCTGGAGTCCCCCATGCGTGACGTGGTCGAGATCGGGCTGGGCAAGACCGCGCAGCGCGGCTACCACCTGGACGACATCGCCATCGTGCCGAGCCGCCGCACCCGGGACGTCGACGACGTCTCGACGTCCTGGCAGCTCGACGCGTACCCGTTCGGCATTCCGTGCGTCGGTCACCCCTCCGACGCCACCATGAGCCCGGCCTCGGCGGTGCGCCTCGGTCAGCTCGGCGGCCTCGGCGTGCTCAACGTCGAGGGGCTCTGGACCCGCTACGAGAACCCGACGAAGGTGCTCGACGAGCTGGCCGGCCTCGACGAGGAGGCCCGCGCCACCAAGCGGCTCCAGGAGGTGTACGCCGAGCCGATCCGCCCGGACCTGATCGCGGAGCGGGTCCGCGAGCTGCGCGCAGGTGGCGGCACGGTGGCGGTGCGGGTCTCCCCGCAGCACACCCTCGCGCTGGCACCGGTGATCCTGGACGCCGGGGTGGACATCCTGGTCATCCAGGGCACCATCGTCTCGGCCGAGCACGTGTCGACCACCGACGAGCCGCTGAACCTCAAGGAGTTCATCGCCGACCTCGACCTGCCGGTGATCGTCGGCGGCTGCACGGACTACAAGACGGCGCTGCACCTGATGCGGACCGGCGCGGCCGGCGTGATCGTGGGCATCGGTGGCGACGAGTGGTCGACCACCGAGTCGGTGCTGGGCATCCGGGTGCCGATGGCCACCGCGATCGCCGACGCCGCCGCGGCCCGCCGTGACTACCTGGACGAGACCGGCGGCCGGTACGTGCACCTGATCGCCGACGGTGACATGCAGACCTCGGGTGACATCGCCAAGGCGCTCGGCTGCGGCGCGGACGCGGTGATGCTCGGTGAGCCGCTGTCGCTCTGCGACGAGGCCCCCGCCGGTGGTGCCTGGTGGCACTCGGCGGCGAGCCACCCGTCGCTGCCCCGGGGTGCCTTCGAGGTCTCCGGCGAGCCGCTCGGGTCGATGGAGCAGCTGCTCTTCGGGCCGGCGGACGAGGCGGACGGCCAGCTCAACCTGTTCGGCGGGCTGCGTCGGGCGATGGCCAAGTGCGGTTACCGCGATCTCAAGGAGTTCCAGAAGGTCGGTCTGGTCCTCGACCGCTGACCGTTCCTGACACGCGAAGGCCGGCCCGTGCGGGCCGGCCTTCGTCGTCTTCAGGTGGCTGTCACTTCTCCACGTAGATGGTCAGGTCGGACATGTTGCGGTAGCTGGTCGCCGCGAAGTCGAGCGACTGGCCCCGGTTGTCGACGCCGCCGGGGGCGGTGTCCATCTCCCAGTTGGCGTGGTGGAAGTTGCGCTCGCCGATGGTCTGGAAGAACTGCTGGAAGTTGAGGTCGCCGTCGCCGAGCGGGACCATCTGGTAGCCGTTGGGGACGCTGGTGTCCCGGTCGCCGTCCTTGGCGTGGAAGAGCGGGAACCGGGTGGTCCGGTCGGCCACGGTGAGGATCGGGTCGAACAGGTCGGTGACCTCCTGGCCGGCCGCGTTGACGTACTTCTGGTGCTTGTAGCGGGCCACGTAGGCCCAGTAGATGTCCAGCTCGAAGAAGACGTACCGCGGGTCGGTGATCTCGAAGAAGTATTCGAGCCGGCGGATGCCGGAGGACCGGGTCTGCCGGCCCTGCGCGTCGCGCGGGCCCCGGTCGATGAGGAAGTTGTACGCGGCGTCGTGGTTGTGCGTGTAGAGCCGCATGCCCCGCGCCTTGGCCTGTCGGCCCAGCTCGTTCCAGATGTCGGCGGCGGCGTCCCACTCGGCCTTGTACGCGCTGCTCGTCGGGTCGCTGCCGGTGCCGATGTTCTTCATGCCGAGTTCCTCGGCGATGTCCAGTTGTTGCTGGAAGGTGGCCGGCTGGATGGTGGCGTGGGTGCCATTCGCGACCAGACCGTTGTCGTCGAGGATCTTGCGGATCTCGGCGGGGGTGATCTGCCGACCCAGGATCTCGGTGCTCTGGGTGTAGCCGGCGAACTCGATCTCCTTGTAGCCGATCTCGGCGAGTCGGGCGAGGACGCGCTCGAAGCCGTACGGCACTCCGCTGTCGTCGGGTGCGGCGGTGATCCGGTCGCGGACGCTGTAGAGGATGATGCCGCGGTTGCGGGCCGGGATCAGCGGCTCGACCCGCAGTTTGCTCGCGGTGCCGGGGTCGGCGAGCGCGGGGGTGCCGGTGGCGAGGACGGGTAACCCGGCCGCGCCGATGGCTGCGGCGGCGCCGGCGGAGGCGGCGAGCAGGGAGCGGCGGCTGAGCCGGCCGGTGGGGGTGGCGTCGGGGGCGGTGTGGTCTGGCATGGTTCCACCTTTCGCGACGGTGGTCGGGAACAGACACTAACGTCGGTCTAAGTCGAAAGAAAGTGAAGATCGATCACTACTTTCGTTTGTTCCAACGAAAGTGACTGATGATCGTCGATACCGACCGCGCGGCCCTCCACGCTGGCTAGGCTCGGCCTCAGCGGAGTGCCGCAGGAGGAGTGCGCATGGTCCTGACCGGACGCAGACTGCGGGTCGTCGCCGCGCTGACCTGCGCGATCGGGCTGGTCGTGATGGGTTGTACGGGCGGCGACCGCGACGGCTTCCGGCCCGGCGCCGCCGACGTCGGCGACCAGTACGTGCCGGGGCACGGCAACGGTGGCTACGACGTCGCGCACTACGGCCTCGACGTCCGCTACGACCCGTCGACCGACCGGCTGACCGGCAGAGCCGTCATCACGGCCACTGCCACCCAGGACCTGTCCCGCTTCAACCTGGACCTCGCCGGCCTGGACGTCCGCGCCGTCAGCGTGGGCGACGCGACGGCCGAGCACCGGCGCGGCGACGGCGAGTTGGTGGTCACGCCCCGCGACGGCCTGCCGCGTGGCCGGCAGTTCACCGTGACCGTCGAGTACGCGGGCGTCCCGACGGCCGTCGACGACGGGGCGTTGGGCAGCGGCGGCTTCCTGCACACCGCCGACGGCGCGGTGGCGCTCGGCCAACCCGACTCGGCCGCCACCTGGTTCCCGGTCAACGACCACCCGTCGGACAAGGCCACCTACGACCTGGCGGTGACCGTCCCGGACGGCCTGGCCGCGCTGAGCAACGGCGTACCCGGGCCGAGGAGCAGCGCCGACGGCTGGACCACCTGGCGCTGGTCGGAGCGCACACCGATGGCCAGCTACCTGAGCACACTGGTGATCGGCGACTACCGGGTGGTGACCGGCACGCACGCCGGTCGACCGATGGTCACGGCGGTGGCCGCGAGTCTGCCGGCGACCGGCGGGGCGGCCACCTCGATTGCCCGCACCGGCGCGATCGTCGACTTCCTGGCCAACCGCTTCGGCCCGTACCCGTTCGACTCGTACGGCGGGATCGTGATCGCCGACGACCGGGTCGGGTACGCGTTGGAGACCCAGTCCCGGCCGGTCTACGGGCCTGCCTTCTTCTCCGACGACAGGCCCAACCCGGGCGTCGTCGCGCACGAGTTGGCGCACCAGTGGTTCGGTGACAGCGTGTCACTGACCAGGTGGAGCGACATCTGGCTCAACGAGGGGTTCGCCAGCTACGCGGAGTGGCTGTGGGAGGAACACGACGGCGGCCGGACCGCCCAGCGCAACTTCGAGACGCAGTACGCGGCGACCGACTGGTCGCAGCCGTCGGTCGAGCCCGGCCGGGAACAGATGTTCGGCAGGGCCGTCTACAAGCGCGGCGCGCTCGCCGTACACGCGTTGCGCCGGACCGTCGGTGACGACCTCTTCTTCCGCATCCTGCGTACCTGGACGACCGAGCGGGCGGGGGGCAACGCGACCACCGCGGACTTCGTCGCCCTTGCCGAGCGGGTCGCCGAGCGGCACCTGCGGGCGTTCTTCGACGCCTGGTTGGTGGGTGGTTCTGCCCCCACACTGCCGTGACCCGGCCCTGTCGCCCGGTCGATATGCTGCCGCCTGCGAACGGCGGGTAGGCGCCCGTTCGCGCGGAGCGGCGGAGGCCGTGACCGGCCACCGTGCGGGAAGGGTGTGGCATGCGCAGGACGCGGCACGGACTGCGAACGGGTGCCAGCCTGCTGGTGACCGGCGCGCTCGCACTGGTCGGGTGCGACTCGGCGGGCCCGGAGACCGCGGTGCCACCGCCCAGCGCGTCCCCCACGCCGTCGCGGACGTTCACCGCGGGGGCCGACGGGGTCGGCGACGCCTACTTCCCGACCTACGGCAACGGCGGCTACGACGTCGGTCGGTACACCGTGAAGGTGCGCTACGACCCGGCCAAGGACCAGTTGACGGGTACGACCACCGTGCGGGCCACCGCGACGGCCGACCTGTCGACGTTCAACCTCGACCTGGCCGGCCTGCGCGTCAGCGCGGTCACCGTGGACGGCGCACCGGCCACCCACCGCCGCGAGCGCAACGAGCTGGTCGTCAAGCCGGCCTCCGGCCTGATCAACGGCAACGGGTTCGTCACGGAGATCACCTACGCGGGCAAGCCGAAGCCGTTGAAGAACGAGACGCTCGGTGACGGCGGTTTCCTGCACACCGCCGACGGGGCCATCGCCCTGGGTCAGCCCGAATCGGCGAGCACCTGGTTCCCGGTCAACGACCACCCGTCGGACAAGGCGGCGTACGACTTCGAGGTCACCGTCCCGGACGGCCTGACCGCGATCAGCAACGGCGTTCCCGGCGGAAAGACGAGCACCGGCGGTTGGACCACCTGGAAGTGGTCGGAGAAGTCGCCGATGGCCAGTTACCTGAGCACGCTGGTGATCGGCAAGTTCCGGATCACCACCGGCGAGCACAAGGGCCGGCCGGTCTACAACGCGGTCACCACCACCGAGCCCAAGGGCAGTGCGGACGCGTCGATCGCGCAGACCGTCGCGGTGGCCGACTACCTGGAGAGTGTGTTCGGGCCGTACCCGTTCGACGCGTACGGCGGGGTGGTGGTCTCCGACAGCCGGATCTCGTACGCCCTGGAGACGCAGAGCCGACCCGTCTACGCGGCGAGCTTCTTCCGGCAGGGCGAGAACACCGAGGTCGTCGCGCACGAGTTGGCCCACCAGTGGTTCGGCGACAGCGTCTCGTTGGCCAAGTGGGAGGACATGTGGCTCAACGAGGGCTTCGCGACGTACGCGGAGTGGCTCTGGGCCGAGCACACCGAGGCGTACACCGCCGAGGAGGCATTCGATGACCGGTACGCCAGCACGTCCGCGCGAGTGTGGCAGACACCGCCCGGCAAGCCGGGCGTGGCGAAGCTGTTCAGCGAGTCGGTCTACCAGCGCGGCGGGATGACCCTGCACGCCCTGCGGGTGGCCGTCGGCGACAAGGCGTTCTTCGAGATCGTCAAGACCTGGGCGGCGGAGAAGCGCGACGGCACCGCCACCACCGCCGAGTTCGTGGCGCTCGCCGAGCGGGTCTCCGGCAAGCAACTCGACGCGACCTTCGACGCCTGGCTCTACGGCACCAGCAGGCCCGCCGCGCCCAAGCCGCTCTGAGTGGCGGTCAGTTCTTCACGACGAGCTTGGGGTGGGCGGCCAGGTACGCGTCGGCCCGGCCGGCGCGAAGTTCGGTGAGGAACTTCCGGCCCTCGGTGGTGAGCTGCTCACCCCGGTAGGCACTGCCCTTGCCGACGCCGGAGCCGGGCAGCCCGACAAGCGTGAAACGGTTCTCCGGCAGCCCACTCAGGGCGTACGCGATGTCGACGATCTTCCGCCCGCCCACGTAGACCAGGGTGTCGCCGAGCGCGGAGACCACCTGGTCGACGCGCTCGGGTTGCTTGGCCAGGCCCTCGTCCAGGATCTTGCGGGTCATCGCCCGGATCAGCTGCTGCTGGTGCCGCTGCCGGGCATAGTCACCGCCGGTGATGTAGCGCTGTCGCGCGTAGTCGAGCGCCTGCCAGCCGTTGAGGTGCATCTCGCCCTTCTCGTACACCTGCTGCGGCCCCTTGTACCCGCCCGGCGCGGGCTCCCGGTACTTGCCGTCCGGTCGGCGGTGCAGCGACTCGACCCGCTGGTCGATGTAGATGTCCACCCCACCCAGGGCGTTCACCAGCCGGTCGAACCCGTTGAACGTGAGCACCGCGCCGGCGTCGATACGCAACCCGGTGTAACCGCTGACCGTGCTGCGCAGCAGCTCGTACCCCTGGGCGGTGCTCGGTTGTTTGGGTTTGCCCGGCACCCGGCTGCCGAAGCTCATCGCGTGCGTGAGCTTGGTCTTGCCGCCCTTGTAGCCGGCCTTCGGGAACGCCGGGATGTCCACGACCAGGTCGCGGGGGAGCGAGAAGAGGTACGCCCGATTCAACCCCTTGGGTACGTGCAGCACCAGCACGGCATCCGAGTGCGGCTCCCACCCGGGCACGCTGACCCGGGTGTCCACACCCACCAGCAGCAGGTTGAGTGGACCGGTGATGTCCGCGCCCGGTGGTGGGCCGCTGGGGCTCGGGGTCGGCGTGCCGACGGGTGACGGGGTCGGTGAGCCGGCCACCGGGCCGCCGCCCGGCTTGTCGTCGCCGGTCAGCCGGGTGATCACCACCGTGCCGGCCGCGATCAGCGCGACGACGGCGAGGGCCGCCAACCCCAGCAGCAGCCACCGTCGGCGCGGCGCCATCGACCCGAGAACCATCTGGTTTCCTTCCACCCGTCTGGTGAACAACGCTCCGACGGGTGCTCCGGGTTGCGGCCGGGAGGCGCCGGGTCGGTCGGCCGGAGCATGATCGCGCGAAAGGTGCCGCTGGCGCGAGCGCTACTCGCGAGTAATGATGCCTGCATGCGGTACGACGTGGTCGTCATCGGGTCCGGCTTCGGTGGCAGCGTCACCGCGCTCCGACTGGCCGAGAAGGGTTACTCGGTCGCGGTGCTCGAAGCCGGCCGCCGCTTCGCCGACGACGAGTTCCCACAGACGTCCTGGCGGGTCCGTCGGTTCCTCTGGGCACCGAAGCTGGGCTGCTACGGCATCCAACGGCTGACCCTGCTCCGGCCGGCCGACCGACGATCCGGCGGCGGGGTGCTGGTGCTCTCCGGCACCGGGGTGGGCGGCGGCTCGCTGGTCTACGCGAACACCCTCTACGAACCGTTGCCTGCCTTCTACGACGACCCACAGTGGCGCGACATCACCGACTGGCGCGACGAGTTGGCCCCGCACTACGACCAGGCCAAACGGATGCTCGGCGTCACCACGTACCCGCTGGTCACCGGGGCGGACCGCGCCATGCGGGCGGTGGCCGAACGGATGGGGGTGGGGCACACCTTCCACGCCACCCCGGTCGGCGTGCACATCGGCCGGCCCGGCGAGCGGGTCGACGACCCGTACTTCGGTGGCGCCGGCCCGGAGCGCACCGGCTGCCTGCACTGCGGCTCGTGCATGACCGGCTGCCGGCACGGGGCGAAGAACACGCTCGTCAAGAACTACCTCTGGCTCGCCGAACGGCTCGGGGTGGTGGTGCACCCGCTGACCACGGTGACCGCCGTCCGGCCCGTCGACGTTGGCGGGTACGAGGTGCGCACCGAACGCACCGGTGCCTGGCTGCGCAAGGGGCGGCAGGTCATCCACGCCGACCAGGTGGTCTTCGCCGCCGGGGCGCTCGGCACCCAGCGGCTGCTGCACGCGATGCGGGCCGAGGCGGCGTTGCCCGGGCTGTCGCCCCGCCTCGGCGAGCTGACCCGGACCAACTCCGAGGCGATCCTCGGTGCCTCGGTGCCTCGCCGACGGGCCCACGCCGAGCGGTTGGACTACACCGAGGGGGTGGCCATCACCAGCTCGTTCCACCCCGACCCGCAGACACACGTCGAGCCGGTCCGCTACGGGCGGGGCTCCAACGCGATGGGGTTGCTCCAGTCGCTGCTCGTCGACGGTGGCCCGCACCGGGTGCGCCGCTGGTTGGGCGGCATCGTGCGGCAGCCCGGGTCGGCCGCGCGGATGCTGTCGGTTCGTGGCTGGTCGGAACGGACGGTGATCGCACTGGTCATGCAAATCGGTGGACAACTCACTCACCACCAGGTGGCGGCGAGGCCCGTTCGGCCGCCGGTTGGTCACCGGGCCGGGCCACGGCACGCCGAGCCCGACCTGGATCCCGGCCGGCAACACCGCGGCCCGACTGCTCGCCGACGAGATCGGTGGCACCCCCGGTGGTGCGCTCACCGAACCCTTCGATATCCCGATGACCGCGCACATCCTCGGCGGGGCGGTCATCGGGGCCACCCCGGCCGACGGGGTGGTCGACCCCTGGCACCGGCTGTACGGGCACCCAGGGCTGCACGTGGTGGACGGGGCGGCCGTCTCGGCCAACCTGGGTGTGAACCCCTCCCTGACGATCACCGCGCAGGCGGAACGAGCGATGTCCTTCTGGCCGAACAAGGGCGAACGAGATCCCCGCCCGCCCGTAGGCACCCCGTACCGCCGCCTGCCCCCCGTACCCCCGCACAACCCGGCAGTCCCCCCGAACGCCCCGGGCGCGCTGCGACCGTGACCCGGCGCAACCTCCGCGATCTTGCACTTTCGGTCGTCATTTCGCGACATTCGCGGTCTTTGTCGGGGCAGAAAGTGCAAGATCGCGGGGAGAGTGGATTGCCGGCGAGCCGATGACGGCGGCGGCCGTGACTGTCGGTAGGCTTCGTGCACATGAGCCTGCCTCGCCCAGTCCTCGTGGTGGACTTCGGAGCCCAGTACGCCCAGCTCATCGCCCGCCGGGTCCGTGAGGCGAAGGTCTACTCCGAGATCGTGCCGCACTCGATGCCGATAGCCGAGATGCTGGCGAAGAACCCGGCCGCGATCATCCTCTCCGGTGGCCCGTCAAGCGTCTACGCCCCGAACGCGCCGCAGATCGACGCCGGCCTGTTCACCGCCGACGTGCCGGTCTTCGGCATCTGCTACGGCTTCCAGGCGATGGCCCAGGCGCTCGGCGGCACCGTCACGAAGACCGGCAACCGTGAGTACGGCGGCACCCCGCTGCGACCCCGCGTCCTCGACCCCGGCGTGCTGCTGCGGGACCTGCCGGCCGACCTGCCGGTCTGGATGAGTCACGGCGACTGCGTCACCGAGGCGCCCGAGGGCTTCACGGTGACCGCCGAGTCGGCCGGCGCGCCGGTCGCCGCCTTCGAGGACCTGGCCGGGCGTCGGGCCGGCGTGCAGTTCCACCCGGAGGTCGGGCACACCGCGCACGGCCAGGAGATGCTTACCCGCTTCCTCTACGACATCGCCGGCATCGAGCCGACCTGGACGCCCGAGAACATCATCGACGAGCAGGTCGCCCGGATCCGCGCCCAGATCGGCGACAAGGAGGTCATCTGCGGCCTCTCCGGCGGGGTCGACTCGGCGGTCGCCGCGGCGCTCGTGCACAAGGCGGTCGGTGACCAGCTCACCTGCGTCTTCGTCGACCACGGTCTGCTGCGTGCCGGCGAGGCCGAGCAGGTCGAAAAGGACTACGTCAGCGCCACCGGCATCAAGCTGAAGGTGGTCGACGCCACCGACCGCTTCCTCGGCGCACTCGCCGGGGTGATCGACCCGGAGCAGAAGCGCAAGATCATCGGTCGGGAGTTCATCCGGGTCTTCGAAGCCGCGGCCCGCGAGATCGCCGCGCACGGCGACGTCGAGTTCCTCGTCCAGGGCACCCTCTACCCCGACGTGGTGGAATCCGGCGGCGGCACCGGCACCGCCAACATCAAGAGCCACCACAACGTCGGCGGCCTCCCGGAGGACCTGAAGTTCGCGCTGGTCGAGCCGCTGCGCACCCTCTTCAAGGACGAGGTGCGGGCGCTCGGCCTCCAACTCGGCCTGCCCGAGGCGATGGTCTGGCGGCACCCGTTCCCCGGCCCCGGCCTCGCCATCCGGATCATCGGCGCGGTCGACCAGGAACGCCTCGACCTGCTCCGCCAGGCCGACCTGATCGCCCGCGAGGAGTTGACCGCCGCCGGCCTCGACCGGGGCGTCTGGCAGTTCCCGGTGGTGCTGCTCGCCGACGTGCGCAGCGTCGGCGTCCAGGGAGACGGGCGCAGCTACGGGCACCCCGTGGTGCTGCGCCCGGTCTCCAGCGAGGACGCGATGACCGCCGACTGGTCCCGGCTGCCCTACGAGGTGGTGGCCCGCATCTCCACCCGGATCACCAACGAGGTCGCCGAGGTCAACCGGGTGGTCCTGGACGTCACCAGCAAGCCGCCGGGCACCATCGAGTGGGAGTGAGCGTCGCTCACGCGGCCGGCGGCGTGCTCGACGGGGTCGTCGGCGGGTAGGGCGGCGTCGGGGCGTACCCCTGAGGTGGTCCGCCGGCCGCGGGCGGCGGGCTGTTCTGCGGCGCGACGCCCGCGGCGTGCGGCCAGGCCGGCGCGCCGGCGGGCTCCTCCGGCATCAGGAACCACATGATCGGGTACGCGAACAGCGCGAGCCCGCCGGTGAGCAGGCCGGTGACCGCGAAGGCCACCCGGACCAGGGTGGGATCGACGGCGAAGTAGCGGCCGACGCCGCTGGCGACCCCCGCGACCATGCGGTCGGTGGTGGGTCGCCGAAGCTGCTTGTACGGGGCACGAGGAGCGGTGGTCGATGTCATACCCCCACAGTCCGCGCTGGTGCCCGGCCCGCCCTCGGTGACCGCCCGGATCATTACCCTGACCAATCCCTGACCGGGGCCGGATAGTCAGGAATCCGACTCTTTTCCGTTCCGGTAACCCGGCCCGGGGAGAATTTGCTTCCGTGACCACCTTGCTCAAGCCGCTCCGCAGGATCGCGGCATACGCAGTTTGTGCTGATTCAAGCGGCCGAGTCTTGCTGGTCCGCGCATCGGAGCGCTCCGGCACCCCCGGCGCGTGGTCGCTGCCCGGTGGGGCCGTCGACCACGGCGAAGACCCGAACCACACGGTCGTCCGTGAAACCGCCGCCGAAACCGGCCTCTCGGTCGCCGTCTCCGGCCTGGCCGACGTGCTCGCCGACATGCGGGCACTCCCGGACCGCGGCATCACCATCCACACCGACCGGCTGATCTACCGGGTCGCCGTCCGCGGTGGCACCCTCGCCGACCGGGCCGGCGAACGCCCCACCGACCTGGCCCGCTGGTACACCCTCGACGAGGCGCGCACGCTGCCGCTGCGCTCGTTCACCGCACGCGCCCTCGGGCTGCCCGCCTCCTCGGCCGACGTGGTGCCCGACGAGGCGCCCGAGTTCCCCTCGTTCTACGCGGTCCCCGGCCCGGACGGGCTGCACCGGGCGCAACGCTTCGCCGCGTACGCGGTCTGCACCGACCCGGCCGGGCGGGTGCTGCTCACCCGGGTCTCCGACGGCTACCCCGGCGCCGGCTGCTGGCACCTCCCCGGCGGCGGCACCGACTACGGCGAGCAGCCCGGCGCCGCCCTCATCCGGGAGCTGGTCGAGGAGACCGGGCAGACCGGCCGCCTGGTCGAGTTGCTCGGCGTGGCCAGCCACCGCGACGCCGCCTCACTCGGCCCCGAGGGCTACCCGATCGACTGGCACGGCGTCCGTGCCTTCTACCGGGTCGTCGTCGACAAGCCCAACCCGCTGACCGTGACCGACGTGGGCGGCTCCACCTGCGAAGCCCGCTGGTTCGGCCGTGACGAGCTGGGCGCCCTCCCCGCCGACCGCCTCACCGAAGTGACCGCCGAAGCGGTCCAGGCAGCCCAACTCACCTGACCCCGACCCGTCCCTGAGGGGCCGGCGGCCCACCGCCGGTCCCGCGTCCCTCCGCCCGTGCGCTCGTGCCTCGCGTTCGTGGGTCCCGCGTCGCGTTCGTGGGTCCCGCGTCGCGTTCGTGGGTCCCGCGTCGCGGTCGTGTCCGCGTCAAGTTCGTGTCCGCGCCCCGCGCCGTGTTCGTGCTCGCGCCCCGCGCCCCGCGCCCCGCGCCCAAGATCTGAGCAACTCCCCTGATGTTGCTGCCTCCGAGACGCGGGAGGCAGCAACATCCCTGAAACTGAGCGGATCTTGACGACAGCACCGCCGCGAAAGACCGCGGGCGGGGTTTGGCGCCCCCACCACCGCCAAGGTCACGCTCGAACCAGGATGTAGTGGCCTCGGGCGCTCTTGGGTTCAAGTGGTTGTTGCAACGGGGTGGATTCTCGTCAGGATGAGGAGTCATGCCGGGG
>NZ_JBEZGM010000058.1:0-18333 GCF_040649995.1 Micromonospora sp. NPDC048835 | reverse complement strand
CAACCCGAAGATCACCGATGGTTGACCTGCCCCATCTCCACCACCGCCAGGCCGTCAAGACCCCCTGACCAGCCAACTCAGGATGGAACTACCCCTCCGAAACTGCTGCCTCCCGACCGGACGAGGCAGTTTCGGGGAGAGTGCGCGGATCATCGCCCCGATAGGCGCGACCACCGCGAACTGGGGCTGCCGGAGGTAGGGGGCCCGGCAGGCAGGCCGTGCGCCCAGGGGGCTAAGCAGGCAAAAGGGGCGATGCTGCGCCCGCACCTACCGGGGCCGGGGCACGGCCGGGGCCGGGGCACGGCCGGGGCCGGGGCACGGCCGGGGCAGGGGCAGAACCAGGCCGGGGGCCGGGGGCCGGGGGCCGGGGGCGTCATCACCTGCCAACTCGCGCCCATCCACCCGGGCCGCCATGTCCAGATCGTGCTCGATCCAGGAAGAAGGCCTTACCCACCGCCAGGAGGCCACTACAACAAGGATCGAGCACGATCATCCCTCGCTGCGCCGACGCACACTCCCCTTGGGACGGAGGGCCGCCACCTCGGCGGCGAACCGGACAGGGGCCGCCAGGAAGGCGGCGCACCGCCAGGAGGACGCCGGGCCGATCAGAGAGACACCGAGGCCGATCAGAAAACACCGAGGCCGATCAGGAAGACGGCGGGCCGATCAGGAAGACGGCGGGCCGATCAGGAAGACGGCGGGCCGATCAGGAAGACGGCGGGCCGATCAGGAAGACGGCGGGCCGGGTGGGATGAAGGGGAGGCCCCCGGGTGGGCCGGTCTCGATGAGACGCCAGAGGGCGTCGGTGTCCAGGTGTTCCTCGACGAGGTCGCCGAGCAGGTCGAGTGAGCGTTCCCGGGCGGCGGCGAAACTGGTGGCCGGTGCGACCCGGAACCCGCTTCGGCCGGCCAGGCGAGCCGCTTCGGTGAGGAACCACCGGCGGAACCCGTCGGACTCGAACGCCCCGTGCCAGTGGGTGCCGTGCACCGCAGCGAGCACGGCACCCTCTGCCACACCGTCGTCGCGGGTCAGTAGAGGTGGCAGGTTGGGGTCCGCCTGCGACACGTACCCGTGGTGGATCTCGTACCCACGCACCGGAAGACCGGCATGGCTGGTGCCCGCCGACTGCCGGACGGTCTTGCGCGGGTCGAAGGTGATCTCGATGGGCAGCAGACCGAGCCCGGGCACGCTGCCCTGCTGGCTCTCCACCGGGTCGTGGATGGCGCGGCCGAGCATCTGGAAGCCGCCGCAGAGGCCGAGCATGGGCTTGCCGGCCGCCACATGGGTGGCCACCGCGTCGGCGAGGCCGGTCTCGCGCAACCACGCGAGGTCGGCGACGGTGGACTTGGAACCGGGCAGGACGACCAGGTCGGCGGCGGCAAGCTCGGCCGGTTCGATGGTGAGGCGTACGCGGACGCCGGGCTCGGTGGCGAGCGCCTCCACGTCGGTGGCGTTGCTGATCCGGGGTAGGCGGACGACGGCCACGTCCAGCCATTCGCTGCCGTGCGGGGCGGCGGGTCGGCCGAGTACCCGACCGTAGGCGAGTGAGTCTTCCGCGTCGAGCCACAGGTCCAGTGCCCAGGGCAGCACCCCGTACGTGGGGCGGCCGGTGACCTGACGCAGCATGTCCAGACCCGGCTGGAGCAGCCCGAGGTCGCCCCGAAACTTGTTGATCACGAAACCGGCGATCAGCGCCTGGTCGGCCGGGTCCAGCAGGGCGACAGTGCCGAACATCGAGGCGAAGACACCGCCCCGGTCGATGTCGCCGACGACGATGGTGGGCAGGTTGGCGTGCCGGGCCAGCCCCATGTTGACGTAGTCACCGGCCCGCAGATTGATCTCCGCGGGGCTGCCGGCGCCCTCGCAGATCACCACGTCGTACGTCTCGCGCAGCTCGGCGAGCGCGGTGTACGCCGTCTCGGCGAGCCGGGGACGTAGCTGTCGAAAGGTGCCGGCAGTGATCGTGTCGACCGCCTCGCCCATCAGCACCACCTGACTGGCCAGGTCACTGCCCGGCTTGAGCAGCACCGGATTGAACCGCAGATCGGGTGCGAGCCCGCACGCAGCAGCCTGCATGGCCTGGGCGCGCCCGATCTCGCCGCCACGCCCGTCCGGCCCGACGACCACCGCCGAGTTGTTCGACATGTTCTGCGCCTTGTACGGCGCCACCTTCACGCCCTGCCGGTGCAGCCAACGGCAGATGCCTGCGGTGAGCACACTCTTGCCGGCATCCGAGGTCGTGCCGGCCACCAACAGCCCGCCGCTCACCGCCCGCTCCCCCGCCGCGCCCCGACGCCCTCGTGCGCTCCGACAGGCCGCACCCCGTCCAGCCCACGCCCGCCGGTCAGCCCAAGCTCGCCGGTCAGGCCGCGCCCGCCGACCAGCCCACGCACACCGACCAGCCCACGCACACCGGCGAGCCCACGCCCGCCGCCCGCGGCAACCCGCCCTCGCCGATCCACGGCGCCCAGCAACACCTGCCTGCTCACCGCGCCGACCAGCCGGCCGAGGGTCACCGGGTACGCGGCGGCCAGCCCGACGGCGGCCAGCCCCACCGCTCCGGAGATCCGGGCGGCCCGTTTCAGGTGCCGCGCCTCCGGGCGGG
This sequence comes from Micromonospora sp. NPDC048835, assembly GCF_040649995.1. NCBI lineage: Bacteria > Bacillati > Actinomycetota > Actinomycetes > Micromonosporales > Micromonosporaceae > Micromonospora > Micromonospora sp. NPDC048835. Next base: position 15,728 of record NZ_JBEZGM010000058.1, on the reverse strand, counting down.
GACCGTCGCCGAGGAACGGCCGTACCTCGGAGCGCCCGAAGTAGGTGTTGCGTCCACCGAGGCGGACCCCGAGGGCACCGGCCATCGCCGCCTCGCACTGCCCGGCGTTGGGGCTCGGGTGGTCGTTGCGGTCCCGCCGCCACACCTGCCAGGCGCGCCCCCGGTCTCCGTGCGCGACCGGTGCGACGGCGATGGTGAGCAGCCCGGTCAGCCGGGACGGCACCAAGTTGAGCGCGTCGTCGAGACGAGCAGCCGGGGTGCCGAACCGCGCGTAACGCGCCGACCGGTGCCCGACCATGGCGTCGAGGGTGTTCGCGGCGCGGTAGCCGAGCAATCCGGGCAGGCCGGCGACCGCACCCCAGAGCAGCGGAGCGACGACCGCGTCGGAGGTGTTCTCGGCGACAGACTCGACGGTGGCCCGGGCCAGCTCCGACTCGCCGAGCGTCGACGGATCCCGTCCGCAGAGGTGACCGAGGCGTCGCCTGGCAGCGGGCAGATCGCCGTCGCGCAACGTACGACCCATGACTGTCGCCTCGTGCCGTAGCGTGCGGCCGCCGAGCACGCTCCACGTGCCGGCTGCCACGAGCACCGCCCGGGTCACCGGCCGGTGCCGGGTGGCCGCCGCGGCGACCGCCCCGAGCAGCACCGGCCCGCCGACGGCCAGTGCGGTGAACGCCGTACCCGCCGCTCGGTCCGGACGGTAGAGGCGGCGCTCCAGGGCACCTGCGGCCTGCCCGAAGCCGGCCACCGGATGCCACCGGCGGGGGTCGCCGAGCAGCCTGTCCAGTGCGTACCCGGCCAGCAGCCCCACCGCGTTCGCCATCGGCGCTGTCCGTCGCACCCGCACCACCCCCGGCCGGCCAGCCTAGACGAGCACCCCGGAAACCGGCCCAACCCCACGGTGCCGCACCCACGACGAGACCCACTGGAGCGAACCCGCAGGCCCTCCCGTCGACTGCTGTCACGCGGGGTGACGACGCTTGTCACGCCGCCACCCCGCCCCCGTCGTGCCGTGCCACGCCATGCCGTGCCGACACCACACCACGCCACGCCATGCCATGCCGTGCCGTGCCGTGCCGACACCACGCCTGCCACGCCGTGCCGACACCACGCCTGCCACGCCGTGCCGATACCGCGCCACGCCATGCCGTGCCGTGCCGAGCGGTCAGGCCGGCTGTGGGATCCGCCCCCGACCACGCCGCCCCCGACCGGGCTGCGCCGGCTCCGGCTGGCCCTCGTCGGGCATCGGCCCCAACTCGATGTCCAGGTCAGCGTCGGCGTCGTCGTTCCCCGCCTCCGGGGGAGGCGCCAGCTCGTCGTCGAGGTCCGGCGGAACGTTTACCGGCTCGACCTGCCTGCCGCTCGGGGAGCTGTCGTCCTCCGAAACGGTGCCGAACGGGCTGGTGGCGAAGGGGCTGGTGCCGACGGGGCTGGCGTCGAACGGGCTGGTTCGCAGCTCGGCGTAGTCGGGCAACTCGAATTCGTCGTCAAGCGGCCGGTCGTCGGGCAGCACGGGCGCCTGCCCGGCGGGCACCGGCTCGGTGGGTTCGCCGTGCACCCGGCTCTCGGCCTCCGCGTCCTCCACGGTGCTGGTCGTCATGCTCGGCCGGTTGCGCAGGAACCGGGCCCGGCCCCGGGACAGGTCGTGGCCGACGGCGACCGCCTCCAGTTCGTAGAGCGTGCGGTGGTTGCCGGCGTCGTCGGTCCAGTCGCGGGTGTAGAGCCGCCCACAGACCACCACCGGGTCGCCGACCATGACGGAGGCCGCCACCCCTTCGGCGAGCTTGCGCCAGCAGTTGACGCGGACGCGCAGCGAGTTGCCGTCGACCCAGCGGCCGCTGTCCCGGTCGAGTCGGCGGGCGGTGGAGGCAACCTTGAAGTTGGCCACCAGAGTGTCGCTCTGGGTCGTACGCCGCCACTGAGGCGTCGTCAGCACATTGCCGACAATTGTCACGTAGGTGTCGAACATCGTCCCTCCAGGGAGATCGGGGCCTGCCAGCGCGAGTCGACTCGACACCGAGCATCGACACTCAAAGCGCCGATGACTAGCGCCCGTCCCAGGCCTGTGGATGACGAACCCACCTGTGGACAACGCCCTGATCACGCCCACATGTGGTAGGCCAAACTCGCCCGACCCGCCGTCGACGGTTTCCCCGGCCGCCCTTACTGGGTAAGGACTTGATCAACGCACCACCGACAGCTCCACGTCGACGAGAGGTCAGCGCCATGACGATCACTACCATCGACTCCGCGAACGCTTCCGGGGCGCAGCGATGAGCGCCGCGGCGAACCCGGCCACCGTGGCTGAGTGCCTGCGGGTGGGCGCCGGGTTCTCTCAGGGTGACCGCAACTGGATCGCCGAGCAGTTCGCCACCCTCGACGCCCGGCTGGCCAGCTTCCACGCTGACGCCACCGAGCTGGAGGTGTCGGTGAAGGACCGGGAGGCACGCGGACAGAAGGTCACGCTCGAGTGCTGGATCGCCGGTCGGCAGAAGATCGTCACCACCTCCAGCGAAGAGGATCTGCACGCTGCCCTCAACGACGTCCGCGACGACCTGCGGCGGCGGCTCAACGACGCCAAGACCCGCCAGGAGCCCCGGCACAACAAGCACCTGCGCGATGTCCCCCAGCCGCAGATCGAGGCGGATGAGGCCGAGATGCCGACCCTCCGCACTGACGCGGAAACAGCCTGACCCACGCCACACCCCACCTCATCCCGCCCCGCCCGTCCCCACCCCAGCCCACCCCCACCCCCACCCCGCCCCCGCCCCCGTCCCGCCCCGCGATCTTGCACTTTCGAACGCCGAACAGCGGCAAACGCCCCTTATGCCGGGACAGAAAGTGCAAGATCGCGAGGGCGGGACGGGGACGGGCGGGACCGGGGCGGGACCGGGCGGGACCGGGGCGGGGCGGGGCAGCAGCGGCAGGATGACGCGGGCTACCGCTGGGTAGGGCGGCGGCGTAGCGTCGGGTTCGTGGAACCGGACGTGTTGGGGCCGCCGTACGAGCGGCAGACGATCGACCTGGGCACCGACGACGAAGGCCCGGTCGTGGCGACCCTGGTCCGGCGGCGGGCCGAGCGCCCCACCGGGCGGGCCGTGCTCTACGTGCACGGCTTCGTCGACTACTTCTTCCAGACCCACCTGGCTGACTTCTTCGCCGAGCGAGGCTGGGATTTCTACGCGCTCGACCTGCGTAAATACGGTCGCAGCCTGCTTCCGGCCCAGACCCCGAACTTCTGCCGCGACATCAGCGACTACTTCCCCGAGCTGGACGCCGCCGCCGAGATCATCCGCAAGGACGACGGCCACGACACCCTGCTGACGATGGGCCACTCCACCGGCGGCCTGATCCTCTCGCTCTGGGCGGACGCCCGCCGCGACACCGGCACCATCGACGGCCTCGTCCTCAACAGTCCCTTCTTCGACCTGAACGCCCCCTGGGCGGTCCGTCGACCCCTCGCGGCCGCCGTGTCCCGGCTGGGCCGCAGGGCGCCGCACCGCATCCTCCCGTTCGGGCTGGGCACGGTGTACGGCGAAAGCATCCACTCCGACCACCGCGGCGAGTGGACCTATGACCTGGCGTGGAAGCCGCTGGCCGGGTTCCCGGTCCGGGCCGGCTGGTTGAACGCAATCCGCACCGGGCAACGTCGACTCCGTGCCGGGCTGGACATCCAGGTGCCGGTGCTGCTGGCCTGCTCGACCCGCTCCTTCCGCGGCACCAAGTGGCACGACAACGCGACCCTTGCCGACGCTGTACTCGACGTCGAGCACATGGTCCGCTACGCGCCCCGCCTGGGACGCCATGTCACCCTGGCCCGCTTCGACGGCGGGTTGCACGACCTCACGCTCTCCGGCCCCACCGTACGCAAGAAGGTCTTCGACGAGGTGGGCCGCTGGGCCGAGGCGTTCCTCGCCGCCGGCCCCACCGCCCCGGCCGACGCCACCTCGACCGACGCCACCGAACCCGATACAGCCCAGGCGGACAACGACACCGCCCAAGCCGACACCGCCCAACCCGACGCGGCCAAAGCCGACGCAGCCCGGGCCGACACGGCCGAGGCTCACACAGCCCAGGTCGACGCGTCAGGTGCCGCGGCAACCTCCACGCGCTGATCGGTCGGGACGGCTACCCGGGTCGCGGTTCAGACGTCGCCGGGCGTGACCGGTAGGACGGCCTGGATCCGGTCGAAGGTCGCCACCGGGTGCGCGCCGACGCCGGGCAGTACCAGGCCCAGGCAGTACGGAGACACCTCGCCGTCGACGTCGGCCTGGACGATGAAGACCGGTGCGCCGACGTACCCCGGCGGTAGCTCCGTGGTGATCACCACGGCGTCTCCGTCGCGGACCACCCGCTCGATCGCGACCTCCAGCGGACGCGACCCGTCTTCGCGTACCCCATGGGCCAGCACGAAAGCGGAACTGGCATCGGTGCCGAGCCGGGCGACCACCTCGGGCCCGGCGGCGATTGCCGCGGGCACCGGCTGGACGCGCCACCGCCAGCCGCCGTCGCCGGCGAAACGGTGCAGGCCAGCGGTCGGCAACACCGCGACCCCGTCGCCCGGGAAGCGGGCCCAACCGGGAACGATCTCGGCCTCGGCGACGACGGCCGGCGCGACCCCCGCCGGCTCGGTGACACTCGCCCGCAGACTCAGCTCGCCACCCGACGCTTGCACCAGGTCAGCCGCAGTCAGCAGCGACTCCCCCACCGGGTCGTCACCGCCCTGGAAGAAGAACGCGGTACCGACGTCACCCGATGACCGGTACGGCAGGATGGCGCGACCGACGACCTGGCACAGCTCGTAGGCGACGTCGCTCTCGGCGTCGGAATCCAGCAACACCAGCCAAAGGTACGGTCCGACGCCAGGCCCATCCGCGGTAACCCGGATGCCCGCTCCGACGCGGACATGAGAGTCTGCTCGGCAACGTGGACGCGGGCACCCTTTTCGCCGTCGGGCAGTGGGACGGCGGTACCCTCTGGGCGCGACATCCACGCCACACGCGCCCGTAGCTCAGCGGATAGAGCAGGGGACTTCTAATCCCAAGGCCGCAGGTTCGAATCCTGCCGGGCGCACCACCGTCTAGCTGCCATAGCGCCCCGACGGGTATCCATCGAGCTGAAACTTGATCGTCGTGTGGGGACAGCTCGGCATACGGCGAATCCGTCGACGCCAACAGAGAGCGGCAGCTCACCCGCAGCGCCCTCGCACGGTAGGTTTTTCTCGTGCTTCCGATGACACTACGCGAGATCACGACCGCTGTCGGTGGGGCCGTTCACGACGCTGCATCCGAGGTGACGGTAACTGCCCCGCTGGTGTTCGACAGCCGGCGGATTGAGCCGGGCGGGATGTTCGTTGCACTGCCCGGTGAGCGCGTCGACGGGCACGACTACGCTGCCCAGGCGATCGAGGCCGGCGCGGCGGCCGTGCTGGCGTCACGACCGGTCGGCGTCCCGGCGGTGGTCGTCGAGGACGTGCCCACCGCCTACGGACGCATCGCCCGCATGGTCGTGGACCGGCTCCCGCAAACCACGGTGATCGGTGTGACCGGCTCGGTGGGCAAGACCTCGACCAAGGACATCCTTGCCCAGGTGCTGCCTGCGTGGGGCGAGACGGTTGCCACCCGGGCGTCCAACAACAACGAGCTTGGGTTGCCGTACACGGTCACCCGCGCCACAGCCAACACCCGCTACCTCGTCTTGGAGATGGGCGCACGCGGGATCGGGCACGTGGCCTATTTGACTGGGATCGCCCCGCTCACCGTCAGCATCGTTACCCGCGTCGGGCACGCGCACCTTGGCGAGTTCGGTTCGGTGGAAAACATCGCCCAGGCCAAGGGCGAGATCGTGGAAGCCCTGCCAGACGCAGGCGACGGCGGATTGGCGGTGCTCAACGCCGACGATGAGTTGGTGGCCGCGATGGCGGGCCGGACCCGCGCCCGCGTGCTCACCTACGGCATCGACAACCCGGCGGACGTGCGGGCCGAGAACGTGACATTGGACGAGCTGGGCCGCGCCGGCTTCCGGCTCAGGTACGACGGTCAGACCGCCGAGGTGCGGTTGCGGCTGTACGGGTTGCATCAGGCGTCCAACGCGCTCGCCGCCGCGACTGTCGCTCTCGGGCTGGGCCACCCGATCGAGGCCGTAGCCGAGGCGGTTTCGCGCGCCGAGGCGGTGTCGCCGGGCCGGATGCAGGTCACCAACCGCGCGGACGGGGTGACGATCATCAACGACGCCTACAACGCCGCCCCCGACGCCATGCGCGCCGCACTACGCGCCCTGCAAGCGATGACCGGGGACGGCCAACGGGCGGTCGCGGTGTTGGGCGAGATGAATGAGTTGGGCGAGCACGCCACAGAGGTGCACCGCGAGATCGGACAGCAGGTAGCCCGCATAGGGGCCGGGTGGCTGGTGGCGATCGGCGGGACGAACGCCGACCAGTACGCGAACGGGGCCGCCGGCAACGGCACAGCGGTTGATCGGGCGGCGGACGTGGCCCAGGCGTGGGAACTGCTCCGCGAGGGCCTACGCCCGGGCGATGTGGTGTTGGTCAAGGCATCGAACAGCGCCGGGCTCCTTGCGCTCGCTGACAAGCTGATCGAGGAACCCGGCGCTGTCACCGCTTAGGCGTAGGGATTACGCGGACAACGCGACCTCGGAACGCTGGCCCAGGGCGTCCAGGATCGCCGCACCGTAGCCGGTCACATCACCGGTGCCCATCGTCAGGACCACGTCACCGCGACCAGCCATCCCCCCGACGATCCGCGCGACATGATCCGCGCCAAGCGGCAGGCAGTATTGACCGTCGCGCAAGTGGGTCACGATCACTGTTGCGTCGGCCGCCGGCCGTCCGTGCGGCACGGTGCCGTGCACGTCGAGCAGCAGGACGTAATCGGCTTTGTCCGCCAGGAGTCGGCCGATCCGCGAACTGAAGGCCAGCACCCGGGCGTGTCCGGACGGCTGGAACACCACGATGACCCGGCCGCGAGCCAAGGTGCGCGCGGCTTCCAGGTCGGCCGCGATCTCCTTCGGGTGGTCGGCGTAGGAGTCGATCACCGTCACCCCGGCCCGAGTGTCGACGTGCTCGAAGCGACGGCGTACTCCCGAGAAGGTGCATGCCGCTCCCGCTGCGTCGGTGGGGTCCAGGCCCAGGGCCACCGCACATGTCACGGCCGCAACCGCGTTTTCCAGGTGGTGCGCCGCAGGGGTCGGCAGAGTCAGCCGCACCGTCGTCCCGTTCGGCATCCGGACGGTCGCCGAAACGCTCCACCCCTCGGCGTGCACATCGAGCAGGCAGATATCGGCCGTGCGGCTCCGGCCGTAGCGCAGCACCGTCAGGTCAGGTCGCTCATCGGCGATGACCTCGGCGGCCACGTTCGCGCCCACGCAGTCGGCGTTCGCGATCAGGAACCCGTGATGAGCGATCCGGGAGCCGAATTCGACGTAGGCGCGCATCACCGCGGCGTGGTTGACGAAATTCTCCGGGTGGTCGTCCGTGACGTTGGTCATGACCGCGATCGACGGGGTGAGGAAGTGGAACGACCGGTCCGACTCGTCCGCCTCAGCGACCAGCAGCCGGGACCCGCCGAGACGGGCGCCAGAGCCCGGCCCGGTCAGGTCAGCCCCGATCAGGTAGGTCGGGTCCTCGCCGAGGGTGCGCAGGATGTGGGCCAGGATGCCGGTCGTGGTGGACTTGCCGTGCGAGCCGGACACCGCGATGAACCGCCGGTTGGCGCTGAGCGCGTCGAGGACTTGCGCCCGATGTACCACCGGGATGCCGGCGACACGGGCCGCCTCGATCTCCGGCGCATTTTGAGCAACCGTGGTGTAGACGACGCAGCTCGCGCCCTGCACGTGGAAGGCGTCATGCCCCACGTGCACCCGCACGCCCGCCACGCCCAGGGCCGCGAGTGTGGCGGAGTCGTTCAGGTCGCTGCCACTGACCTGGTGGCCCAGTTCGGCCAGCAGCCGAGCCAGTCCAGACATGGCCGACCCACCGACGCCCACGAAGTGCGGACGGGATAGGTCAATGGGGCCGGTGTAAGCCTCGGTCGTCGGGTTACCAGTGATCGTGTCGGTCATGGTGCCGTGTCTCCTTCGATGTAAGAGCTGACGGGTTGGTGCCATGAGCTGACGTGCGAGAAGGCCTGCTCCTTTCCACGGGTGCGATTCCGGCGCGCGGCCGGGATGGCCTCGGGTCACCAACTCGGCCGCGCGGGTCCAATCGGTCTGCATCGGTTCGTCCACCTGTCGTTGTCCCAGCCAGCCGGGTTGCAGGGGTGGGAGCCGAGCCGGTAGGCCAAGTCGCCGCAGGTCCGCGAGGCAGGCGCTTTTCGTGCCGCGCGGTGGCGGGCCGGGCAGGCATGGCCGACACCGGGGCACCGGCGGGATCGATGCGGATGATGCCGAGGCCGGATCAGATCAGCGTCGTCATCCATGAACAACTTCGCACGCGGACAGGCGAGGCTGGTGAGACGCTGAGAAACAGTGACGCGGCGGGGGCCGTCACCGTCGATTGCGTTCCAGGCGACCTAACCGAACGGTTACCGGCACGCACTCCGCATTGATTCGCGTCGGCCCTGTCAGCGCCGACGAACGGGACATCTGGCCGGGCGTCAGGTTGCCGGCACGCCCCCAGATCAGGAGCGCCTCCGTCCGCGCCGAGTACCACGGCGGCAGGCAGCGAACCCGCCCTTGCAGCATTGTGGGCTTAGGCACTGCGGGCTGAGGTTTTCTCGCATTCCTTCTAAGCAGTCGCATGAGGCGCACTTGGACCTCCTAGGGTTTCGGAGGGGCACGCCCGCAGAGGTGAACCGGACGGCCCCGATCAAGAACCACCCCGTCCTCCCCTGGATGAAAGCGGCTCCGATGTGTGACAGTCTGCAAAGGACGTCACCGTCTTCGATACGTGCTCGTGTTAGGTGCGCAGCTCAGGGGCCGCATTGAGCAGGTGCGGGACACTCGCCGACAGAATTGAGCAGAGGTGGGCAACGATGGGGACTGCTACCGATTACGTCCTGGAGGAGCTACGGCTGTTCCGGGCAGGGCTCGGGCTAAGTCAAGATGAGCTCGGCAGGGCTATCGGCTATTCGGGATCACACGTCAGCTCAGTTGAAACGGGTGGCCGCCCTCCGACACGCGAATACATGAGCGCGGTCGATGAGGCATACAAGACCGGCGGACGGTTCGGGCGGATGTTGCGCGAGCTGTCGAAGCTCGATCACACGCCAGCGTGGCTCAGACAATGGATCGAGTTCGAGGGTGAAGCGACGCTGCTGCGCTGGTACGAGCCAGCGTTCGTGCCGGGCATCCTTCAGACCGAGGCGTACGCCCGCACCACACTCGCCAGTGGCGGTCTACTGCTACCGGAAGAGGTCGACCAGCGGGTCGCATCCCGGCTCGATCGGCAGTCGATCCTGACCCGTGAGGCACCCGCGCCCTTGGTCGCTGTGCTCGACGTGATGGTTTTACGCCGCAAGGTCAACGATCAGCCCGATGTCATGGCCGAGCAGGTAGCCCATCTCGCCAAGATGGCCGAGCTGCCACACGTGCATATACACGTGGTGACGGAGGATGCGGGCGTCTACTCTGGATTGCAAGGAGGCTTCATCCTGGCCACGCTGGGTGACGGCTCGGTGGTCGCGCACCTGGATCATCAGGTCCGAGCACAGGTAGTGAACCTGACCGATGACCTTGCTACTCTCCAGCGCGTGTGGGAGGCGATCAGGGGCGATGCCCTATCGCGCAGGCAATCACTTCAATTGATCAAGGAAGCAGCGCAGACATGGACATGACCGGTGCCAGGTGGCACAAGTCGAGCCGCTCAGGAACCAACGGCGGGTCGTGCGTAGAGGTGGCCGACAACCTGCCCAACGTCGTGCTCGTCCGCGACACCAAGGACCGGGACGGCGGCATGCTCCAGTTCGACCCGAACGCTTGGCAATCGTTCATTGACCACGCCAAGCAGTACTGACGCAGACCCTAACGAAGGCCCCCGTCGAATCCGCCCGGGGCCTTCGTTCCATCGGAGCTACCGCCCTGCCAGAACAACCGATGGGTCAACGAGGCTTCTCCGCCCGCATCTGCCGTTGACAGATAGCGACACCGCCGGAGGCGATCCTAGGGGCTGCGGCAGCGCCTAGAGGGTCAGTAACACGTTAGCCACTGGCGTACGTGGAGGCGCTGAGCGCAGATTCACGAACAGGGCTGCCGTCGGGTGCACTCTAGGATCCTGGCCGTATGTTGCTCTTGGAGGGGGTAGGCATGGGTTGGCGGACAGTCCAATTTCGGACGACGGATCCGCCGCGTCGAGAAGTATTGTCATGGGTTCGCGAGTTCGCTGCATACACAAAATGATCCAAGTGTCTTGCCTGCTGGTGGTGGAGCGGGAGGCGACCGAGTCAAGCGGCGCGGTGGGCCTCTACTGGCCGATGTTGAGCGCTGCAACGGACACCGGTCGGGCACGCGCTCGTGAGGCTGGGGCTTGAACCCCTGACCCGAAGTGATTGAAAGCCGGTCATGACGGACGTAGGGGCTCCGACCTGACTCGCAACCCTTGCCAGATCTCGACGTCTCGCATGAGTTCTCGCTGTCGAGTTTGCCGAATCTGTGCCCAGCGATCTTCAGTTCTTGATCTTCACCCTTGGCCTGCGGCTTGATGGCAAGCAGCTGCGAGCGACTGGGCGTAGGCGACTGACTCTCCCCCGCGCAACGCGCGGCCAGCGGACCCCCGCCTGAGATGCTTCACACGGCATAATGCTCAACGTGCGGAAGCTGAGGGAGTTGCTCGCTGGCAGTCGGTCCGCTCGGCTCTACGCTCTGGGTGGCTTCCTTCTGGTTGGCAGCCTGGTGATCACCGCCCTCTTGGCATTCAAGGGGGCCGATCAAAAGAACCCCTTGACCACGTTGGAAACATGGCTGCTTGGCTTCTTCGCTGCACTTCTACAGATCGGGGCTGGCGCAAGTTTCATATGTCAGTCGGGAAAGCTGATCCGACTCATGCAAAGAGTTCGGTCCGCCATCTCCAGTCACTCGGCCTGACCGCTCAAAAAGGTCGCTATTTGGCGGAGCAATACTTTGATGGCGGTTCAGCTGCGGAGCGCCGAATGGCGCTCGGCCAGCTAAGTGTTTATTTGAGTGAGATAGAAGAGAAAGCTAGTTTGGCAGTAGAGGATTGGGCAGATTTCCACGGAGATGCGGTGGCCGCCCTCCTGCTTGACTCATCAGATCGGGAGACGAAATGAGCGACCGAATTCGCGGCAAGGTTGCCCACCTTATTGATGAGCGCACGCTAGTGATAAACCGAGGAACAGACCACGGCGTCACGGTCGGCATGCGGTTCGCTGTCCTTAACCCAAAGGGTGCAGATGTCGTTGATCCCGACACGGGTGAAACGATCGGATCGGTAGACATTGATAAGGTGCTAGTGAAGGTGGTCCGCGTTGCTCCCAAGATGGCGGTTGCGCGCACCTTCCGAACTTTTGTCAGTGGCATCGGTGCCATTATGAGTTCTGAAAAGCGACACGAGACACTCAGCGTCGAAGGCTCAACCTATAAGCAGGATCTTGAGGAGAAAGACTCTTACGTGAAAATCGGCGATCCCGTGGTTGAAGCGCGGGGGGAGGAATTCACTGATAAGTGATCGAGATTGGATCTATGGAGGCAACTATTCGATCTCGTCTTTCACTTTCCGTCATGCTCCCACGGCCCTGGGTCCGAACTGACCGGACGCGGGCGGCCACCGGGCCCAGGCACGTGGATGCCGGTAACACTCTTGGCAATCCCGTTGCGACGGCTCGGCGAGAAACGGGCCGTTCGCTTGCTTCGGACGGGAGCAACAACCCCGAGCTTCGTTCTAGCCGAGGCTTGAAATTCAAGCCGTCGTCTATGACAGTGGTCGTATGCGGCGAAGGTATCGCTTGCGGGACCCAGAATTTCCATTGAGCCAACCACGTCCCACAATGCTCCGATTAGCTCCTCCGCCTCGCGGACTAGCTCACCCTCTTCGAGGAGCGCCAGTTCGGCTTGAAGAAGGTCAAGTCCCTCAAGGGACTCAATTACCTCGGCCAACATTTCTCTGACCACTTCTTCATCGCCCGGTGCTCGCAAGAGCGATTCAGACATGTCGAAGGCGATCAGGACCGAGCTATAACCCGCCGCTCGCATATCCTGGTAAGGCTTGTCGTCGTCAGGCATGAAACTCGCAACACTGTAGAGTTGTCGTTCTGCCTTAACAGCCGTAGCGACAACTTCTCTACACACTCTAAAGCGGTCCTGCAACCATCTCTGTTGGTCTTCGTGGCTCTGGCGCTGCTGTTCGTTCCTTCTGCTGAGAATTTGAGTTATCGAGGCAGCGAGAAGTGTTCCGCCTATGCCAATACCAGCGGTCATCAATTGAATTGAACCAGCATCCATAGAGATAACTTAATTCACAAGCGCAAGACAGGTGCCATCCCGTCTACCGTCGACCCGCCCATCTGGGAGCAGGCCGCCGCCCGGCCCGCGCCACGTCAAGCCGACCTTGACGTACGTTCAGACGCTGGCGGGTCGGGAGGCGGTCTGCTCGGCTAGCCCGGGTCGACGGTAGACGGGGCGGCCTAACGCAACCACCCACGAACCCGGCGGCTGCCGACGAACTTCGACATCCTGGAGCCGAAGCGCCCCGCCGGAGGCGCAGGGACCGCCACCCCGCGACCACCGCCAGCTCGCCGACTCGGCCCGGCAGCGGGCCCACCAGTATCCGGTTGCCGCCTGTCGCTCTGCGGCGGTTCCCTTGGGCTTTCCGCTTCCGCGCCAGCCGCCGGGCGTGTTGCGTGGCCGGAGTCGGAGCGACGGACGAGCGCCTAGGCGGCGGCGCGTGTGGCCCGTTCGGGGCCGCCTTGAAGACGTACAGGAACTTTGACCCCTTGCGCCTGGGCCTCCCCTGTCCTCCGTCGACTGATGTGCGGCACCCGTCCGCCAGCTGATCTGCGACACCGGCGCGTATGCCCGAATCTTCTCCGGCCTACCGTTACGGCGAGCGGCGGGCGAAGAGAAACGCTTGCGGGGTCTGACTGTTCGGCTTGAGCAGCATCTGGGCCTCGACTTCGAACCCGGCGTCACGCAGCCACGCGCCCACGCGCTCCGGCTGCCGGCGGTGGATATACAACTTCATTGGGTGACCGCCGTAGCCCTCAGTCATCAGCTGCGACTCCTCGCCCACGTGAAATAGCAGCTGCAGCGATCCGCCTGACTGCAAGGCACGGTGAAAGTGCTGCAATATGGTGGGCACGTCGCCGTCGGGAATGTGGATCAACGACTGCCAGGCAAGGATGCCTGCCAATGAACCGGCAGGAAGGTCCAGGTCCGTCATCGAACACACTTCAAACCGCACGTGGGGGTGGTCGCGGCGGGCAACGTTGATCATTCCTGGAGACAGGTCGACACCGAAGGCATCGACACCAAGTTCGCGCAGGTAAGCGGTGACATGTCCGGGACCGCAGCCGACATCCGCCACCGGACCGCCACCGGCGTCCCGCACGCTGTCTGCGAGCAGCGTCAGAGCCGCACGTAGGTACCGGAGCTCGGCAATGGCCCCGCGCACTTGGTCGGCGTAGCTGATGGCGACCGTGTCGTAGGACGTCCGTGTGTCGGTCAACCAGTCGTCTCCGCTCATGACCGGCAACGCTAGCTCAGGCTCGACTGACTCACCTACGCAGCTCCGTGGGTGCGGGTTCCGCGCCCTGCTGCGCCCAACTTGAAGGCATGACGCACATCACGCGGCGGAGATGTGTCGCACATCAGTCGACGGAGGACACGCCTGGGCCTCCCCTGTCGACGGCCGAGGCTGATTGCTTGGAGGGTGAGCCCGCAGTGAGCCCGGACGCCTCCGGATACGGCGTCACGACCCGACATGGATCGGCACGGATAGGGGTGTCTACCTGGACAGATAGACACCCCTAGCAACTCACGATCACGGGCTAACCCGTATCCGATTCAACTTCTAATCCCAAGGCCGCAGGTTCGAATCCTGCCGGGCGCACCTTCTCCACCGCAGGTCAACAGGCCGCCGTGTCCGATGCCGTCCGTCCCAGCACATGCTCGACCAGCGCGGATCGGCGTCTCCGGGCAGACTCAGCCGGTCACGATCAGGGAGCTTTCAGTGTGGTCGGCCGGTTCGAGGCAATGTGCCAGTAGGCGTCGCGTGCCTCGGTCAACTGTTCGGGGCTGATGTCCGCAAAGGTTCTGGAGAGCCGGCCGGCTCGTTGACGCATCGCCAGGTTGACCTGGTGGGTGCCCTCCAGCGGTCTGCCGTCCTGGTGCGGAGAGGGCTGGGTCAGCGGGTCGGCGATGGTGGTGCGTAGGTCCTGGATCAGCGGGTCCAGTGTGATCGCGGCGGTCTGCAGCGCGTGGAGGGTCTCGGTCTCGAGTGTCTGCTCGGGTTGGAGCGCCGATGCCACCCCCTGCCGGACATCTGGTGCGTAGAGGTAGCCGGCGTCGTCGCGGGTCAGCGACATGCGCGGCAGACGCGCCATTCCGTGGTACGCCCAGTTGGAGATCGTCGTCAGGCAGACGTGGCGGACGACAGTCATCTGGTCGGCGTCCACACCACGCAGCAGCGGGGCAAGCTGACGATGTTGCCAGAGCGGGAAGCTCCGATCATGGTGGCAGCGAGTTGGCAGGGCTCTGTGCACCGCGGTCACGGCGAGCGACGCCGCATTGATCGCGAGTAGCGTCTCGCAACTGGTGACGTGTTCGGGTCCGGCGAATGCCGGCACCAGTTGGCGTGCTGTCGCCTGATCCAAGCCACGACCGACGGCAACCGGCGGTGGCGGAGGCGGCATTTCAGTGCCGGTGTGCCAGACGACGTTGACGTACCAGTTCGACGGCGGCTGCCCGTGCTCGCGCCAATCGTGATAGAGCGAGACGCTGCCACCTTCACCGCCGCGACGCAGCGAATACCTGACCATGCACGTCTTGTCGACGTAGTCCGCGACCTCGGCTGCTGCCACGCTGCCGAGATCACAACCGAAGGCCCGCAGCCGCTCCAGGTATTCGGTGAATGGCCGACCCGGGCGCCGCCACGCGGCGTGTTCCCACGCGCCGTCGCGGGCCTGCTCGGCGAGTACGAGCGTGGCGTCCTGCGGCACCGGGAAGCTGGCGGGAAAGTGCGGCGGCAGCCCTCGCGCGTCCAACTCGGGCAGCCTCGTGGCCGTGCCGTAGAAGATGTCCGCCTGGGCGTCGTAGTCGAAGGTCGGCGGTGGTGGCCTCTTGGGCTCGAGTCGACCGTTGATGTCGGCCGCGTCCAGCTCGTCGAGGATGATCCGGACGACCTGCTCGGCGTACCGGCTCTCGTCCTTGAGGTCCAGGCGGAACACCGGAACGGCGTCCTCCACGAGTACGCTGCACCAGCTCGGCAACGGGCACTCGGGGTCGTCCGGATGCGGGATCCGGCTGATTGCCCGCACCGCGCGCCGCAGCGCCGCGATGCCCGCGGCTTGGTCCGTCGCGTCGTGCAACGCCAGAGCTACCGCAGAGCAGTGCTCGGTGACGTACGCGATCAAGCCCGCTTCGTCATAGCGCAGCATCGATCGATGCTCTCACGCACCTGCCGGGTGCCACTTGCCGGGCCGGCCGTCGAGCGAGTCGGACAGCCCGCTAGGGCCTGTGTCGAAGTCGGTTACAGCCACTCGTTGATCGCGGCGATGTGAACGGTGGCTTCGTAGCGGACGGCGAGTTTGTCGAACCGGGTC
>NZ_JBEZGM010000057.1:0-18561 GCF_040649995.1 Micromonospora sp. NPDC048835 | reverse complement strand
AACTCAACGCACGGCCACGCCAAACCCTCGACTGGCAGAATCCAGCCGAGGTACTCCACAAACACCTGGTTGCAACCGCCGCTTGAAACCGCCCGTTGTGTGACCACTCGATCCTGGTTCGAGCGCGATCTTGGCGGCTATGGGTGTCCGAATCACGCACCTGTGCGTCGGTAGGAGTCTGGGTCCGCCAAGATCCGCGCAACGTGCCTGATGTTGTGACGATCTGGGGCGTGGGGCGTGGGGCGTGGGGCGTGGGGCGTGGGGCGTGGGGCGTGGGGCGTGGGGCGTGGGGCGTGGGGCGTGGGGCGTGGGGCGTGGGGCTCGGGGCGTGTCCCGTGGGGCTCGGGGCGTGTCCCGTGGGGCTCGTGGGAAGGGCGCCGGTTAGGGTGTCGAACACACGTACTGCTGACAGTTTGGGGGAGGGGCGGCGTGCGCGTGCTCGGCGTGGACCCGGGGTTGACCCGGTGTGGGGTGGGCGTGGTCGAGGGTGTGCCCGGCCGGCCCTGCACACTCGTCGCCTACTACGTGGTCTACACCGACCCGGCCGACGACCTGGCAATGCGCCTTTTGCACCTGGATCGGTCGCTTGGCGAGTTGGTGGCCAAGCACGAGCCGGAGAGTGTCGCCGTCGAGCGGGTGTTCAGTCAGCACAACGTTCGTACGGTCATGGGCACCGCGCAGGCCAGTGGCATCGCCGTGTTGGCGGGGGCGCGCGCCGGGTTGCCGGTGCAGACGTACACGCCGAGTGAGGTGAAGGCGGCGGTGACCGGGTCCGGTCAGGCCGACAAGGCGCAGATGACCGCGATGGTGACCCGGCTGTTGCGGCTGGCCGAGCCGCCGAAGCCGGCCGACGCCGCGGACGCGCTGGCCCTGGCCATCTGCCACGTGTGGCGCGGCGGGACCCGCTCGAAGCTGGCCGCCGCGGCCGACCGGGCACGACGAGGAGGAGCACGATGATCGCCAGTGTGCGCGGTACGGTGACCGCGACAGGTCCGGACCAGGCGGTGATCGAGGTCGGCGGGGTCGGGCTCGCCGTGCACTGCGCTCCGGGGACCCTCGCGGAGCTGCGGGTCGGCCAGGTCGCCCGGCTCGCGACCAGTCTGATCGTGCGGGAAGACTCGCTGACTCTCTACGGCTTCGCCGACGACGACGCGAAGTCACTGTTCGAGCTGCTCCAGACTGCCAGTGGGGTCGGCCCGCGCCTGGCCCAGGCGGTGCTGGCGGTGCACTCCCCGGACGCGGTACGCAAGGCGATCGCCAACGCTGACACGGCGGCCCTGACCCGCGTACCCGGGATTGGTAAGAAGGGTGCGGAACGGCTGGTGCTGGAGCTGCGCGACCGGATCGGGCCGGTGCCGATCGGCGCCGACGGGGTGACCGGGGTGACCCGCGGCAGCTGGCCCGACCAGGTCCGGCAGGCGTTGGTGGGGTTGGGCTGGACGGCCGGGCAGGCCGACCAGGCGGTGGCCGCGGTGGCGGAGTCGATCGAGGGCGAGACCCCGCCGGTGCCGGTCCTGCTCAAGCAGGCCATCCGACTGCTGGGCCGCACCCGATGAGCGCCCAGGCGGCACGATGAGCGTGCGGAGTGAGCCGGGTTTGCGAGCCTCGCAGTCGCGAATGAGGGCGGAACAATGAGCGAGACCGACGGGCTCGTCTCGGCGTACGTCAGCGACGCCGACCTTGACGCGGAGGCGACGGTACGGCCGAAGCGGTTGGCCGAGTTCATCGCCCAGGACCGGGTACGTGACCAGCTCGACCTGTTGTTGCAGGGCGCCATGCGGCGGGGTGCGCCGCCGGACCACATTCTGCTGTCCGGCCCACCCGGGTTGGGTAAGACGAGTCTGGCCAACATCGTCGCCGCCGAGCTGGGCACGGGTATCCGGGTGACCAGCGGCCCGGCGATCGAGCGTTCGGGTGACCTGGCGGCGATCCTGACCAGCCTGGCCGAGGGTGACGTGCTCTTCATCGACGAGATCCATCGGATCGCGCGGCCGGCGGAGGAGTTGCTGTACAGCGCGATGGAGGACTTCCGGGTCGACGTGGTGGTGGGCAAGGGTCCGGGGGCGACGGCGATTCCGCTTGATGTCGAGCCGTTCACCCTGGTCGGCGCGACGACCCGTTCGGGGTTGCTGACCGGGCCGATGCGGGACCGGTTCGGTTTCGTCGCGCACCTGGACTTCTACTCCCCGGCGGACCTGGAGACGTTGCTGCACCGTTCGGCGCGGATCCTGGGGGTGCCGATCACCGCCGAGGGCGCGACCGAGGTCGCCGGTCGGTCGCGGGGCACGCCGCGGATCGCCAACCGGCTGCTGCGCCGGGTCCGTGACTACGCCGAGGTCCGGGCGGACGGGGTGGTCGATCTCGACACCGCCCGCGCGGCCCTGGTCGTGTACGACGTGGACGCGCTTGGCCTGGACCGGTTGGACCGTGCGGTGCTGACCGCGTTGGTCGACTCGTTCCGGGGCGGTCCGGTCGGGTTGTCCACCCTCGCGGTGGCGGTGGGGGAGCAGCCGGACACGGTCGAGGAGGTCTGTGAGCCGTTCCTGGTGCGGGCTGGCCTGTTGGCGCGGACGCCCCGGGGTCGGGTGGCGACCGAGGCCGCCTGGCGGCATCTGGGGCGCACACCGCCGAATGGTACATTTGGTGCAGATAGTCCACCCGTGCCCGACTTGTTCTCGTTGGACGCCGATCAGCCGTGATGTGAACGTGATCTGTGCCGCATTCGGCGTTCCCAGGTGCAGGGTTTAGACTTCGCCGCGGTCTGTACAGGACGTGAGAATCCGCCTCCGCTCCGGCACCCCGGTGCCGGGCAGGTGGCCAATGGGAAGGTCAGTAACCGTGCAATTGGCAGCAGCGGGTGGCGGGGCCGGCGGTTTCACGCCGATCCTGATGATCGCCCTGCTCTTCGGTGTCATGTACTTCATGATGATCCGTCCGCAGCAGAAGCGCCGCAAAGAGGCAGAGTCGATGCAGTCCAACCTCGGCCCCGGCGACGAGGTCGTGACCATCGGTGGGCTCTACGGCACGGTCACCGGCATCGAGGACGACACCGTCCTGATCGAGGTCGCCCCGGGCGTGCAGACCCGGTACGCCCGCCCGGCCATCGCGCGGGTGGTCACCCGCGCGGAACTGCCGAGCGAGCCGGTCACCGAGGACGCGGACACCGTCAAGGACTGACCCCTCCCCTCCGGGAGCGGCGAGTCCGGCGTACTGCCGGTCGACCCGGCTTCCGGGTCGTCGCGCCCGACGGGGCAGCGGACGAGACGTGAAAACTGGATAGTTGGGTCGACGCCGGGCGTCGGCACGTTCCCGTGACCGTCGGCGTTCCGCGCCGGGGGTGCCCGGTCCTCGTGTCGGCACCTCGTCGGCTCAAGGCAGACCGTCGGGCGGAACCCCCGGCCCGACACCCGCCGCCGCTGCGACAGCGGCGCGACCGTACAGGGAGACAGGACAGCCGTGGCACCACCTCAGGGACAGATGCGCCCCGGGCGGCAGCTCGCCGTGCTCGGGTTCATCTTCGTGGTCCTCTATCTTTTGGTGTTCTTCGCCGGCGCCAGCGGCAGCTTGAAGGACCGGCTCGAGCCCAAGCTCGGCCTGGACCTCATCGGCGGCACGCGGGTGACACTGGAGGCGACCAACAGCGTCGACGGCAAGCCCCCGACGGCGGAGAACCTCGAAGAGGCCCGCGAGATCATCGAGAGCCGGGTCAACGCGTTCGGCGTGGCCGAGGCCGAGGTGGTCACCGAGGGCAACCGCAACATCGTCATCTCCCTGCCCGGTGAGAACCGGGACCTCACCGACGTGGGCAGCGCGGCCGAGCTGCGCTTCCGCAAGGTGCTCAAGGCCGCCTCCGGCAGCGGGGTGGCCGAGGCGCCGCCCGCCGCCACGCCGGCCCCGTCCGGCAGTGCCGCCCCGTCCGGCAGCGCGACCCCGTCCGGTGCCGCGACCCCGACCGGCAGCGCCTCGCCGAAGGTGACCTCGTCGCCGAGCGGCGGTCAGGGCGGAATGGCCCCGGCGTCGCCGAGCGCCACGCCGACCCCTGCCGCGTCCGCCACGGCCTCGCCGAGCGCCGCCGCGCCCACCGCAAGTGCCGAGCCGGTTCCGGCCAGCATCGAGCAGCAGCGCAAGGCCGTCGAGCAGAAGGTCGGCGCCGCCACGTGGCAGGCCGCCAACGGGTTGCAGGCCCCGGCCGACCTGAGCGCCGACCCGTCGCTGGCCGAGAAGCTCAAGCCGTTCGGCGCGCTGTCTCCGCAGGAGATCGCGGTCCTGCCGGCGCAGATGCAGTTCAACGTGCCGACGATCGGCTGCGGGCAGCTCGACCAGCGCCCCCCGGCGTCGATCTCCGACGCCAACCAGCAGGTCGTCTCCTGCGAGGACGGCGCGTCGAAGTACCTGCTCGACAAGGCCAAGGTGCTGGGCACCGACGTGTCCGACGCGGACGCGGTGCTCGACCAGACCAACTCCTGGGTGGTCAGCCTGGACTTCACCGGCGACGGCCAGGGCAAGTGGACCTCGTTGACCCGTGAGGCGTTCAACAACGAGGGCCAGGCCTGCGACGCGACCGCTCTGGGTCAGGACGGCAAATGCCGGGTCGCCGTCGTGCTGGACAACGAGATCGTCTCCTCGCCGGAGATCCAGGGCGTGCTGACCGGCAACTCCCAGATCACCGGCACCTTCACGCAGAAGGACGCCAGCACCCTCGCGGGTCAGCTCCGCTACGGCGCGCTGCCGGTGACCTTCGAGCAGCAGGAGGCGCAGAACGTCACCGCCACGCTGGGCGCCAGCCACCTGCGTGCCGGTCTGCTCGCGGCCGGCATCGGCATGCTGCTGGTCATCATCTACGCGTTCTTCTACTACCGGCTGCTCGGCTCGGTGATCTTCCTGAGCCTCATCCTCTCCGCGCTGCTGGTCTTCGGCGCGCTCGTGGTGCTCGGCCGGCAGATCGGCTTCACGCTCACCCTCGCCGGCATCGCCGGAATGATCGTCTCGCTCGGTGTGGCGGCGGACTCGTTCGTCATCTACTTCGAACGACTGAAAGACGAGATCCGGGAGGGGCGCAGCCCGCGGAGCGCGGTGCCCCGCGCCTGGATCCGGGCCCGTCGGACGATCATCTCGGCCAACGCGATCACCCTGCTCTCCGCGGTGGTGCTCTACGTGGTCTCGGTCGGCACGGTCAAGGGCTTCGCGTTCGCGCTGGGCCTGGCCACCGTGCTGGACCTGGTGGTGGTCTTCCTCTTCCGGCACCCGATCATGACGATGTTCGCCCGGACCCGGGCGTTCCTTTCCCCGCGGGTCAGCGGTCTGGGTCGGGCACTCCCGGCCCGCAACCAGCCGACTCAGCAGCCCCGCAACCCGCGCGCCAAGGAGGCCTGAGATGGCTGAAAACGGTCTGGCGAGCCGCCTCTACAACGGCGAGGCCGGTCTCAACATCGTCGGCCGGCGCAAGCTCTGGTTCGGCGTCGCCGGGGTCCTGGTCCTGATCGCGATCCTCAGCTTCTCGATCCGTGGGTTCAGCCTGGGCATCGAGTTCGCCGGCGGCAACTCGTTCCAGGTGCCGGCGAGCGTCGGCACGATCGACGACGCCGAGCGGGAGGTCAACTCGGCCCTCGCTTCGGAGAACACCGGCGTCGAGGTGGCCACCACGCAGAAGGTCGGCGGGACGGGCGGCGACTCGTACGAGCTGCGTACGCCGCAGCTCACCGTCGAGCAGGCCAACGCGGTAAAGGCCCAGATCGCCGAGGACCTCGGCATCAACGCCAACGAGATCAGCGGCAACCAGGTCAGCGAGGCGTGGGGCAGCCAGGTCACCGAGCGGGCCGTGCTCGGTCTGATCATCTTCATCGCGCTGGTGATGGTCTACCTGATCCTGCGCTTCGAGTGGCGGATGGCCGTGGCCGCGGTCGCCTCGCTGATCACGAACCTGGTCCTCACCGCCGGCATCTACTCGCTTGTCGGCTTCGAGGTCACCCCGTCGACGATCATCGGCTTCCTCACCATTCTGGGCTTCGCGCTCTACGACGTGGTGGTGGTCTTCGACAAGGTCCAGGAGAACACCCGGGGCATCACCGCCAACAACAACCAGACGTACGCCGAGGCGTCGAACCTGGCCGTCAACCAGAGCCTGATGCGGTCGTTGAACACGTCGGTGGTGGCGCTGCTGCCGGTCGGCGGTCTGCTCTTCATCGGTGCCGGCCTGCTCGGCGCGGGCACCCTGAAGGACCTCGGTCTGGTGCTGTTCGTCGGTATGGCGGTGGCGTTCCTGACGTCCATCCTGGTGGCGACCCCGCTGCTGGCGCTGCTGAAGAACTACGACCCGCGGATCCAGGCGCACAACAAGCGTGTGCTGTCCCGGCGGGGCGCGGGCGTCCGTGGCGAGGTCGTCGGTAAGGGTTCCGCCGCGAGTTCGGCGGACCAGGCCGACGCGACCGACGAGCCGGTCGACCAGGACGCCGCTGCGCTGGCCGGTGCCGCCCCCAAGGTGGGCGCTCGGCCGGCGGGCAAGCGTCCCACCGGCGCCCGGGGCGGTCGCCCGGGTGGCGGCGGCAACCGGCCGGGTGGCGCCAAGCGGCGCTGACCCGACAGGAAACACCCGAACGGCGTCCGGCATGCTGTTGCCGGACGCCGTTCGTCGTCGAAGGAGAGCGAAACAGCCGTGACGGAGACCCACAGCGCCGCAGCGCGCGGGGACAGTGGCCCGGAGGTTGCCCGACTGGTCGCCAGTCGGGTGCTGGACGTGCCCGACTTCCCCAAGCCCGGCGTCATGTTCAAGGACCTGATGCCACTGTTCGCCGACGGCAGGGTCTTCCGTGAGGTGATCGACGGGATCGTCTCGTACCACGGGCGGGACGCCTTCGACGTGGTGGTCGGCATCGAGGCGCGGGGGTTCGTCGTCGCGGCGGCCATCGCGTACGCGACCGGGGTGGGTGTGGTGCCGGTGCGCAAGGCCGGCAAGCTGCCCCGCCCGGCGCACTCGGTCTCCTACGAGCTGGAGTACGGCGAGGCGACCCTCGAGGTGCACGAGGACGCCTTCACCGCCGGGCACCGGGTGCTGGTGGTCGACGACGTGCTGGCCACCGGTGGCACCGCCGAGGCGACGCTTGATCTGGTGGAGCGGGCCGGCGGGACCGTCAGCGGCTTCACCGTGCTGCTGGAGCTCGGTTTCCTGGGTGGGCGCGAGCGTCTGGCGCCGCGTCCCGTCCACGCCCTGCTGACCGTTTGAGCCCGCTGGTGCCCTGCTGACCGTTTGGCCCCGGATCCACGGGATGGACTCGGCGCCGACCGTCCGGCGGAGCGGCAGGGGACCGTCCGTGCGGGTAGCATTGCCCTTTGCTGACGCCGGCGGTACCCCGTCCGGCGGGCGAAGACCAGGCCGGCCGATGTTCGGCAGGTGTTTTTCCGGCGAGCGGTGAGGAGGCCGGTGTCCCACGATGTCGTCCCTCCGGCGGAGGGCACGGTGCACCCGACAGGCGACGCTGACGGCTCGGTGACCGACCGGACGGGCGACGTGCCGGCCCGGGTGACGGGCACCGGCAACGGCTCCGGCAGGGTTTCCGGCGAGAGCGCGGCACGTCCGACAGGTGGCCCGCCGAGCGCCGAGGGGTCCCCCGGCGCCGACGGTGTGGTGGTGCCGTTCCCGACCGACGCGGGCATCGATCCGTCGCCGAGCGGTGGCTTCGCGCTGTCCAACGCGCCAACCGGCCGGCGGGTCCGGGCCCGGCTGGCCCGGTTCAACGCGCCCTGGCAGACCTCACAGGTCAGCGAGGTGCTGGAGCCGCTGATCGCCAGCCATCGGGACAACCACCCCAAGGCCGACGCCCGGCTGCTCCAGCGCGCCTTCGACACGGCCGCGCGGTGGCACTCCGGGCAGTACCGCAAGTCCGGTGACCCCTACATCACCCACCCCCTGGCCGTGGCGACGATCCTCGGCAACCTGGGGATGGACACCACCACGCTCGTCGCCGCGCTGCTGCACGACACGATCGAGGACACCGAGTACACCCTCGACCAGATGCGCGCGGACTTCGGCGGCGAGGTCGCCCTGCTCGTCGACGGCGTCACGAAGCTCGACAAGGTCAAGCTTGGTGACGCGGCCAAGGCCGAGACGATCCGCAAGATGGTCGTGGCGATGGCGAAGGACCCGCGGGTCCTGGTGATCAAGCTGGCCGATCGGCTGCACAACATGCGCACCCTGACCTTCCTGCCCCGCCCCAAGCAGGAGCAGAAGGCCAAGGAGACGCTTGAGATCCTGGCGCCGTTGGCGCACCGGCTCGGTATGAACACGATCAAGTGGGAGCTGGAGGACCTCTCCTTCGGCACGCTGTTCCCGAAGCGGTACGAGGAGATCAACCGGCTGATCGGGGAACACCAGCCGCAGCGGGAGTCGCTGTTGCGGCAGGTCACCCAGAAGGTCGGCACCGACCTGAAGGCCGCCAAGATCAAGGCGGAGACCACCGGACGGCCGAAGCACCTCTACTCGATCTACCAGAAGATGATCGTGCGGGGTCGCGACTTCAACGACATCTACGACCTGGTGGGCGTGCGCATCCTGGTCGACACGGTTCGCGACTGCTACGCGGCGCTGGGGGTCATCCACGCCAACTGGCAGCCGGTGCCGGGTCGCTTCAAGGACTACATCGCGATGCCCAAGTTCAACATGTACCAGTCGTTGCACACGACCGTCATCGGGCCCACCGGCAAGCCGGTGGAGATGCAGATCCGCACGTACGCGATGCACCGCACCGCCGAGTTCGGCATCGCCGCGCACTGGAAGTACAAGGAGCACAAGGGCACCCAGATCGTCGGCCCGCCGGCGCACATCGACGAGATGACCTGGCTGCGGCAGTTGCTCGACTGGCAGCGCGAGGCCGCCGACCCGAGCGAGTTCCTCGACGCGCTGCGCTTCGACCTGTCCAGCCAGGAGGTGTACGTCTTCACCCCGAAGGGTGACGTCATCCCCCTGCCGACCGGCTCGACGCCGGTGGACTTCGCGTACGCCGTGCACACCGAGGTGGGGCACAAGTGCATCGGGGCGCGGGTCAACGGCAAGCTGGTGCCGCTGGAGTCGACGCTGTCCAACGGCGACGTGATCGAGATCTTCACGTCGAAGTCCGAGACCGCCGGCCCCACCCAGGACTGGCTGGGCTTCGTCAAGAGCCCGCGCGCCCGCACGAAGATCCGCCAGTACTTCAACAAGGAGCGCCGCGAGGAGGCGATCGAGGCCGGCAAGGACGCGATCGTCAAGGCGATGCGCAAGCAGGGCATGCCCCTGCAGCGGATGCTCACCTCCGACGCGCTCATGTCGATCGCCCGGGACCTGCACCTGGCCGACGTGGCGTCGCTCTACGCGGCGGTCGGCGACAGCCAGGTCTCCGCGCAGTCGGTGGTGCAGAAGCTGATGGCCGCGTACGGGGGCGAGGAGGGCGCGGCGGAGGACATCGCCGAGACCGCCGTCGCCACCCGGCCGCCGCGCAGCCGGCAGAGCAGCAGCGACCCGGGCGTGGTGGTCCGCGGCGTCAGCGACGTCTGGATCAAGCTGGCCCGTTGCTGCACCCCGGTCCCACCGGACTCGGTGTTCGGTTTCGTCACCCGCTCCGGCGGGGTGAGCGTGCACCGCGACGACTGCGCCAACGCCGAGGACCTGCGCGCGCAGAGCGAGCGGGTCGTCGAGGTGAGTTGGAAGCTGACCTCCGCCTCGACGTTCCTGGTGGCCATCCAGGTCGAGGCCCTGGACCGGCACAAGTTGCTTGCCGACGTCACCCGGGTGCTCTCCGACGAGCGGGTCAACATCCTGTCCGCCACCGTCACCACCACCCGCGACCGGGTGGCGGTGAGCCGGTTCAGCTTCGAGATGGCCGACCCGAAGCACCTGGGCCACCTGCTGGCCACGGTCCGCAAGGTCGACGGCGTCTTCGACGCCTACCGGGTCACCTCCGGGGCCTGAACGCCCGTACCCTGGGAACACGAAAGCGCCCGCCGGCTCAGCCGGCGGGCGCTTCGTCGTGCGTGCGGTGGTCAGCCCTGCGGGTTGCTCATCGTGAGGTCCTTGATGATGACCTCCTTCTTCGGGTGGCCACCGCCGGCCTGCTGGGCGAACGCCCCGTCGTCGCCGGCCTTGGCCACGTCCTTGACCAGGTCGAGGCCGCCGGTGATGGTGCCCAGCACGGTGTACGCCGGGTCCAACGGCGAGTCGCCGTAGACGATGAAGAACTGGCTGCCGGTGCTGCCCGGCTGGCCGGAGTTGGCCATCGCGATGACACCCTCCGGGTACGGCGGGCGCTTGTCGGTGGGCAGGTTCTCCTCGGGCAGGCGGTAGCTCGGGCCGCCCTGGCCGTCGGTGGGCCGCCAGCCGTTGCCGGTGGCGCTCGGGTCACCGCACTGCAACACCTTGATGCCCTCGGTCACGAGACGGTGGCACTTGGTGTTGTCGAAGAAGTTCTTCTCCGCGAGGAGGGTGAAGCTGCCCGCGGTGCACGGCACCAACGACCTGTCGACCTTGGCGGTGATCGGGCCGAGGTTCGTGTCGATCGTCATCGTCTGCACGCCGGTGGCGGACTGCTCGTTGCTCGGCACCCCCACGTCCTTGATCTGCGGGGGCCGCTGCTCGGTGGGCAGCGCGTTGTACACGCACTCGGACGCACCGGCCGCCGCGGTGTTGGTGCCGGGCTTGTCGTCGTCACCGCCGAGGCTCACCGCCAGCCACACGGTGCCGGCGACCACGAGCACCAGCGCGGCACCCGCGCTGACGATCGCCGTCGTCTGCCGGCGCTTGCGGGCCTTGGCCGAGCGCTCGGCCATCTCCTTCTCAAGCCGGGCGCGTGCCGCCGCGCGCTGCCGCTCTCTGGTGGACGTCACGCCTGGATCCTCCTGGCTGTCTGCTGCTGAGTGCCGCTTGGGTGGGTGGTGGCGCCCGGTCAGCCGGCGCTCGGGCTGCTGGCCGGGGTGCCGGAGGCCGACGGCGCCGGTGCGGCGCCGCTGACCGGCTCACCGACCGTGAGGCTCTGGATCGTCACGTCGGTGCTGG
Source organism: Micromonospora sp. NPDC048835 (assembly GCF_040649995.1). NCBI lineage: Bacteria > Bacillati > Actinomycetota > Actinomycetes > Micromonosporales > Micromonosporaceae > Micromonospora > Micromonospora sp. NPDC048835. Next base: position 7,541 of record NZ_JBEZGM010000057.1, on the reverse strand, counting down.
GCTTGACCTTCGCCCCGGTCCCATTGTCCACGGTCGGGAGGGCGCCGATCTTCTCCACCACGTCCAGCCCGCCGGTCACCCGGCCGATCACCGGGTACTTCGGGTCGGCGGTGGTGAAGTCCTTGAAGAAGACCAGGAACTGGCTGCCGTTGCTGCCCGGCGGGTTGGAGACCATCGCCACGGTGCCCTTCGGGTACGTCGGCGGCTGGCCGGGGGCCGGGCTGGCCGACGGTGACGCCGACGGCACGGTCGGCAGCTCCTCGTCGTAGAACGAGTAGGTCGGCCCACCGAGACCCGTGCCGCTGGGGTCGCCGCAGCGCAGCGCGCCCTCGGTGGTGATCTCGTGGCACTTGGTGTTGTCGTAGAACGACCGGCTCGCCAGGTGGGCGATGCTCGCCGCCGCGCACGGAGAGTTGGTCAGGCTCAGCTCCGCGGTGATCGGCGCGCCCTGGTTGGTCGTCACCGTCATCGGCCGGGTGCCGTCGGTGGGCAGGTCCTTGGTGGGCGGCGTGCCGACGTCCTTGAGGTTGGTGTTCGCCGTCGCGTCCTGCGGTGTCCAGAGGCAGGTGTCCGCGGCGGCCGTGTCCTGCTTCGGGTCGGAGTCGAACGCACCGAGCGCCCAGGCCGAGCCGGCCACGACCAACACGAGGATCAGAGCGGCGCCGACACCGGCCTGGATCTGCCGTCGCCGCCGCGTGGCGGCGGCCCGGCGAACCATCTGCCGGTCGAGCTTTGCCCGCGCCAGTTTGCGCTGCCGGTCCCTGCTGGAAGCCACCGGTGCTCCCCTTTCCTCTACCTGGTCGTCGCCGGCGGCCGGTCGCCCCGGCCCGTCCGGGCGTCACGTGTGCCGCGCCACACGCCCGCCAGAGTGTACGGCTAGTGACTGGGAATGTGGTGTACGAGGTCCACCCCATCCCGAGCAGCGCTTATCGGAGGTTGTCACTGTGCCGTACGGGGCGGGTGGGACAGACGCGGCAAACTCGCTCGGCGCGCCCGATAGGCTGCTGTGCAGGACGACAGCTGCTCGACGGAAAGGACAGCGCCCGTGCTCGTGGCCGGCTTTCCCGCGGACGCCTTCGGCACCAACTGCTACGTGGTCGCCACCGCGCCGGGGGAGCAGTGCGTGGTGGTCGACCCCGGCATCGGGGTGCTCGACCAGCTCGACGCGCTGCTCGCCGAGCACCGCCTGCATCCGGCCGCCGTGCTGCTCACCCACGGGCACATCGACCACACGTTCTCGGTCGCGCCGGTCTGCGGTGCGCGCGGCATCACCGCGTACGTGCACCCCGGTGACCGGGAGATGCTCGCCGACCCGTCCAAGGGCCTCTCGGCCGACCTGAGGTCGCTGTTCGGTGGCCGGCTGACCTACACCGAGCCGGAGGACGTGGCGGAGCTGACCGACGGCGCCACCCTCACGCTCGCCGGCCTGGAGATCGCCGTCGACCATGCCCCGGGCCATACCGGCGGGTCGGTGCTGTTCCGGCTGCCCGCTGCCGGGTCGAGCTGGGAGGCCGACGAGCTGTGCCTCTCCGGCGACGTGCTCTTCGCCGGGTCGATCGGCCGCACCGACCTGCCGGGCGGGAGCATGCCGGCCATGCTCGCCAGCCTGCGCGACAAGATCCTCCCGCTGGCCGACGACACCGTCGTACTGCCCGGCCACGGCCCGAGCACCACCATCGGCCGTGAGCGGGCCAGCAACCCGTACCTCATGGAGGTGGCCGGCACGTCGCCGGCCGCTCCCACCCGGGGCCTCTAGATCTTCGTCCGCGCCGCGCGCGGACCCTCGACACCACCGCGCCGCGGGCGCGGAACCGCAAGGAGTACGCCGATGAGCAAGCCCACGCCCATCTCCGGCTTCCCGGAGTGGAACCCCGGCCAGCGGATGGTCGAGCAGTTCGTGCTCGACAAGATCCGGGCCACCTTCGAGCTGTACGGCTTCGCGCCGCTGGAGACCCGCGCCGTCGAGCCGTTGGATCAGCTACTGCGCAAGGGCGAGACCTCGAAGGAGGTCTACGTGATCCGGCGGCTGCACGCCGACGCCGAGGCGGCCGGCACGGACGACCAGCTCGGCCTGCACTTCGACCTGACCGTGCCGTTCGCCAGGTACGTGCTGGAGAACGCCGGAAAGTTGAGCTTCCCGTTCCGCCGCTACCAGATCCAGAAGGTGTGGCGCGGTGAGCGGCCGCAGGAGGGCCGCTACCGGGAGTTCGTCCAGGCCGACATCGACATCGTCGACCGGGACACGTTGGCCGGGCACCACGAGGCGGAGATGCCGCTGGTGATCGGGGACGCGCTGCGCTCGTTGCCGATCCCGCCGGTCACGATCCAGGTCAACAACCGCAAGATCTGGGAGGGCTTCTTCCGGGGCATCGGGGTGACCGACCCGGAGGCGGCGCTGCGTACCGTCGACAAGCTCGACAAGATTGGCCCGGCGAAGGTGGCCGAGCTGCTGGCCCAGACCGCGGGTGCCAGCGAGGCGCAGGCCAAGGCATGCCTGGCGCTGGCCGAGATCTCCGCCCCGGACGCGTCGTTCGCCGACGCCGTCCGCGCGCTCGGGGTCAGCGACCCGCTGCTCGACGAGGGCATCGAGGAGCTGGTTCGGGTGGTGGAGACCGCGGCCGAGCACTCGCCCGGCCTCTGCGTGGCGGACCTGCGCATCGCCCGGGGCCTGGATTACTACACCGGCACCGTCTACGAGACCCAGCTGCGTGGCTACGAGCGGTTCGGCTCGGTCTGCTCCGGCGGCCGGTACGACAACCTGGCCAGCGCCGGCGCTGTCTCGTACCCGGGGGTGGGCATCTCGATCGGCGTGACCCGGCTGCTCGGTCTGCTCTTCGGCGCGGGGGAGCTGCCGGTCTCGCGTTCCGTGCCCACCTGTGTCCTGGTGGCGTTGGCCGACGAAGAGCACCGTTCGACGAGTGGGCGGATCGCGGCGGCGCTGCGGGCGCGCGGTATCCCTACCGAGGTGTCGCCGAGCGCGGCGAAGTTCGGCAAGCAGATCCGCTACGCCGAGCGCCGCGGCATCCCGTACGTCTGGTTCCCGGGTGCCGAGGGAGCGCCGGACGAGGTGAAGGACATCCGCTCCGGTGAGCAGGTCACGGCAGACGCCCAGGAGTGGATGCCACCCCTGGTGGACCTCAAGCCGGCTGTCGGTTGAGTGTCTCCACTGGCGCTATCGGCCGCGGGGACCTACGGTAGCGTAAGTTACGCCACCGTAGGGAGTTTCTCGTGACCGTCAGCACCACAGTGAGCCAGACCGCGCTGCTCGTCGAATTGGAGCCGGTGGTCGCCCGCAACCTGGACCGCCACCTCTCGCTCGCCAAGGAGTGGTTCCCGCACGAGTACGTGCCGTGGAGCGAGGGGCGGACCTTCGACGGGCCGCTCGGCGGCGAGGCGTGGTCGCCGACCGACTCCACCATCCCGGACGTGGCCCGTACCGCGCTCATCGTGAACCTGCTGACCGAGGACAACCTGCCCTCGTACCACCACGAGATCGCCACCCTCTTCGGTCGCGACGGCGCGTGGGGCACCTGGGTGCACCGGTGGACCGCCGAGGAGGGCCGGCACGGTGTCGCGATCCGCGACTACCTGACCGTCAGCCGGGCGGTCGACCCGGTGGCGCTGGAGCGCGCCCGGATGACGCACATGTCGGAGGGCTACACCAACGCCCACGGCGACGAGGTGCTGCACTCACTGGCGTACGTCTCGTTCCAGGAGCTGGCCACCCGGATCTCGCACCGCAACACCGGCAAGGCCACCGGCGACCCCACCTGCGAGGCGCTGCTGGCCCGGGTGGCCGCCGACGAGAACCTGCACATGGTCTTCTACCGCAACCTGCTCGCGGCCGCGTTCGAGCTGGCCCCCAGCCAGGCCATGCGGGCCGTCGCCGACGTGGTGGCCGACTTCCAGATGCCGGGTGCCGGCATCGAGGGCTTCGCCCGCAAGTCGGTGGCGATCGCCCTGGCCGGCATCTACGACCTGCGCCAGCACCGCGACGAGGTGCTGCAGCCGGTTCTGCGGCAGTGGGACGTCTTCAACGTGACCGGCCTGAACGCCGACGGCGAAGCCGCCCGCGAGGAGCTGGCCGCCCAACTGGAAGGTCTGGACCGCGCGGCCAGCCGCTTCGAGGAGAAGCGCGACGCCCGAGCCGCCCGCCTAGCCCTCCGCTAACCCCCCACCCACCCCCCAAACCCCACCCCACCCCCCAAACCCCACCCCCACCCCCTCCCCACCCCCGCCCCCCGCCCTCTGCGCTCGTCGATCTTGCACTTTCGGTGGCGATAAATGCCGCAAAGCCGAAGTATCGGCAACCCAAAGTGCAAGATCGGCGGGGTGGGGGGTGTGGGACCGGGGTGGGGGTGGGGTTTGGGGGTGGGGTGCGGGGGGCGGTGGTTCACAGGTGGCTGCCGTACCTTGACCTGCATGGGGTTGTTCGCGCAGTGGCGCGGTACGGTGCTGGCGCGAGGCCATCAGTTGCTGGGTGCGCTGGGCCGGGCCGACGAGCCCGACGACCCGTCCGGGCCGACGCCCAGCCTGAACCGTCTCGACGCCCTGGTGGAGGGCTTCACCGCAGGTCAACCGGTGCGGTGGACCATGGCGGGGCAACCTCGCCCGCTGCCCGGCCCGGTCGACGTGGTGGCGTACCGGATCATCGAGGAAGCGCTGACCAACGCCGACCGGCACGCGCCGGGCGCCCCGGTCGGCGTCCGCCTGCGCTACGACGCCGCGGGCATCACCATCGAGATCCGCGACGAGGGCGCCGGTCCCGCTCCGTCCTGCGGCGGCACCCAGGCCGCCGGTCGAGGTCTTCTCGGGGTACGCAGGCGTACCGAGCGGCTCGGCGGCACGTTCTCGGCCGGCCCGCGCGCTGGAGGCGGCTTCACCGTACGGGCTGTCCTGCCCGCACCCGAGGAGGTGGCCGAATGATCGGCCGGCTGCGGGGCTTCCCCGATGGGGTGGCGCGGAAATAGGGTGGGGGCGGCGACCGTGCTGGTGGCCGGTGACCCGGTGGGAGGCGCAACCCGCCGGGTTCAGGTGTGTTCCGCACCCACCGGTGACCGCCCCGGGCGTCGCGTACGTCCGGTCACCCTCGCCCCGGTCCGCACATGGAATCCCCATCACATCAGGGGAGAAGGACAATGGCGCGACCCATCACGCTCTTCACCGGCCAGTGGGCCGACCTTCCGTTCGAGGAGGTCTGCCGGCTCGCCTCCGAGTGGGGCTACGACGGTCTGGAGATCGCCTGCTGGGGCGACCACTTCGAGGTCGACAAGGCCCTCGCCGACGACTCGTACATCGAGCGTAAGAAGGAGACCCTGGCGAAGCACAACCTCCAGGTCTTCACCATCTCCAACCACCTTGTCGGTCAGGCGGTCTGCGACCACCCGATCGACGAGCGGCACCAGGACATCCTGCCCGGCCGGATCTGGGGCGACGGGGAGCCCGAGGGGGTTCGTCAGCGGGCCGCCGAAGAGATCAAGGACACCGCGCGGGCGGCGGCGAAGCTCGGGGTGAAGACCGTCGTCGGCTTCACCGGTTCGTCGATCTGGCACACCCTCGCGATGTTCCCGCCGGTGCCGCCGGCGATGATCGAGCGCGGCTACCAGGACTTCGCCGACCGGTGGAACCCCATCCTCGACGTGTTCGACGAGGTCGGCGTGCGGTTCGCGCACGAGGTACACCCGAGTGAGATCGCGTACGACTACTGGACGACGAAGCGGACGCTCGAGGCGATCGGCAACCGGCCCGCGTTCGGGCTGAACTGGGACCCGTCGCACTTCGTCTGGCAGGAGCTGGACCCGGTGAACTTCATCTTCGACTTCGCCGACCGGATCTACCACGTGGACTGCAAGGACGCCAAGGTGCGCACCGGTGACGGCCGGCGTGGCCGGCTCGCCTCGCACCTGCCCTGGGCCGACCTGCGTCGTGGGTGGGACTTCGTCTCCACCGGCCACGGCGACGTGCCCTGGGAAGACTGCTTCCGCGCGTTGAACGCGATCGGCTACGACGGCCCGATCTCGGTGGAGTGGGAAGACGCCGGAATGGACCGGCTGGTCGGCGCCCCGGAGGCGCTGCAGTTCGTCCGCCGGCTCGCCTTCGACGCTCCGAGCGCCGCCTTCGACGCGGCGTTCAGCAGCAAGGACTGACCGCACGCCGGACAGACCACGGGCCGGTCGCCCTAAGGCGACCGGCCCGTCGACGTGCGATTGGTCAGAGCGTGCTGGCGTTCGTGCCCGAGCCGGACGGCTTGGTGCGGGGGTTGGTGGACGACGGCGACCCGGAGGTCGTGCCGACCGTGCTGGTGCCCGCCTTGGCGCCCACGGTGGCGGGCGTGCCGGCGAACGCGTCGTCGGCGGCGGTCAACTCCTGCGTGCCGGTGCTGCCGTTGCCGGTGCCCAGCTTCTCGCCCAGTTTGGTCTGGCCGAGCTTGTCCTTACCCTCGCTGTAGAGCTTGGTGGCCTGGGCCTGCGCGACCCCGGCCGCCTCCTGGACGGTCGGGTGGTCGAGCACCTTGCGGCCCCGGACCACGAGCTCTTCGTACTTCTCCCGGCCGGCACGGGCGCCCAGGACGAATCCCGCAGCCAGCCCGCCAAGAAACATGATCTTTCCGCGCATGGCGGCTCCTTCCGTACCTGACGCGCCGTCACCCCGGCGAGTTGCCCCGTCGGAAGGCGACCTGTTCGCGCCTGCGTCCTCTGTCCGCAGCTAACTACCCATCCTGCTCTCCGCTCAAGCATGCTTGTGCCCGGATGGCGATTTACCCCGTTTGTCGATGCGAGGGTGGGGAGGGAACCCACTGGACCAACCCCGGGCAATGTCCTGTACTCTTGTCCCGTCGCACGGCGTCGGGGTGATCCGAAGCCGCGCGGAGCACGATCCCCTGTAGCTCAATTGGCAGAGCAGCCGGCTGTTAACCGGCAGGTTATTGGTTCGAGTCCAATCGGGGGAGCTTCTCCACCCAACGCCCGTCGGCCCAAAGTCGACGGGCGTTTCCGCACCCGCCGCGCCACCACGTGCCGTCCCGCGCCGCACCCCGCACCCCGCCGGGCCGCACCCCGCCACCCCGCGCCGTGCCGCCCCGCGCCGTGCCGCCCCGCGCCGTGCCGCCCCGCGCCGTGCCGCCCCGGGCCGTGCCGCCCCGCGCCCCGGGCCGTGCCGCCCCGCGCCGTGCCGCCCCGCGCCCCAAGCCGTGCCGCCCCGGGCCGTGCCGCCCCGCGCCGCGCCGCCCCGCGCCGCGCCGCCCCGCGCCGCGCCGCCCCGGGCCGCACCACTTTCGTGGCAGCAGCATCGGGGATGTTGCTGCCTCCCGGCCGTCTGAGGCAGCAACATCCGGGAAGTTGCGCGGATCTTCCTCACCGCGCAGGAGTACGGCGGCAAGATCGTGCTCGATCCTGGATGTAGTGGTGTCGGCGCGTCGGTGAGGCCACTACATCCAGGATCGAGCACGATCTTGGGCGCGGGGCGCGGGGCGCGGGGCGCGGGGCGCGGGGCGCGGGGCGCGGGGCGCGGGGCGCGGGGCGCGGGGCGCGGGGCGCGGGGCG
>NZ_JBEZGM010000056.1:0-20348 GCF_040649995.1 Micromonospora sp. NPDC048835 | reverse complement strand
CCCCACCCCCCCACCCCACCCCACCCCCCACCCCACCCCCCACCCCCCCCTGCCTCGGTGATCAAGAGGTTCGCGTCAAGTTCGGGCGAGATTTTGACGCAAACCTCTTGATCAACAAGGTGGGGGTGGGGGTGGGGGGAGGGGAGAGGGGGTGGGGGGGTTTGGGGGGTTTTAGGGGGTTTTGGGGGTGGGGGGTTCGCCGGAGTCCAGGACTGCCTGGGTCCAGCCGCCCTCGATGACGCCGCTCGCGTCCAGGACGGCCCAGTCGACCACGTCGGACACCTCCACGACCACGGGGGCGCCGATGCGGACGCTCTGGTCGGTGTTGGCGTCGCTGGCGCTCACGCCGACGATGCGCTCCGGGGTCTCCCACGAGGTGACGCCGGCCCAGACGTACTCCGGGCCGTCGTCCCCGGGCAGGCCGTACTTCACCACCAGCTGCGACTCGCTGGGGAACCGGCCGGCGACGAACCGGGCCCGCGCGTCACCGAGCGCGGCGCGGGCGGTGGCGACCGCACGGCTCATCGCGTCACCGGAGCGGGCGTACCGCACGTCCGGTTGGATCCCGGAGAACAGCGTCGCGCAGGCAGCCGCGTAGTAGCGCCCGTCCGGGCCGGGGTGCCCGGCCGGCGGGCGCAGGCTGAGGAACGAGTCTGCCTCCGGGTCGGTCGCCGGATCCAGTTCGAGGCGGAGCAGCACCGGGGCGGTGGCGCCGTGCTGCTCCGGGTTGCCGTACGCCACCGCGATGTCGTGCCCGGTGACCGTGGCGAGCACCGGCAGTTGCACGAACGCCGGCACCTCCTCGCCGGTGAGCCCGTCCGTCCAGTCCCGCAGCAGTCGGCGGGCCGCCCCGGTCATCACGGCGCCCCAGGCGCGGGTGAGGTGGTCGGGCACCCCCTGGGTCTGCAACTCCAGCAGGCCGAAGCGGCGCAGCCCCTTGGTGGTGAACCACAGGCCCTCGGTGTCCGAGGAGTACGGCACCAGCACCCAGTCGACGAGTCGGATGCGGCCCTGCTCGTCGGGGAGGGAACGCAGCGCGGTCGCCGGGTCGAGGAACTGCAGGCCGAAGACGTCCACCACGTCGCTGTCGACGGATTCCGCCACGGCGGCCGCGACCGCGCGGGCGGCCCACTCGTGCGCGGGCGGCCAGCCGGGCCGGTACTCGGCCTGGACGACCACCAGGTGCGTGGCCGCCGCCAGCCGGGCCAGTTGCTCCTCGGTGGCGCCGAACGCGGTGAGCAGGTCCGGTGGCAGCTCGGGGAACTCGGCGATCGGCCGGGTGTCGACGCTCATCAGCGGGCTGTCGAGCATCTGCCGGGCCAACCCGTGCACCGGTTCGGCGAGTCGGCCGGTCAGGGCCGCCACCGCGGTCTTCGCACTGACCTTCGGTAGCCCCACCATCGGCACCAGATAGGTCGCGCTGAGCGACTCCGGCACCGGTACGGGCAGGAAGTCGTCAGTGATGAGCATTGTGGGTTCCCCCGGTGGCCGCGCCGGTGTTGTCGAGCCGAACGCTACCCGGCCCGCCCTGCCCGGTTCAGCCGGACAGCACCAGACCCAGGTAGACCAGCGTGGTGACCACCTCGACGGTCGCGCCGAGGACGTCGCCGGTGATGCCGCCGAGCCGGCGTACCACATGATTGAGCAGCGCCAGCGCGACGGCGACGGCGGCGACGACGACCAGCGGCCCGTGCCACGGACGGCCCGGCACCGCGGGCACCGCGAGCAGCACGACGGCGACCGCGCCGGCGGCCAGGGCCACCGGCCCGACCGTGCCGGCGACGAGCGCGCCCAGCCCGTCGGGCCGGGCCGCCGGCACTCCCCGTCGGCAGGCAAGCGTGACGCCGAACCGCCCGGCCGCGGTCGCCGCGACCACCGCCGCGAGACCCGCCGGCCAGGACCGTCCCGCGAGGTCGGCGAGGGCCGCGGCCTGCACCAGGAGTACGACCACCAGGGCGACCACCCCGAACGGGCCGACGTCCGGCTTCTTCATGATCTCCAGGGCGGCCGCCCCCCGCCGGTACGAGCCGAGCGCGTCCACCGTGTCGGCCAACCCGTCCAGGTGCAGCCCTCGGGTGAGCAGCGCGGCGACGCCGACGGTCACACCGGCCGCCACGAGCGGGGGAGCGAGCGCACCGGTCAGCACCAGCACACCGGCAAGCACGGCACCGAGCAACGCGCCGACCACCGGGGCGAGGGCCATCGCCGTGCCGGCGACCGGCCGGTCGATGCGCCCGGCCCGCACCGGCAGTGTGGTGAACGTGGTGACCGCCAGCCGGGCTCCCGCGAGGAGCCGAGGCTCAGCCGGCACGCCAGCCCGACGCCGGCTGCTCGTCCGCCCCGGTGCTGGCCGGGCCCGGCCCGGCCGGCTCCGGCTCGGCGAAGTCGGGCTCGGTCGAGTCGGCCCCGGTGAAGTCGAGATCCGGGTCGGTGGACTCCGGCTCGTCGACGCTCGGGTCGGTGTCCTCCGGGCCGGCCAGCGACGGGTGTACCGGCAGTGCGGCGGAGAGCGCCAGCACCGAGCGCAGCAGCGGCAGCGCGACAAGCGCGTTCGCGCCCTCGCCGAGGTCCAGTCGCAGGTCGAGCAGCGGGGTGAGGCCGAGCACGTCGGCGGCGAGCCGGACGGCCGGGTGCCCGCCGTGGTCGGCCAGCAGGCACCAGTGCCGGGCCTGCCCGGCCAGGTCACGGCTCACCATGCCGGCGGCCAGACCGACCGGTCCGTCGAGCAGCACCGGCACCCGGCGGGCGGTGGCGCCGAGCAGCACGCCGGTGGCCACCGCCACGTCGCCGCCGCCCAGCTCGGCCAGGATGTCCTTGGCGCCACGGGACGAGCGTCGGGTGCGGTGCAGCGCGTCGCGTACCGCCGCGCAGCGGACCATCCACGCCGCGTCGTCGATCTCGCCGGAGTCGGTGATCACCCGGCCCAGCACCGCGGGGGGCTCCGCGCCCGCGGTGGCCGCGAGCACCGCGGCGGCCGCCGCCTCGGTGCCGGCGCCGCACGCCCCGAGAACGAGCAGTTGTACGCCGGCGTCGGCGGCCTGTTCGGCCAACCGCCAGCCGTAGCGCAGCGCCGACTCCACCTGCTCCGGCGCGAGGGCCGGCTGGTCCTCGATCGGTGCGGAGGTCGGAGTGTCCACCACCTGCAGACTGGCACCGCTCTCGGCAGCCAGCCGTGCCAACGCGCCCCGGCCGGCGCGGGCCTGCGCGGCACGGCGCGCGGACTCACCGGCGATGGAGCCGGCCGCCGCACCGCCGTCGTGGTCGCCGTGCAGCAGCAGCACCCGTACCGAGCCCCAGGCGGCGGGGGTCGAGGTGCCCTGGGTGGCGGCGGCGAAGCCCACCACCCGGTCCAGTACGCCCAGCCCGGCACCCGGTACGTCGAGCGTGGCCAGTCGGTCCACCGCCTGCGGGCCCGCGTACTCGTCGGGCATCGGCAGCTCCATCCCGGGCTGGATGACCAGCCCGGTGGCCACCATCGGCAGCGCCATGGTCGGTGCGGCCCAGGCATTGCCCGGTTCCTGAGTCGGGGTGGCCGGCGGCGTGTGGGTCAGCACCTCGGGCAGCTGCACCTCGGGGGTCGGCTCGCTGTCGGCCAGGCTCGCCACCACCGGTGCGCTCGCGGCGGCCGTCGGCGCGGTCACGGTGCCCGCAGCGGTCGGCGCGGTCGTGGTGGCGGCAGCGGTCGGCGCGGTCACCGCGGCGGCAGCGGTCGGCGCGCTCGTGGTGGCGGCTGGCTTGAGCCAGACCGGTTGACCGGCGACGACAAGCGCCACCGCGTCGCAGGCGTCGGCGACCGCGCGGTTGGCCGCGCCCAACGCGTCGGTGAACGCTCGACCCAGCGGGGTGGTCGGCACCAGGGAGAGCCCCACCTCGGGGCTCACCAGCACCACCCGGGCGGTACACCCGCGGATCGCCTCGGCCAGCTCGGCGATCGTCGCCACGTCGTCGGCGGGCTGGTGGTCCGGGTCGAGCAGCACCGTCACCCAGCCGCCCAGGTCGTCGACGAGGACCGTCTCGTTGGGCTCGGCGGACGCGAGCACGTCGGCCAGCCGGCGCGGGTCCGCCGAGGTCTCCTCGGTGCTCCAGCTGCCCGGCCGCCGGGCGCGGTGCGCCGCCAGTCGGGTCGCCCACTCGGTGTCCTCCGGGTCGCCCTCGGGCGCGGTGGCGACATAGCGGACCATCGGCGCGTCATTGACCAGGGACTCGGCGAACTCGGACTTGCCGGACCGGATACCGCCGAGCACCAGGACCGTGTTCCACCCGTCTACGGACATGCCCGTACCTTAGTTCGCTCGCCTGGTACCCGGGCACCTCGCCCCAGCCCCACTGAAGATCGAAAGTGCGTGCCGCGTCCGTTACCGACATTCCGCGTCGATCTTGCAGTTTGTGTTGCCGATAGACGAGGAATGTGGTGTTACGTCGCGACAGCAAACGCAAGATCGCGGAGGGGAGTGCCCTGTTCCGTTTGGTGGCCTGGTGCTTTTGGCGGTTAGTCGCAGTGTTCGAAGCCGCTGCCGTAACTGACGCCGCCGGTGGAGCCGCCCCACTTGACGCACGTCCCGGCGGCGGTGGCCTTCACCGGGCCGGCGTAGTAGTCGAAGGACCCGCTGTCGGTGCTGCGCGCCCGCCCCTGCACCTCCAGGTACGCCGAGGCTGCCGTCTTCGCGCCGACCGCGCTGTCCTTGAGGGTCACCACGCAGTTGGTGCCGGTGCCTGCGTGGTACAGCAGGAAGACCCGGCCCTTGCGCTGCCCGTCACCGCCGGTCAGCGTCGCCGAGTCGATCACCTGGTAGCCGCTGCCGCACGCCTGTGCTGCCGTGTACGGGTTGGGCCGGCTGGACGGGGTGCGGCTGGGCGTGGGTCGGCTGCTAGTCGTGCTGGTCGGCGTGCCGTCCGGCGCAGGGGTGCGGGTGGGATCGCCGCTTGTCGTCGCGTCGGCGGGGGACCCGCTCGGGTCGGCCGTCGCGGTGCGGCTCGCGGCCGGCGTCGCGCTGGACCGGGGCTCGGTGGTGGTCGCGTTCCCGGGCGGGAGCGCTGCGTCGGTGACCGCCGCCGACTCGCCGGCCAGCGCGGGTGGCTGATCCGTCCTGCCGGAGGTCGTCTCGGGTCGCAGCGCCACCACCGCCACCGCGACGGCCAGGGCGACGAGGACGACCGTGCCGGCCCCGACCAGCAGCGGACGGCGTCGGCCCGTCGGCCCGATCCCGATCGCGTCCTCCCGGGTCGGCTTCGGCGCGATCGTCGCTTCGACCGCGAGGTTCGCCGATGGGCGTAGATCGGCAGGCCCCGCCGGCACCGACCCGGCGGGCGGCGTCGCCGCGACCGACGACGCGGAGAGCAGGCTGCCCGGCGACGCGGAAGCCAGGCCGGCGGGATTGGCGGGGGCCGCGATGGCAGGCGAGGCGGAGGCCGCTACGCCCGGGGTGGGAGCGGCGAGCGCCCACGGTGGGCGGGCCGAGACCGGGATGCTCGCCAGGGTCGCGTCGCGGGCGTCGGCGGCGGCAGCGGCCAACTCGGCGGCACTGCTGAACCGGTCCTCCGGACGCTTGGCCAGCGCGCGGTCCACCACGGCGGCGACCGCCGGTGGGGTGTCCGCCGGCAGCGCCGCCGGGTCCTCCTGGGCGTGCCGCAGCGCCACCGCGAGCGGGTTGTCACCGTGGAAGGGCGGCTGCCCGGCAAGGCAGAAGTACGCCACCGCGCCGAGCGCGTAGATGTCGGTGGCGGCCGAGACCGGCTGACCGGTGGCCTGCTCGGGCGACATGTACGAGGCGGTGCCGAGCACCATGTTCGCGGCGGTGAGCCCGGCCATGTTCCGGGAACGGGCGAGGCCGAAGTCGACGAGCACCACCCTGCCGTCGGCCTTGACCAACAGATTGCCCGGCTTCACGTCGCGGTGCACGATGCCGGCGAGGTGGGCGGTGTGCAGCGCGTCCGCGGCCTGGGCCAGCACCGACATGGTGGTGGCCGGATCAAGCCGTCGCACCGTGCGCACCCGGGCGGACAACGGCTCGCCGTCGACGTACTCCATCACCAGGTAGTCGACCTGGCTGCCGTCGTCGAGCACGGCCTGCCCCACGTCGTGCACCGGGACCACGCCGGGGTGCCGCAGCGCGGCGAGCATCCGCGCCTCGGCCCGGAAACGGGCGGTGAACTCCGGATCGGCGACAAGCGACGGCAGCAGCACCTTTACGGCGACCTCGCGTTCGAGCAGCACGTCCGTGCCGCGCCAGACCGCGCCCATCCCACCCGTCGCCACCCGTTCACCCAGGCGGTACCGGTCGTCGAGCAGCACTCCCCGTGTCAGCACCGAGCCACCGTACCGGCCGACGTCGATCGGCTCGATCCACCCCGCTGGCCTTCGCCGGGGGAGAGCGAGGGGCCGTTGCGCGCCGGGCCGACTACGCTGGCGAGGGTTCGTCCCACGGGGACTTCAGCGGCGAGGGGAGACGCGGCATGGCGTGGAGCTGGCGGTACGAGGGCACGGACGGCCAGTCGGTCGAGGGACCGGCGGAGTCGTTCGGCAGCCAGGCCGACGCCGAATCCTGGATCGGCCAGTCCTGGCGGGAGCTCGCGGCGTCCGGCGTCACCTCGGTCGCACTCGTGGAGGACGACCGGGTGGACTACCGGATGAGCCTGCTGCCCACGGCCGAGTGATGGCGTACGACCGCCCGGGCGGTGACGGGCTGGTCCTCGGCGTACCGAAGGCGGCGTTCCGGCCCAGCCCGGTCTTCCTCGGCCTGGTCGCGCTCTTCGCGGTCAGCGGGGTGCTGGCCTGGAACGGGTACGGCAGCGTCCGGTTCAACGTGTTCCTCTTCGTGGTGTCCGGCTGGCTGGTGTCGCTCTGCCTGCACGAGTACGCCCACGCGGTGGTGGCCTACCGGGCCGGCGACCGGGACATCGCCCACCGCGGCTACCTGACGCTCAACCCGTTCAAGTACACCCACCCGTTGCTGTCGATCGTGCTGCCGGTGGTGGTGGTGCTGCTCGGCGGCATCGGCCTGCCCGGTGGCGCGGTCTGGGTGGACCGGCACTCGATTCCGGGTCGGCTGCGGCACACCCTGGTCAGCCTCGCCGGCCCGGCGACGAACGTGCTGTTCACGTTGGTGCTGGTGGCGGTGGTGCGGCTCGGCACCCAGTCGGGTGGTCCGGTGGAGTTCTGGGCCGGGGTGGCGCTGCTCGCCTTCCTCCAGCTCACCGCAAGCGTGCTGAACCTGCTGCCGGTGCCCGGCCTGGACGGCGGCAACATGATCCAGCCGTGGCTCAGCCCGCAGTGGCGCAAGATGTACGACCTGTTCGCCCCGTACGGCTTCATTCTGCTCTTCGCGCTGCTGTGGAACCCGCGCATCGGGGGCTGGTTCTTCGACGCGGTCTTCGCGATCGGCGACCTGCTCGGTCTGCCGTCCTGGCTCTACGCCACCGGCCTGGAGCTGATCCGCTTCTGGCAGGGCTGAACCCCGACCGGGCTGGCCCGGCAGGGCTGACCCGGTCCGGCCCGGCCGGCGCGAATCGTCGCGCCGGCCGGGCCGGTACGGCGTCAGGGCCGCTGCGCGGGAGACTCGGTCTTCGCCGGGTCCCGCTCGGCGATCGGCTCGACGATGTCGTCGATCGCCTTGAGCAGGTCGGCGTCGAGCTTCACGCCGGCCGCCTTCACGTTGTCGTGCACCTGCTCGGGGCGGGACGCGCCGATGATCGCCGACGAGACGTTCGGGTTCTGCAGCACCCACGCCACGGCGAGCTGGGCCATGCTGAGCCCGGCCTGCTCGGCGAGGGGCTTGAGCTGCTGAACCCGGGTCAGCACGTCGTCGTTCATGAACCGGGAGATGAAGCCCGCACCCGACTTCTCGTCGGTGGCGCGGGAACCGGCCGGCGGCGGCTGGCCCGGCAGGTACTTGCCGGAGAGCACGCCCTGCGCCATCGGCGACCAGACGATCTGCCCGATGCCCAGTTCCTCGCTTGCCGGCACGACCTCGGCCTCGATGACCCGCCAGAGCAGCGAGTACTGCGGCTGGTTGGAGACCAGTGGGATGTGCAGTTCCCGGGCGAGCGGATGGGCGGCGCGAAGCTGGGCGGCGGTCCACTCGGAGACGCCGATGTAGTGCGCCTTGCCGGAGTGGACGACGTCGGCGAACGCCTCCATCGTCTCTTCCAGCGGGGTGCTGTAGTCGTAGCGGTGGGCCTGGTAGAGGTCCACGTAGTCGGTGCGCAGTCGGCGCAGCGAGCCGTTGATCGACTCCATGATGTGCTTACGGGACAGACCACGGTCGTTGCGGCCGGGCCCGGTCGGCCAGTAGACCTTGGTGAAGATCTCCAGGCCCTCGCGGCGCTCGTTCTGCAACGCCCGGCCGAGCACGTCCTCTGCTCGGGTGCCGGCGTACACGTCGGCGGTGTCGAAGGTGGTGATCCCCGCGTCGAGGGCCGCCCGGACGCAGGCGAACGCGGCGTCCTCCTCGACCTGCGAACCGTGGGTGATCCAGTTGCCGTACGAGATCTCGCTGACCATCAGGCCGGAACGGCCCAGGTGTCGGAATTCCATGCCTCGACCCTAGCCCTGGTGGATCACCATCCGCGACCGGCGACTCAGAGCACCGGATTGGCGTCGGTGAGTAGCCGGTCGATCTCTTCGAGCACTTCGGCGCGATCGCGGTGCACCGGATCGATGAGCGGCACGCCGCGCCGGTCCAGCGCGCCCCACCGCCCGTTGCCGCTCTCGACCAGGAACGCCACCGGGTGGATGACGAGCATCGGGTGCGCCGGCGGGACCAGCACCGTGCCGGTGCGGTCCACGACACCCCGCCGACCAGCCACGTCGACCACGGCGAGCCCCTCGTCGGTGAACCCGTCGACCTGCTGACCGTCGGCCAGCTCCGTGGCGAAGCCGTGGTAGCGGGTGGGCACGATGACCCGCCCGGTGCGGTCGACCGCCCCCCAACCCTCGCGCTTCACCGCGGCCAACCCACGCCGGAACGGTCGTACCTCGGCGAAGTTCGGCGCGACCTGCACCGCGCCGGTCGCGTCGATCGCCGTCCAGCCGCCCTCGCCGACCACCCAGGAAAGGCCGTCGCTGAACGGGTGCGCGGCCCGGAAGGACGGCGGGATCACCGTCGTACCGAGCAGGTTGATCAGCGACCAGCGGTCCTGGTCCGGCCGGCGGACCCACGCCAACCCGTCGTGGAAGGGCTGCGCCTCCGCGTACCGGGCGGGGATGACCACCTCACCGTCCTGGCTGGTGTAACCCCACAAGGGCCCATCCCGCTCCGGCACCGGGGGCCGGTCCCGGTCGAGCACCTCGTCCCGACCCCTGGGGTACGGCCCGAAGCCACCCGCCTCGGCCCGAACGGTGACCGCGTCGAGAGCCACCCGGACCCGGTCCAGCAGTTCGGCGTCGCCGGCGCCCCGCAGGTCGAGCGCCTTCTCGAAGTGCTCGCAGGCCTCCATGAGCCGGCCCTGGTCGTAACACGACCGCCCGGCGTGCTCGTGCAGCGCGGCCCGCAACCGGTCGGGCAACTCGATCGAGTTGGCCTGGGCGAAGAGCTGGTCCGCCTCGGCGAAGTCGCCACGCCACCGCAGCACGTGCGCCAGCCGGGCCTGGGCCAACGCCGTCCGGCGCAGCTCCCCGGTGGCTTCGGCGTAGGTGAGGGCGAGCCGGCCATCGGCAAGCGCGTCGTCCAGGTCGCCGAGAATTCGCGAGGCCACCGCCCGCAGGCTGAGCAGCCGGGCCCGGGCGCGGTTGTCGACCGCCGAGCCCAACTTCTCGGTCAGGCGCCGCCGGATGGCCCGCAGGTCGTCCGGCTCGGTCAGGTCCTCGCGCAGGGTGACCGGGTCCAACCGCCAGCGGTACGCGGCCAGCACCTGCTCCGGGTCGCCCGGGTCGGCCAGCGACGGGCGGGTCACCACCGGCGGTGCGTCGTCGGGTGGCGCCGACACCGGCACGCTCTCCCCGCCCGAGCCGCTCCTCGGGCCGGGAACGGCCGAGGCGGGTGGCCCGGACGTCGGCTCCACCGACGCCGCCGACCCGGAGACGGGCATGGGTGGCGCGGAGACCGGCATGGGTGGCCCGGAGACGGGCGCTGCCTCGGGCGCTGGTGGTGCGGACGTGGGCGCTGCCGGCGAGGCCGGTGGCGCGGAGGCGGGCACCGCCGACACGGGCGCTGGTGGTGCGGAGACGGGCGCTGCGGCTGGTGGTGCGGAGACGGGAGCTGCGGCTGGTGGCGCGGAGACGGGAGCTGCGGGCGGAGCCGATACCGGCGACGCCGGCGGCGCGGAGACCGGCGTGACCGCGACGGGGGGTGCGGACGTCGGCGTGACCGAGAGCGGCGGTGCCGAGATCGGGGTGACCGATAACGGCGGCGCGGAGACCGGCGTGACCGCGACGGGCGGTGCGGAGATCGGCGTGACCGACAGCGGCGGTGCCGAGACCGGCGTGACCGACAGCGGTGGTGCGGGAACCGGCGTGGTCGTGTCGTCCGTGGGCGTCACGGAGGGCGCGGCGTCGGCCGACCACTCTGCTCGCGAGCCGTCCGTGGAGTTCGTGCCCGGCTCGTCGGTCGCATCCGCCCGCTCGTCGGGCGGCGCGGGTTCGTCCGTCGGATCGTGCACGACCGGATCGGTGTCCTCGTCCGACGCCACGGTGGAGGACAGTTTGTCGAGCCCGACCCTGACGCCGTCTTCGTCGCCCAGGTCGGCTGCGGAGTGGTCCGTGGGCATCGCGACGACAGGAACGTCGGGGACCTGCTGGTCGTCGTCCACCGTCCAGCCGTCGACCTCCTCGTCGGTCATGCCCAGGTGGGTGTCGGCCGTCGGTGTCGGCCGCTCCTCGTCTGGTGTGGTCGGTGTCGTGGCGAGGTCGGGGTCACCGGCCGTCGCTTCGTCGTCGCCGGCGTCGTACGACCGCTGATCGGTCGCCGGCTCGTCCTGGTCGGGCTCGGCGGCCTGAGCGGGGCTGAACCATGCTTCCGGCCCTCGGGGGCCCGGGACGTCGCCGGGCTCGGGAACGGGCGCCACCGGCTCTTCCGAGGGCGGCGGGGGTACGTAGCGGCGCGGCGTGCCCGGTGCTGGCGGGAGCGCCGGCCCGACGTCCTCCACCGGCGGCTGCGGGGGCGCGGGAGCAGGCACCACCGGGGTCGGGTCAACCGGGGCTGCGGGGGTCGGCTCAGTCGGGCTCGGGGCCGGGCGGTTCGCCGGTGGCGCTGGCGCTTGCCAGGTGGGCGGCGGGGCCACCGACGGGCGTGCGTCGGCCGTCGGGGCCGGCCGCTCCGGCGAGTACGGGCGCTGTGGCGCGGTCGGTCGGTCCGGCGCGGTCGGTCGGTCGGCGGCGTGCGGCCGCTCGGGCGGGTGAAGGAGGTCCGGGGAGGCCGCGCTGCGGTCGGTTACCGGGGCGCCGGCCGTCGGTCCGTCGACCCGACGGCGATCCGGGCCTGGCTCCTCGCCACGCCGCTGGTCCGCCGCGTGGTCGGCGCTGCCCGGACCGGAGTAACGCGGCGGCGGGGTGGGGCGTGCCCCGGCGCTCGGGTGCGGTTCGGCCAGCGGCCGGCGACCCGGTGCCGATGGGGCGTCCGAACGCTCGTCGGCGCTGGGCGGGTCCACCGGCGCGGGCAGATACTCCAGCCGCAGGTGCGCGGCGGGTGGCCCCGAGACGGGCCGGTCGGCGGCGGGCGAGACCGGGGCGGGCGAGACCTGTCGCTCCCAGCCGGGGGCGGCGGGGGAGACAGGTGCTGGCGAAGCCTGTCGCTCCGGGGCGACAGGTGGGACCGGCATGGCACGACCGGCCGCGGGCGGCGCCGTCGCAGCCGGGCGTGCCGGTGGCTCGTCGTATCGCGCCGGGGTGGCCGCCGGTCGTTCGTCGTAGCGCGCCGGAGTTGCGGTCGGTCGTTCGTCGTACCGCGCCGGGGTGGCCGCCGGTCGTTCGTCGTACCGCGCCGGGGTTGCCGCCGGTCGTTCGTCGTACCGCGCCGGGGTTGCCGTCGGCCGCTCGGACCGGGCGGCCGGTCGCGACGCGATGCCCGGCTCGGCGGTGCGGTACGGATCGGTGCCGCGGTGCGGGTCTGGGCCGCGCTGCGGGTCGGTGCTGCGGCCCGGCTCCGGGGTGCGGTCCGAGGTGTGGTCCTGGCGCACCGGCCCCGGTGGTGGCCAGGGCAGGCTGCCGTCCGACCGTTGGCCCGGCTGCGGCCGGGACTCGCGGTAGGTGTCCGCACGAGGCGCGTCCTCGCGGTACCCGTTCTCGCGGTACCCGTCTGGGCGGGCCTGCTCGCGGGGCCGCCGGTCCGGGTACGCCTCGGCGCGGGCCGCCGCCTCACGGGGCTGCTGCCGGTGCGGGTCGGTGTCGGGCCGCCGCCGGTCGTCGTCGAGGCGGGTCTGGTCGGGCAGGTCCGGCTCGGGCCGACGTCGTCGTCCACCGTTGGCTGCCGGCGCTGCTCCGACACCCTCGTCCGCGCGGTAGCGAGGCTCGGGACGGCGCGGGTCGTCGGCGGCCCGGTCCGCGTACCCGTCGGAGCCGTACCGCGTGCGGCCGTCCACGGGTGCCCACGACTCGGCCCCGTCGGCGCTGCGGGCGTCGTGCTCGCGGGCGGGGCGGGCGGCGTACCCGTCGCCGGGGTGCCGTTCGTAACCGGCGGCCGGTCGCTCCGGCGTGCCGCGCCGACGTGGCGCGTCGCCCGGCTCGGGCACCCACCCGGGCTCGGGCCGGGGTGCGGGGGAGACCGGAGGCGTGCCCCGGTAGCCCCGGTCCCGCTCGGTGGGCTCCGGCCGGGGACGGCGGGTGTCGTACGGCTGGTCCCGGTGCCAGGCGGCCTCCCGAGCGGGTCCCCGCTCGTCGGCGGGACGGCGGTCGGACCAGGCGGTCCGTCGGTCCGACTCCGGGGAGCGGCGTTCGTCGCGGCGGGGCGGCTCGGGCAGCGGACGACGGTACGGCTCGTGGTCGTAGTGGCGGGAGTCGGTGCTGTCGGGTCGGCCGTAGGTGGAGGCGTCCGTCGAGCGTTCGTCGTCCCGGAGTCGGCCGTAGGCAGGTGACCCGCCCGGTTCGTCGTCCACCCACGACCGGCCGTGGGGCGTCTGCTCCGCTTGTGGTTCGTCGGACCACGACCGGCCGAGGTAGGTGCCGTCCGGGCGGGTGGGCGCGAGCGGCGGCACCTCGGCGCGGCCGGACACCGTCGCCCGGCCGCGTGGTGGCGGCTGGTGTGACATGCCGATGTCGCCGGCGTAGCGCTGGCCGGGGAACTGGGGGTGCCACTCGCTTGTCGGCTCGACCACCCAGGACGGTTCGTTCGGGTCCGGCCACCTGTCGGTGTAGCGGCCGTTCATCGGTCTGGCCCGTCGCCACACAGGGCCGCTGGGCCGATCTTCGTCGGGGGTGAGCTGTGCGCGGCGGCCTTCGGGTGACCGCTGGGCGTCCGGTCGCCGCCTGCCACGCCCCGGTGGCCGGCTCGCGTCCGCTCGCTCACGCGTTGTCACCTCGTTGCAAATTGTCGCGCTGGGGCCGCACGTGCCGGTCAGACCGCCGCTTCGGCAGGCTGGGGCTGCGGATGGAGGGTAACGGCGTCGGCTCGCTCACCGCCACTGTGGTGCCGTCCACCGGCGCAAACGTTATCCCATTGGTTTCGGACATTTGATCCTATAAGCGAATCCTGTCTCCGACCCTACCGCACTCGAGAACCAGGCGGCTCCGACGGGATCGCGCGATGCTCCACGACGAGGACGGTGCACGTACCGGGAGCGAGCACCTCGATGCCGGCAGTTACGGCGAAACTGCTGCCTCCGAGGTGCCTGAGGCAGCAGTTTCGCTGATGTTGCGGGGGATCGTGGCGGTGCCGGAGACCAGAGGTCAGACCTTGTCGCCAAGCTTCACCTGGGGCGCCGGAGCGCGCATCCGCCGGAAGGTGATCGACCGCATGACCGCGTAGAGGAAGAGCGAGCCCATCCGTTGGTCGCTCTTCGGGAAGCGCTCCCGGACCAGCTTGCTGATCTTGCGACAGATCAGCACCGAGTCGATGACCACGCCGAGCGCCAGCGCGCCCCAGAGCAGGTTGGAGATCAACCGGACCGGGGCCGGCATGGCCGCGTTCGACCCGACGAGCACGATGAGTGCCCCGCCGAAGAACCAGGTGCCGACGGTACGCCGGGAGTCGACCACGTTGCGCGCCAGCAGCCGCTCCGGGCCACGGTCACGCGGGCCACCCTCGCGGCGGAACTCGGCCGCGGCCTCGGTACGCAGTTGGCGGCGACGCTCCCGCTCCTCCTCCTTGGTGAGGGGGCGGCTGGGACCGGCCGGGCGACGGCCGACGGTCGGCCGCTTGGGCGTCTCCCGACCCTTGGCCGGGGTGTAACCCCGGGAACGCTCAGCGGTCTCCTCGGGGGTCACCGAGGTGACGGCCTCGTCGACGAGGTCGGTGGACTTGCGGCGAAAGAGCGACGGCACGCGGCAAGGGTAGCCAACGGCAGGCAACAGGTGCACATCGCGGTGGACGGCAGACGGCTCCAGGTCGCCGGGGCGCCCTGGAGCCGTCGTGGCCGAACGATGGTGACCGAGGTTACGGACGCTCGGCGTGCGCGCCCAGGTCGGCGAGCTTCGCCTCGAAGTCCTCGTAGCCCCGGTTGATCAGGTCCACGCCGTACACCCGGGAGGTGCCCTCGGCGGCGAGTGCCGCGATCAGGTGGCTGAACCCGGCCCGCAGGTCCGGGATGACCAGGTCGGCGGCGTGCAGCTTGCTCGGCCCGGCGATCACCGCGGAGTGCTTGAAGTTACGCCGGCCGAAGCGGCACGGCGTGCCGCCGAGGCAGTCCCGGTAGACCTGGATGTTGGCGCCCATCGAGTTGAGGGCCTCGGTGTAGCCCAGCCGCTGCTCGTAGACCGTCTCGTGGACGATCGACAGGCCACGGGCCTGGGTCAGCGCCACGACCAACGGCTGCTGCCAGTCGGTCATGAAGCCGGGGTGCACGTCGGTCTCCAGCGCCACCGCGTTCAGCTCGCCACCGGGGTGCCAGAAGCGGATGCCGCCCTCCTGGCCGGGGTCGCCCAGCTTCGGCGCGCGGGCGTCGGTGACCTCGTACTCGCCGCCGACCGAGCGGAAGATGTTCAGGAAGGTCATCATGTCGGCCTGCTGGGCGCCCAGCACCTCGACGTGACCACGGGTCGCCAGGGCGGCGGCCGCCCAGCTCGCCGCCTCGATCCGGTCCGGGATCGGCCGGTGGGTGTAGCCGTGCAGCTTCGGCACGCCCTGGATCTCGATCACCCGGTCGGTGTGGACCTTGATGATCGCGCCCATCTTCTGCAGGATGCAGATCAGGTCGATGATCTCCGGCTCCACCGCGGCGTTGCGCAGCTCGGTGACGCCCTCGGCCATCACCGCGGTCAGCAGCACCTGCTCGGTGGCGCCGACGCTCGGGTACGGCAGGGCGAACTTGGTGCCGTGCAGCCCGTTGGGGGCGGACAGATGCAGACCCTCGGGCCGCTTCTCGACGGTGGCGCCGAACTCGCGCAGCGCCTGCAGGTGGAAGTCGATCGGGCGCGGGCCGATGTGGCAGCCGCCCAGGTCCGGGATGAACGCGTGCCCGAGGCGGTGCAGCAGCGGGCCGCAGAACAGGATCGGGATCCGGCTGGAACCAGCGTGCACGTTGATCTGGTCGGTGCTGGCGCTCTCCACGTTCGCCGGGTCGAAGACGAGCTCGCCGTCCTCGGTGCCGTCGGTGACCTTGACGCCGTGCAGGCCGAGCAGACCCCGGACCACCTCGACGTCGCGGATCTTCGGCACGTCGAACAATCGGCTCGGGCTGTCACCGAGGAGCGCGGCGACCATCGCCTTCGATACCAGGTTCTTCGCGCCGCGCACGCGGATCCGCCCTTCGAGCGGAGTACCTCCGTGCACAACCAGGACGTCGTCGGTCAACGCAACCTCCAGCGCGTCGGTGCTGCTGTGTTGATGGTGGGGTGCCTGAACCTTGTCGCTACCCCGGATGCGGCCACATCGAAACGGCTCGCGTGTGTCGTCGCTTGGGCAGCATAGCCCTCGGTGACGAAAAAGGACTCGGTCACATCGGCGTGTGTGGCATTAATCGGTGATCCGGCACTTTTGCGTACCAAGAGCGCTACGGATCGTGATCAGCCTGCGGCCGGTGGTGGAGTGTCCTAACCGGGCAGAGCGAGCATCTGGTCCAACGCCACCCGGGCGTGGTGGGCCGTGTCCGCGTCCACCGTGATCTGGTTGACGACCCGGCCCGCGACCAGCTCCTCCAGCGCCCAGACCAGGTGCGGCAGGTCGATCCGGTTCATCGTCGAGCAGTAGCAGACGGCCTTGTCCAGGAACATGATCTGCTTGTCCGGGTGCGCCAGCGCGAGCCGGCGGACCAGGTTCAGCTCGGTGCCGAGCGCCCACGCCGAGCCGGCCGGAGCCGCCTCGATGGTCTTGATGATGTATTCGGTCGAGCCCACGTGGTCCGCGGCGGTGACCACCTCGTGCCGGCACTCCGGGTGGACCAGGACGTTCACCCCGGGCACCCGCTCCCGAACGTCGTTGACGCTCTCCAGCGTGAACCGGCCGTGCACCGAGCAGTGCCCCCGCCAGAGGATCATCTTGGCGTCGCGCAGCTGCTCGGGGGTCAGCCCACCACCGGGCTTGTGCGGGTCGTAGAGCACGCAGTCGTCCAGCGACAGGCCCATCTCCAGCACCGCGGTGTTACGGCCCAGGTGCTGATCCGGCAGGAAGAGCACCTTCGAACCCTGCTCGAAGGCCCAGTCCAGGGCGCGCTTGGCGTTGGACGAGGTGCAGACCACGCCGCCGTTGCGGCCCACGAACCCCTTGATGTCGGCCGAGGAGTTCATGTACGTCACCGGCACCGTGTCGCCGGCGATGCCCAGCTCGGTCAGCGTGTCCCAGGCGGCCTCGACCTGGCCCAGGACGGCCATGTCCGCCATCGAACAACCCGCCGCCAGGTCGGGCAGGATCACCCGCTGGGCGTCGGTGGTGAGGATGTCGGCGCTCTCGGCCATGAAGTGCACACCGCAGAAGACGATGTACTCCGCGTCCGGGCGGGCCGCGGCCTCCCGGGCCAGCTTGAACGAGTCACCGGTCACGTCGGCGAACTGGATCACCTCGTCACGCTGGTAGTGGTGCCCCAGCACGAAGACCTTGCTGCCCAGCTTCGCCTTCGCGGCGGTGGCACGGGCCACCAGATCCGGGTCGCTTGGCGCCGGCAGGTCGCCCGGACACTCCACGCCGCGCTCGGTGTCGGGGTCGCTGCCCCGGCCGAGCAGCAGCAGAGCCGTCGCCGTGTTGGAGGGTTCCACCCAGGTCGAAGTCACGTAGCCCATGGTCCCACAGCACGAGCGCGCCGCAGCTTCGCTCGGTGTGGGCTGCCACACTGCTCGGCATGCGCGTGCTGCTCTGCCCGGACAAGTTCGCCGGCACCCTGCCCGCACCGGAGGTGGCCGCTGCGGTCGCTGCCGGTTGGCGTTCCGTCTCCGACGGGGACGATCTGCTGATCCGGCCGCTCGCCGACGGTGGGCCGGGCTTCGTGGAGGTGCTCGCCGAAGCCGTCGGCGGTCGACGCGTGCCGGTGTCGACGGTCGACCCGCTGGGCCGGCCGGCGGCCGGTGAGATCCTGCTCACCGCCGACGGTACGACCGCCTACCTGGAGAGCGCGCAGGCGTGCGGCCTGCACCTGCTCTCCGCCGCCGAGCGCGATCCGAAGACCACCACCTCGTACGGGCTGGGGCTGCTGGTGGCCGCCGCGGTGGAGAGCGGTGCCCGCACGGTGGTGATCGGGCTGGGCGGCTCCGGCACCAACGACGCCGGCGCCGGAATGCTCGCCGCGCTGGGCGTCACCCCGCTCGACCAGGGCGGCGCCGCTCTGCCGTACGGCGGGGCGGCGCTCGCCGCGGTCGACGCCCTGGACGGCGCGCCTCGGCTGCGCGGCGTCCGGCTGGTCGCGGCCACCGACGTGGACAACCCCCTGCTCGGGCTGCACGGCGCCAGCAACGTGTTCGGCCCGCAGAAGGGCGCCGACCGTGCCGACGTGCTGCTGCTCGACGCCGCGTTGGAGCGTTTCGCGGCGGTGCTTGAACGGGACCTGGGCGGCTGCCCGTCCGGGCTCGGCACGCTGCCGGGGGGCGGTGCCGCGGGCGGCATCGGCGCCGCGCTGCTCGCCCTGGGTGGCACCTGCGAGTCGGGCATCGGCCTGGTCACCAACGCCCTTCGGCTGGACGCCGCGCTGGACACCGCCGACCTGGTGATCACCGGTGAGGGGTCGTTCGACCACCAGTCGCTGCGCGGCAAGGTGGTCGCCGGGGTGGCCGGGGCGGCCCGTGACCGGGGGGTGCCCTGCGTGGTGCTGGCCGGGCAGGTGAGCACCGGCCGGCGGGAGGCAGCCTCGGCCGGGGTTACCGACGCGTACAGCCTGGTCGAGCACTTCGGCGGCGAGGAGAGCGGCGGGCTCGACGCCGCGCTGAGCCGGCCCGCCGAGGGCCTGCGCGAGCTGGGCGCACGGCTGGCCCGGCAGTGGAGCCGCTGACCGTCCCGGCCACCCTGTGGGCCGGCCGACCTGCGGCGGCGGTCACGCCACGCGGGTGCACCCGGCCGAGGCGGCGTACGATCGGTTGAGGACCACAACCGGGAATCACTGGACGGCGCGCGGCGTTGGCCAGTGCGTCCGGACCCAAACCGCGCAGGGAGACTTCCACGTGACCACGCCAGCGCAGACCGAGTCGACCGAGGCCCAGGCCCCTACTTCCGTCGTCCTCACCGACGTCGCGGCGCAGAAGGTCAAGGCCCTGATCGAGCAGGAGGGCCGCGACGACCTGCGGCTCCGCGTCGCCGTGCAGCCGGGCGGCTGCTCCGGCCTGCGGTACCAGCTCTTCTTCGACGAGCGTTCGCTCGACGGTGACGTCGTGACCGACTTCGGTGGTGTCGAGGTCGTCGTCGACCGGATGAGCGCCCCGTACCTCTCCGGTGCGACGATCGACTTCGCCGACCGGATCGACGCCCAGGGCTTCACCATCGACAACCCCAACGCCGGCAGCTCGTGCGCCTGCGGTGACTCCTTCAACTGAGTCACACCCCACACCAGCGACGATGGGGCCTTCCTCCGGGGCGGCCCCATCGTCGTACCCGGCCGGGGAGTGGCACGGCGGTCCGGGAGCGGTCCCGCCAGCCGGCGGTGGCGAGCTGGTTGCCGTTGTCCGACCGAGCGGCGACCATCGGGTTGCCGTGCCGGTAGGCTGACCGCGCCCTGCTCCCGACCCTGAGGGTTGACATGAAGATCGCCGTCACCGGCTCGATCGCCACCGATCACCTGATGAGCTTCCCCGGTCGCTTCGCCGACCAGCTCATCGCCGATCAGCTGCACAAGGTGTCCCTCTCCTTCCTGGTGGACGACCTGGTGCTCCGCCGCGGCGGCGTGGCGGCGAACATCTCCTTCGGGATGGGTCAGCTCGGCCTGCGCCCGGTGCTGCTCGGAGCGGTCGGCGCCGACTTCGCCGACTACCGCTCCTGGCTGGAGCGCCACGGCGTGGACTGCGACTCGGTGCACATCAGCGAGGTGGCACACACCGCCCGCTTCGTCTGCACCACCGACACCGACATGTGCCAGATCGCGTCGTTCTACGCCGGCGCGATGAGCGAGGCCCGCAACATCGAGCTGGCCCCGGTCGCCGACCGGCTCGGCGGTCTGGACCTGGTGCTCGTCGGCGCCAACGACCCCGAGGCGATGCTGCGCCACTCGGCCGAGTGCCGCTCCCGGGGCTACGCCTTCGCCGCCGACCCGTCCCAGCAACTCGCCCGGATGGGCGGCGAGGACGTGGTGGCGCTGATCGAAGGCGCCGAGTACCTGATGACCAACGACTACGAGAAGTCGCTGCTGCAGAGCAAGGCGCAACTCAGCGACGACCAACTGCTGGACCTGGTCAAGGTGCGGGTCACCACGCTGGGCAAGCACGGGGTGGAGATCGCCGGGCGCGGCATCGACCCGATCCACGTACCGATCGCGCGGGAGATCCGGGCAGTCGACCCGACAGGTGTCGGCGACGGCTTCCGGGCCGGTTTCTTCACCGCGCTCTCCTGGGGCCTCGGCCTGGAACGCGCCGCCCAGGTCGGCTCGCTGCTGGCCACGCTGGTCCTGGAGACCGTCGGCACCCAGGAGTACGACGTCCGCCGCGACCTGTTCATCAAGCGCCTCGCCGAGTCCTACGGAGACGCCGCAGCAGAAGAAGTCCGCCCCCACCTCCTCCCAGCCTGACCCAAACCCCGCCCTCGCCCTCGCGCGGTCCTGGCCCTCGCGCGGTCCTGGCCCTCGCGCGGTCCTGGCCCTCGCGCGGTCCTGGCCCTCGCGCGGTCCTGGCCCTCGCGCGGTCCTGGCCCTCGCGC
>NZ_JBEZGM010000055.1:0-20645 GCF_040649995.1 Micromonospora sp. NPDC048835 | reverse complement strand
GGGTTGGGGTGCCGGTCCCCCGCGTCCGCGGTTGGCCCCTGGGTTGGGGGCCGGTTTGGTTGTGGCCCCATCCCCCCCCCCCGGGGGGGGCGGGGCCCCCCCCCCCCGCCCCGCCGAGGGTCCACGAGGGACCGGCGGATAGGGGACACTGGCCGGCATGGCTGAATCGAACGATGCGAAGGCCGCCCTTACCTACTACCTCCGGCGGCAGCGCGAAGGCCTGGTCTGGAAGCTCGACGGGCTCAGCGAGCGCGAGGTCAGGCTGCCCCGCACGGCGACCGGCAACAACCTGTTGGGTGCGGTCAAGCACTGCCTCAACGTCGAGGCCGGCTACTTCGGGGTCACCTTCGGCCGCGAGTTCCCGACGCCCGACGAGCTGGTCCCCCTGTCGGCGTTCGACGAGGACCCGCAGGCCGACTGGTACGCCCGCGAGGACGAGACGAAGGACGGGCTGATCGACCTGTACCGCCGGGTCGGCGCGTTCGCCGACCAGACGATCGAGGAGCTGCCGCTCGACGCGCCGGGGCAGGTGCCGTGGTGGCAGCCAGGTCGGCAGGCCGTGACACTGCAACAGATCATCATCCACGTGACCTGCGATCTCGCCCGGCACGCCGGGCACGCGGACATCATGCGCGAACAGCACGACGAGGCGGTCGGCCTGCGCCACGACAGCACCAACATCCCCGACGACTACGACTGGCCGGCGTACGTCAGCAAGCTGACGAAGCTCGCCGACCACTTCGGATGACCGGGAGAGCTGTCGGCGTGCGAAACGACCTCGACCAGATCAACGCGGCCTTCCGGGGCACACCACTTGCCGGCCTGCCGATCGGGCACGGCCCCTCCGGCACCCTCCTCGTCCCCGACGTCGACCCCGACCGTCTGCACGAGGTCTGGCAGGCCGCCGAGGCGCTGGTGCCGGTCACCGGGCGCCGGCCCGTCATGGTCACCGACGACTTCGACGACGGGCTGACCATCCGTCCCGAGCCCGAGCAGGGTCCGTCGGAGACTGAACTGCGCGCGTTCACCGAGGCCGCGGCGTCCTCCGACCCCTGGCTGGCCTACCACCATTACAGCGAGGACCATCAGGTCGACGAAGGCGAGATCGCCTACCACGCGTGCGGCGCGACAGGCATCGACCTGACCGCCCTGGCGTCGGACGTGGTGCTACCGACACCACTCCCGGCACTGGAGCGGTTGCTGTACGACCGGTTGCTCGCCGACGCCGACCTGCACGCCGAGGTGCTCGACGACGTGCGACTCGTGACGCAGACCGAGTACTGGTACACCCCGGACAGCGTCCTGCTCATGTTGCTGCCCACGAACGACGTCCGCAGTTCGGCGTACTGGGTGGACTTCAACGGGGCACTCACACCTGACTACCAGCAGAAGCTCGCCGAGGTGCTGGCACAGTGGCGGCACCGCTGGGACGCCCGACTGGTCGCCTCGTGGGGCACCATGCTGCAGTTCCAGGTTGGTCGCCGCCCGACGCCGGGTGACGAGGCGTGGGCAGCCGCCGGTCAGCTCAAGGCGCTCGCTCCGAACCTCGAACTGAGCCGGTGGGAGGTCGCCGTCGCCCTACCGGCCGGCGACGCGTGGTTCGTCCACGACCGCCCCTGATCGACGCCCTGGTCGACCGCCGCGGCCCTGAGGAGCGCGTCCCATGACCCGCTGTCCTCGCCCCGTTCCGGAGGCGATCCTGACTCGAACGGGCGTCGGACCCTCGATTACGGTGACCCCGGGAAACGGGGGTGGGTCATGGCGCCGGAGGTGTCGCCGCGAAGGGCCAGGGCCGTGCTCGTCGCGCTCTCCCTCGCCGCGTTCGCGTTCATCACGACCGAGTTGCTGCCCGTCGGTCTGCTGACCCACATCGCACCCGACCTCGACCGCTCCCGCTCGCAGGTGGGTCTGCTGGTCAGCGGGTACGCCGTGGTGGTCGTACTGGCGTCGGTGCCGCTGACCCGACTGACCCAGCGAATCCCCCGACGGCACCTGCTCGGCGTCACGATGCTCCTGTTCGCCGCCGCGAACGCCGTCGCCGCGCTCGCGCAGACGTACGCGGTGCTTGCCGGCGCCCGTCTGGTGACCGCTCTCGCCCAGGCGCTGTTCTGGTCGATCGCCACGGCGACGGTGATCGGGCCGTTCCCGGTGGCGGTGCGCGGTCGGGCGGTGGCGCTGTTCTCGACCGGGGCGACGCTCGCTCCGGTGCTCGGCGTACCCCTCGGCACCTGGCTCGGGCAGCAGGCCGGCTGGCGCGCGGCCTTCGCGGTGCTGGCCGGGGTGGGTCTGGCGAACGCCGCGGCGGTGCTGGTCCTCCTGCCGTCCTATCCTCCGGCCGCCGGCGGTGCCGCCCGGGGCAGCGCACCGGACGGGCGGCGCTTCGCCGTGTTGCTGGTCGCCACCGCGCTCGGCATCGGTGGTCTCACGACCTGGCAGACCTACGTGACGCCGTTCCTGCTCGACGTCAGCGGCTTCGCCGACGCGGTGTTGGCGCCGCTGCTGTTCGTCTCCGGCGCGGCCGGTGTCGTCGGCACCCTCGTCGCGGCCCGGACCCTGGACGCCCGACCGGTCGCCTCGCTGCTGACGCCGCTGGGCATCGGCACGGCATCGCTGCTCGGGCTGTACGCGCTCGGCGCACTCCGGCCCGGTGTGGTCGCGCTGCTGGCCGGCTTCGGTCTCGCGTACGCGGCGTTCGGCTCCGCCGTACAGAACCGGATGCTGCACCTCGCCCCGGGCAGCACCGACATCGCGTCGGCAGGGGTCAGCACCGCCTTCAACGTCGGCATCGCCGGCGGTTCACTGCTCGGCGGGGCCCTCCTGCCCGTCTCGGGGGCACGTCCGCTGGCCCTCGCTGGCGGCCTGCTGGCGCTTGCCGCCCTCACGCTGCTCGCCGTGGACACGCGTCGCGCCCGCCCCGTGGGGCCGGAGCCGACCGTCACCCGTCCCTCCACGTCGAACCACGCCTGCTGATCGTCCCGTTACCGTCGACTGTCGACCGGGGCGGCGGGGCGGGGCGCGGCCGCCCGGGCGGGCGGGCGGCGGGACAGGAGGTATCCGGTTCCCGCGGCGGCGAGCCCGGCGAGCCCGGCCGCCGCGAAACCGCCCGCCGGCACGGAGAGGTCGATCGCCACGCCGACGAGCGGGGATCCGAGCGCGAAACCGGCGCTCTGCGCCGAGGACTGCAGGCCGATGACCTCACCTCGCACGGCCGGCGGCGCCAGTCTGCTCACCGCGTCGGCCACCGCGCCGAGGGTCGGCGCGGTGAGCAGCCCGCTGCCGACGACGGCCACGCACAGCCAGGGCCAGTCGTGGGCGAGCCCGGCGGGAATCGTCACGAGCCCGAGCAGACCGAGCAGCAGCCAGGTGGGCAGCGGTCGGGTCAGTGCCCCGTAGATGAGGCCACCGACGACGGAGGACACGCCGAACACCACGACGACCACTGCGGCCCAGGACACCTGGCCCACCTCCCGCAGCGTGGCGACGATGGCGAGGTCGACGCCGCTGAGCAGCGTCGTCGTCCCGAACGCCATCGTCAACGCGGCGACCATCTTCGCGCCCAACCACTGCCGGCGTGGGGGGCGATCGGTCCCGACGGCCTCCGCCTCGCCCTCGGCCCGCATCGGCGGGTTGAGCACGGCGATGCCGACGCCGCCGGCGAGGATCGCGGCACCGACACCCCAGGCCACCACGTCGGGGGAAACCGTCGCCGCGCCCAGGATCACCACCGCCGGCCCCACGATGTACGACAACTCGCCCTGCACCGACTCCAGCGCGAACGCGGGCCGGCGCTGCTCCGGCGTCGTCATCGCGGCGATCGCCTGTCTGCTCACCGCCTGGGCCGGCACCATCAACAGGCCCGCCACGAAGCTGGCGACCAGCAGGAAACCGTACGGCAGGGCCGGCACGCCCAGCCAGAACACGACCTGCGCGGCGGCGGTCACCAGCAGGACGGGGCGCAGGCCCCGGGAGTCGATCAGGCGGCCGAGCAGCGGCCCGCCAAGCGCCACTCCGGCGGTCAGGGCCGCCGCCACGCCACCCGCCGCCGCGTAGCTCAGCTCCAGGCCGAGGACGACGAAGAGGGTCAGCGCCATCACGTCGGCTGTTATCGCGGTGCGGGCGAGCAGCGAGACGCACAGCAGCGGCGCCATCCCTGGCACCGCGAGCACCTGCCGGTAACTGGTCACCCGATCGACGCTAGTTCCCCCCGACCGCCATAAGAAGACGTCATCTTGTTGAGGCTGGCATAATCGATGCTTATGGCCAGGGATCTGGAGACCGCCCTCCTCAGGTCGTTCGTCGCCGCCGTGCGGGAGGGCAGCATCAGTCGTGCCGCCACCGGGCTCGGGCAGACCCAGCCCGGTCTCAGTCAGCAGCTCCGCAAGCTCGAAAGCGTCGTCGGCCGCCCCCTGTTGCACCGCTCGTCGAGCGGTGTCTCGCCAACCCGGGCGGGCGAGGAACTCCTGCCGTACGCCGAGCGAATCCTCTCGCTCTCCGCCCAGGCCCTCACCGAGACCGGGCGCGCGCTCACCGGCCACTGTGGCGTCGGCCTGCTCGAGGACCTCGCCGCGTCGCACCTTCCGCAGGCCCTCGCCGACCTCGCCCGACTGCACCCCGGCGCGACACTGGAGGTGCTGAGCTGCTCCAACGCCGCGATGCGGGAGGCCTACGACGCGGGCCGCGTCCAACTGGTGCTCGACGCGGTGCCGGACATCCCCGGGCCGCCGCGCTGGACGGTGCGTGCCCCGCTGGTCTGGGCGACCGGGCAGGGCGTCGACGTGACCGCCGACCCGCTGCCGGTGGTGCTCTTCTCCAACCCGTGCACCTGGCGGACGTCGGTGCTGGACGCGCTGGAGCGGGCCGACCGGCGCTGGCGGGTGGCCTTCGAGAGCAACAGTCTCGTCGGGGTGCTCGCCGCGGTACGGGCCGGGCTCGGCGTCGCGGCACTCATGCCCGCGAACCTCGAACCGTCGATGATCTGCCGCGACCCGGCCGCCCTGCCCGTCCTGCCGGACGTCGAGTTCGGCCTCGCCCGGCACCCCCGCACCGAGGGTGACCCGCTCATCGACGCCGTGGAGACCGCCCTCCGCCGCATCGTCTGAGCACATCGACCCGCCGGGCCTGCTCGTCAGGTCAGCAGCGCGGGCAGCAGGAGCAGAGCGAACCGGATCACCCGCCCGGAGAGGCACGCGCCGGCGAACTCCAAGCGTCGAAGGCCCGCCGTGCCGGCGGCCAGGCTGACGACGGCGAGCGGTGGGACCCCGACCGCGGCGGAGACGAGCACTGTCGGTAGGGCGGTGCGTCGGCGCGAGAGCCAGCGCCGGATCGGCTCGGTCCACCGGGCGGCCCGAGCCGCCGCGCGGCCGGACGCCCGCCGCCGCGTGATCCTTCTGGCCAGCCGCCCCGAGCCGCGACGCGCCGACTCGAACAGGAGCACCTTGCCGGCGGTCTGCCCGAGTGCCAGGGCGGCGACGACGACGAGCGCGTGCCCGCCACGATGGCCGGCGACCACGGCGTACGCCTCGGCGTTGACGACCGGGACGAGCGCCGACGCGAGACCGTAGCCGAGTGCCACCGCGGCCGCGGCGAGGCTGCTCACGCCCGGCCGTCCCGTCGGAGCAGCCGGGCCACCGCGGCGACCGACCACAGCTTGACGGCGACGACGGCGATGGCGACGCCCAGCGCGAGCAGGTACTGCCCGAACGCGATGGCGCCGATGACCCCGGCGGTGTTGGCGACCTTCGCCGGCGGCGACCAGTTCCACGCCCAGATCCGCCGGTCGACGAGGTGGAAGTAGTTGGGGCTGAGCACCGGCCAGCAGAGGAACGCCAGCGACAGCATGGTGTCGAGCACCAGGAACGAGAGCAGGAAGACCAGGGCCACGACCGCGACGCCGGGCACGAGGGAGACCAGACCCACGCAGAGTACGGCGGTGCACGCCCGGTCGCTCACGATGTCGAAGACGGCCCCGGCGCGGGTCTCCTGGCCGAGCCGGCGGGCGGCCCACCCGTCGAGCACGTCCCCAAGCCAGTAGATAACGTACGATACCGCCATTAATGCCATCGAGCCTGAGACGAGGGCGGCGACACCGACGGTGACGGCGGCGACCGTACGGATGGCGGTGATGTAGTTGGGGACCGTACGAAGCGGGCCGACGGTCACGGTGGCGCGGGAGTCGACGAGAGTCACCTCTGCAGCGTCGTGCGGTGAGCGTCGTCGCGGAACGTGCCGAGGTGCCGATCTGGCCCCGGGGGTGGTACCGGGGTGCCGACCAATCCGGTACCCGGGTACTGGTCGCTCTTCCGGCTGGTCGCGGAGACTGTTCGGGTGCTGACGGGAATCCGAGAACGGTTGCGCGACCCCGAGCGGGTGCGCCGGCTCGCGTACGCCGCGGTGGTTCTGATCATCGCCGCGGTGGTCACCAGCGTCGAGGACGGCGTGTCCGTGCCGGCCGGCTGGGCGTGGCTGGTGCTGCCGGTCGGCCTCGGGGCCACGGCGCTGCGCGCCCGCTACCGAACCCTCGTCTTCGCGGTCTGCGCGGGGTTCGTGGCGATCGTGAGCACCGGGGAGTCGGTGCAGTTGGGCCTCGCTGCCGCCGGCCTGGTGTTCGTCTCGGTCTGCGAGGACCCGGCCCGACGCCCGTGGCTGGGATGGGTGAGTGGCCTGACCGGCGCGGCCGGTGCTCTCGGCATCGCGCTGCTCAACGGGCGCGGGCTGTACGAGCAGCCGTTCTTCTTCGTGACAGCCGGCTACCTGCTGGCGATCCTGTTGCGCTCATGGTCACGCGGCTTCGCCCTGAAGCGGGAGACAGAGGACCTCCGCGGCCAGGCGGCCTGGCTGGAGCAGCGCACGAACCTGGCCCGCGAGCTGCACGACGTGGTCGGCCACCACGTCACCGCGATGGTGGTGCAGGCCGAGGCGGGCCAGCTCAGCGCCGACCCGGCAGCGGCGCTGCGGGCGATCGCCGACAGCGGCCGCACCGCACTGAGCGAGTTGGATGCGCTCGTCGTGCACCTGCGCGACCCGAGCGCCGCGATCACGGTGAGCGCGCCGCCGCGCCTGTCCGACATCGACGAACTCCTCGCCCAACCGCTGCGCCAGCAGGGCGTGACGGTTCGGGTGGAGCTGGACCCCGAGCCGGGTCTGGACGAGGTCGGGGTGTTGACCGCCTACCGCATCACCCAGGAGGCCCTGACCAACATCTCCCGCCACGCGAAAGCAACGACGGCCTGGGTGGAGTTGGTCCGGATCGGCGACCACGCCCGCCTGCGGGTCAGCGACGACGGCATCGGCCCGCCCCGCGCACCCACGAGCGGCTCGGGCCTGCTCGGCATCGGGGAGCGCGTCTCCGCGCACGGCGGTAGCTGGGAGCTGAGCCAGCGCCCCGGCGGCGGCACCGTGGTGCAGGCCGACCTGCCGGTGGTGAACCCGTGATCCGTGTCGCGATAGCCGACGACCAGGAGCTGGTCCGGGACGGCTTCAGCCTGATCCTGCGGTCCCAACCCGACATCCAGGTCGTGGCCGAGGCCGCCGACGGCCGGCAGTTCCTCGACGCCGTACGACGCGACTCCTCAATCGACGTCGCCCTCGTCGACATCCGCATGCCGGTGCTCGACGGCCTGCAGGCCACCCGCGAGCTGACCAGGATCGCGCACGCGCCGGCAGTCATCGTCGTCACCACCTTCGACGACGACGCCTACGTCCTGGACGCCATCGCCGCCGGTGCCCGCGGGTTCCTGCTCAAACGGTCCAGCGCCCGCGACCTGATCGCCGCGGTGCGCACCGTCGCGGCCGGCGAGGCCGTCCTCTCCGCCGAGGTCACCGGCGCCGTCCTCGACCGGGTCCGCGCGACCGGGCCGGCCACAAGCGTGCAGGTGGCGGCGTACCAGCTGACCGCTCGGGAGACCGATGTGCTCGCCCTGATCGGCGCCGGGCTCAACAACGCCGAGATCGCCGATCGCCTCTACCTCTCCATGAGCACCGTCAAGACCCACGTGACGAACGTGCTGGCCAAGACCGGCAGCCGCGATCGGGTACGGGCCGCCATCCTGGCGATCCAGGCCGGCCTGGCGCCGTGAGCGGTGGATCGACGCCGATGGTCGTAGGGTTTCGGTATGGCACAACGACTTGTCAGCGTGTGGCAACCCTTCTTCCTCGCCAGCGACAGTCCGGGCGCGGCCGTCGACGCCGCGACCGAGTTGGATGACCTCGGCTACTCACGGATCTGGTTCTCCGGCGGTTTCGGGGAGAACGTCGCCCCACGCTTCCGGGAAATCCTTGACGGAACCACGCGCATCGGCGTCGCGTCGGGGATCGTGAGCATCTGGCACTCGTCGCCTCCGGAGGTGGCGGCGTTCGCCCAGGACGCGGAGCGGGCGCATCCCGGCCGCTTTCTGCTCGGTCTCGGTGCCAGCCACGCGGTGCTGGTGGAGAGCGGCGGCACCGACTACCGCAAGCCGTACTCACGGATGGTGGACTACCTCGACGGCCTCGACGCGGCCGGGGTGTCGCCGGAGCGGCGCATCCTGGCCGCCCTGGGTCCCCGAATGCTCGACCTGTCCCGTGACCGTGCCGCCGGTGCGCACCCGTACTTCGTCCCGGCTGAGCACACCGCCGAGGCGCGGGCGGCGATCGGGCCCGACCGACTGCTCGCCCCCGAGGTCGCGGTGGTCCTCGACGCG
Organism: Micromonospora sp. NPDC048835; assembly: GCF_040649995.1. Classification (NCBI taxonomy): domain Bacteria; kingdom Bacillati; phylum Actinomycetota; class Actinomycetes; order Micromonosporales; family Micromonosporaceae; genus Micromonospora; species Micromonospora sp. NPDC048835. The sequence continues at coordinate 11,967 of NZ_JBEZGM010000055.1, read as the reverse complement.
GACCCCACCACCGCCCGTGCCACCGCCCGGCAGTACACGCGCGGTTACCTCGCCCTGCCCAACTACACGAACAACCTGCGACGGTTCGGCTGGACCGACGAGGACTTCGCCGACGGTGGCAGCGACCGCCTCGTCGACGCCCTGATCCCCTGGGGCACCATCGAGGCCGTGGCGGCTGGGCTGGAGGAGCACTACCGGGCTGGCGCGGACGAGGTGGCGATCCAGGTCCTCAACGGCGGCGACGACACGACGTTCCCCGCCGAGGCGTTCCGCACCCTCGCCAAGGCCCTGATCTGACGCTTGGGTGGCATGATCGAGCTGTGCCTGTGATCGAAGTTGTTCGTGGCGACATCACCAGCGAGGACGTCGACGCCGTAGTGACCGCGGCCAACGAGTCGCTGTTGGGTGGCGGCGGCGTCGACGGGGCGATCCACCGTGCGGCTGGCCCCCGCCTGGCTCAGGCGGGGGCGGCGTTGGCTCCGTGTGAACCCGGCGACGCGGTCGCCACGCCGGCCTTCGACCTGGGCCCGGTGATACGTCATGTCATCCACACGGTCGGCCCGGTCTGGGAAGGCGGCGGGCACGGCGAGGCGGACGTGCTGGCGTCGTGTTACCGGCGAAGCCTTGCCGTTGCCGACGAGGTCGGCGCCCGCAGCGTCGCCTTTCCCGCCATCGCCACAGGCGTCTACGGTTTCCCGGCCGACCAGGCCGCGACGATCGCGATGTCGACGATCAGAGCGACGCCGACATCGGTTGAACGCATTCGCCTCGTGGCCTTCGACGAAGCCACCTTCGACCCGCTGACCGCCGCGCTCAACGATTGAGGTCGGCGGCTCGTACCCGGGGGTATGCGGCCCAGTCGCCGGCGGTCCCGTCGGCTCACCCGCAGGCCGGCACGCGCCGGGGCGGCGGCGCGTGCAACCCACCGAGGTGTGACCTAGTAGGTGAAGGTCCAGAGGAAGTAGTAGCCGGGACCGGTCGGGCCGTACTGGCGGTACTCGCAGTAGTACCAGCTCCACAGACCGGTCTGGGTGCCCTCACTGCCGTAGCTGTTGCAGAACTGGCCGTCGTAGTAGACGCCGCGCAACGTGCCTCCCGGCGGGTCCGCCGCCGCGGGGGTGGCACCGACCCCGACGAGGCCGCCCAGTGCGAGCACCACCGCCACGACCAGGGTCTTCCATCTGCGTCCGCGCATGAAACCTCCCGACATCACCGTCCACGGTGCACAGTGGCTCCACGCCGAGCCAGGGACCGAGGCATCGAAGCTTGTCGAAGTAAGGCTTGCATACGCGCGAGGGTTCGGCCCCCGACCAACGGGCGACGCCACCGCGATGATCCGCCAGCGCCCACTCCGTCGAACGGGCATCCACCCTGGCGGCGCAACGGCCGGATGCTCAGCCTGTCGGACGGCTGCGGCGCGCAGCGACGTAGCGGCGCATCTTCTCGGACGTGCCACAGTCGTCCATGCTGCACCAGCGGCGACTACGGTTCCTGCTCTCGTCGACGAAGAGGAAGCGACAGCCTCCACACCCCTTGATCCGGTCCAGTGCGCCCGCGGTGAGCAGGTTGACTGCCGCGTGCACCACCGGCCGCAGTGGCCGGTCGAGCGTGGGGTCGTCTCGCCAGGTCCACCCGTACGTGCGCCCACGGTCCAGCCGTGCGTGGGCGAGCGCGTCCGCCTCGTCGTCGCGCAGGCGGGCCAGCACGGACGCACCCGGGCTGCGGTCGGCGGCCACCGCCCGCACCACCTCGTCGAGGTCGTCGCGGATACGCAGGGATCGGGCGAAGGCGACCTGCGAACGGTCCGGGTCGTCGCGGGACAGCCGGCTCAGCGCCGCCGCTTCCGGCTTGCTGAGCGCGCCCGCGTACGCGCCCCAGGCGACCAGCTCGGCGTAGCCGGTCAGCACGTCGTCGTCGGGGTCCCCGACGGGCGGCCCGGTGCGGGTGTTGATGAAGTCCAGGGCGAGGTTGCCGCCCACCAGGCGCATCCGCGCCACGCCCTCAGGTGTTTCCATCAAAACGCACTTTACCAGTTGACCTCGATCGACGAACGCCACTAGCCTGTTCCCACCATAGCCGGTTTCACTGGTAACGACGGGAGCGTCCGATGGATCGCCGAAGGGCAGTGGGGGCGCTGATCGGCCTGTCCGGTGGAACGTTCCTCTACACCACCGCCGAAGCACTGCCGATCGGGCTGCTGCTCCCGATGGCGGCGGACCTGGCCGTCGCGCCACCGCAGGTGGGCATGCTCGTCACCGCGTACGGCGCGGTGGTGATGGTCGCCTCGGTCCCGCTGACCGCGCTGGTCCGCCGGGTCCCTCGCCGGTGGCTACTGTCGGCGCTCCTGGTCGGGTTCGTCCTCAGCACCGCGGTCACGGCGCTGACGAGCACCTTCGCGCTGCTCCTGGCAGCCAGGATGGTCACCGCGACGACCCACGCGCTGTTCTGGGCCGTGGTGGTGCCGGCCGCCGCCGAACTGTTCCGGCCCGCACTACGGGGGCGGGTCGTCGCAGTCGTGTTCGCCGGCGGCACCGTCGCGCTGGCCCTGGGGGTGCCGGCAGGCACCTGGCTCGGCGACCGGGCCGGGTGGCGAGCGTCGTTCCTGGCGGTGGCCGGGCTCGGCGCGGTGGTGCTCGTCGTGGTGGCCGCGCTGCTGCCCTCGACCCGGCCGGAAGAGGGGCACGCCGCCCGAGGTGCGACGCCCGACGCGCGGCGCTTCTGGCTACTGGTGGCGGTGGCCGTCCTGGCGACGGCCGGCGCCATTGCCTCCTACACCTACGTTGCCCTCTTCGTCACCGAGGTCAGCGGGTTCGCCGCCTCGTCGGTCGGCGCCATCCTGTTCGCGCGGGGCATCGCCAGTGTGCTCGGCATCCTCGCGGTCGGCGCGCTCCTCGACCGCAGCCCGTGGGTAGCTCTCCGCACGACCGTCGCACTACAGTCGGCGGCGCTGCTCGGGCTGTACACGTTCGGCGAGCGCCGGCTGGTGTCCGTCGGCCTGATCGCACTGGCCGGGCTGGCGTTCGCCGCGTTCACCGCGACGCTCGGCGGGCTCGTGCTACAGGTGGCGCCCGGGCGCTCCGACCTCGCCGCGGCCACGGTCTCCGCCGCGGTCAACGTCGGCATCACCGCCGGTGCGTTCGTCGGCGGTCTCGCCCTGCCGATCCACGGCGTGCGCGCCACGGTGCTGATCGGTGCCCTGCTCGGCATCGTCGCCCTGGTGCTGGCTGTCACCGAACGACTTCTCCGGCCCGCGCCAGTCGATCGAGGGGTGGTGCTGCGGGAAGAGTTCCTTGGGAGCGGTACCAGTCGGGGCGAAAATTCAGCCCTCCCAATCGCTACACTCGCCGAAACGCCGGCACCGCCGCCGCCCACAGACCTCAGCCGGCGCTGATCCGAATCGAATGGAGACGCCCGTGACCCGCGACAAAGCGGCCCCTCCCGGCATCGACCCCAGCATCCCCAGCGTGGCGCGGGTCTATGACTTCTTCCTGGGCGGCAAGGACAACTTCGAGGTCGACCGGAAGGTCGCCGAACACGCCCTGCGGATCACCCCCGACGGGCCGGCGGCCGGCCAGGCCAACCGTGCCTTCCTTCGTCGGGTGATTCGCTTCCTCGTCGCCGAGGCCGGCATCGACCAGTTCCTCGACATCGGGTCGGGGCTGCCCACCCAGGGCAACGTGCACGAGGTCGCCACCGAGCAGAACCCGAAGGCTCAGGTGGTGTATGTGGACAATGACCCGATCGTCCTGACGCACGGGCGGGCCCTGCTCGCCGCGGAGGGCACCGCGACGGTGATCCAGGCGGACATCCGCGAGCCGCAGGCGATCCTCGACCACCCGGACGTCCGTCGGTTCCTCGACTTCGACCGGCCGGTCGGGTTGCTGCTCTTCGCGATCCTGCACCACCTCGGCGACGACGAGGACCCGCGAGCGGTCGCGGCGGCGCTCATCGACGCGCTGCCCTCCGGCAGCTACGTGGCCATCTCACACTTCCGCGACCCGGGTGAGCGAGACCCGGAGGGCTCCCGCAAGGCCCGCGAGGTCGAGCGGGTCTTCAACGAGTCGTTGGGCACCGGCCGCTGGCGTACGGACGAGGAGATCCTCTCGTTCACCGACGGGTTGACCGTGCTCGAGCCGGGGCTGGTGCCACTCGCCGAGTGGCGCCCGGACCCGGCCGCACCGGCTCCGGTGCAGACCGACACCTACCACACCTTCGTCGGGCTCCTCGCCCGCAAACCGTAGGCTCTGCCGGCCCGAAGTGGCCCGTCGGCGGGAGCGGTCCCGCCGACGGGCACGCTTCCGCCGAATGGTCCGGCAACGTCCCGGCGTTCAACTACCACAACCGCACCCCCCGGAACGCCGAGCTGACCTGGCAGCCGCGCACCTGCTGACCTCCCCGCCGCCAAACGTCAGGGCGTCCAGCGAACGCCCGGATTCACCTGCCCGGACCAGTTGAAGACGGCCATGTTGTCCCACTGGTTCCCGGTGCCGTTGATGTTGGCAGGGTCCCAGCCGTTGCCTCGGACGGCGTACCAGGTCGGCTCCCAGTAGAAGACGCCGATGGCCCCAGCGTTGCGGGCGGTGTTCTGAACCCAGTCGAACTCCTGGGCCTGCCCGGCCCAGGTCGCGCCGATGCCGTCACAGGTCGCGTCGCCGATGGCGTTCGGCTCGCTGTCCGCGTTGTTCCGGGTGAAGGGGTACGCGGTCTCCACAATCACCACCGGCTTGCCGTAGCGCCCGCGCAGGTCGACGATGGTGTTGTAGAGGTTCGCCAGGCTGCCGTGCCACATGCAGTAGTACGACTGGGCGGTGATGTCCCACTGCACACCCTGGGCCCGGATGCCGTCGTAGAACCATCTGGCGTTGGCGTTGCTGTCGGCATTCGCGGTGTGGATCATCACGGGGATGCCGCTGCCGCACGCCTTGGTCGCGTTGTAGCCCTCCTTCAGCAGGCCGGCCAGCGCGGCGAAGTCGTTGTTGACGACCTTGCCCTCGTTCCACAGCATCCCGACGTTGATCTCGTTGCCGATCTGCACGCTGTCCGGTGAGGTGCCCTGCCCCCGCAGGCTCGCGCAGACGTCGTAGGTGAACGCGTACACGTCGGCGCGTAGTTGGCTCAGGCTGTGGCCGGCCCAGGCTGCCGGCTTGTACTGCTTGCCAGGGTCGGCCCAGGTGTCGGAGTAGTGGAAGTCGACGAGCACCTTGAGGCCCTTCGCCCTGGCCGCCCTCGCCTGACCCAACACCGCGCTCTTGTTGTTGTAGCCGCTGGCCGGGTTGTTCCAGACGCGCAGTCGGACGTAGTTGACGCCGACGGACTTCAGGATGTCCAGTGGGTCACGGGCGACCCCGGCGGCGTCGTAGTATCTGGCGCCCAGGTCCAGGCTGCGCTGCAACGAGGAGACGTCGGCGCCGCGCATGGTGAGCGTGTTCGCGGCGGAGACGGGCGCGGGCGCGGCGGCCAGCGTGGTGGCGATGGCGAGGACGCCGGCCGCGACGGCACGGATCAGGGTGACCGATTGGGTGCTCACGAGACTCCTTCAGCCCACGGTGCAGGGGGCGCCGTTCAGTGCGAAGCCGGTCGGTGGCGCGTCGCTGACGCTCCACCTCCCCTGGACGCCGAAGGACGCGGAGCCGTTCGGCGCGAGGACGCGGTTCCAGTCGAGGTTCCGAGCGGTCACGGTGGCACCACTCTGGCTCAGCGTCGCGTTCCACCCCGAGGTGACCTGCTGGTCCCCGGAGAAGCTGAGGGTGACGAGCCAGCCGTCCACAGGCGTCGACGCGTCGTTGTGAACCGTCACCGTGGCGACGAAACCGCCCTGCCACTCGGACTGGTTGCGGTAGGTCACCCGGCAGGTCGAGGACGGCGGGGGCGTCGGAGTGGACGTCGTGGTGGGCAAGGTGACCGTGTTGGACGCAATCGAGAGGTTGCCCGCCGCGTCGCGGGCCCGCACGTAGTACAGGTTCCGCAGCGGCGTCGCCGACGGTAGCGGCGTCGTGTACGTCGTCCCCGGCACGGTGGCGACAAGGATCGAGGTGTACCAGCCGTCGAACCGGTAGACGTCGTACCCGAACACGCCGACGTTGTCCGTCGACGGCGACCAGGAGATCGTGCCGGTGGAGGCCGTCACCTCGCCGACGGTCAGGGCCTGCGGCGTGCTCGGCGGAATCGTGTCCGGGCCGGTGTCGGTCATCGGGGTGACCACGGTCAGCGGGTCCGTCGACATCGAGCGGTGGCCGAGGCTGTCCCGGGCGGCCACCCGGAACGAGTACTGCCGGCCCGGCCGGAGGTAGTTCGTGATCGTGGCGGTGGTGACGGCCCCGACGCTGGCGTTCACGACGACATCGTCGAACGCCTGGTAGTACGTGATGTCGTAGCCGGCGATGGCGCAGCAGCCGGGCGTGGCGGCCGTCCAGGTGAGGGTGACCGACACGCTCCTGACCTCACTTGCGGTCAGGTTCGTGGGCGTGCTCGGCGGGAGCGGCGAGGTGTTCGGCGTGCTGGGTGCCACAGTCGGCAGTGGCGGCGTCGGGCTCGGCTCTGCTGCGGACGCCCCGCCCGCGCCGGCCGCCGGAGCGACAGCCGGATGAGCGGAGGGCGCCGCGGTGCCGGCGTCGGCCGCCGGTACGGCGCTCAGAGCGGTGCCGAGCACCGTCGTCGTCAGCACGGCGGCGGTCAGCAGACCCGGCCGTAGACGGCGGATCAGCGAGGACGAGCGGACGCCAGTCATACGTCGACCATGCAGCTACATATCGATGAACGCCAACGTGTCTCACCACTCGGTCGGTGACCCGGTCACGGCCACGAACCAGAGGACGGCCCTGGCGGTGAGCGGCAGGGCCGTCCCGATTCGTCACTGTGGAGGCTGGTCGTCCGCTTCCGGCGTCCGGGAACAGGTAGAGGTCGACGTACACCTTCTGGTCGTCGAGTTCCAGCTGCTGGCTGCCGCGCAGGCTGGGCGGGCCGGCGTAGGTGCCGATGATCTCGTACAGGCCCGGGTCGACAGCGAACCGGTAGACACCGTCGGGGCCGGCTCACCGTAGTCAGTGAGATGATCTAGGTCAATGTATACGGATGTGTGATTGGCACGAGGCTACGCGACGGTGCAACGGCCCCTCGACGTCGGTAGGGAATCGTCCTCACCCGGAGCGATCCAGGCAGCAACGATGCGGTCCACGGTGCGCCTGCCCCACCTGCTCATCGTCGGATTGGAGTCGAGGTAGTACCAGACCAACCCCATCGCCTGCTGGAACGCCCACGCCATTCCGCGACCCCACTGGACGTCGCCGCATCCCAGCTCGTGACGGAGGATGCCGCGCTGGGGTTCGTCGAGGAGGTGCCAGGCCGCCACGAGGTCGAGCGCCGGGTCCGCCGGGCCGAAGCCGCCGCCGTCCAGGACGCCGACGAGACGGCCGTCCTCGACGAGGACGTTGGGCGGGATGAGGTCGCGGTGGCACATCGCGTCCTCGTCGACCTCGGGCAGCGTCCGAAGCTCCGCCCAGATCGCCCGCAGGAGGGGTACGTCCAGCAGGTCCTCACTCTGCCGGAAGCAGGTCTCGAGCCACTCGTCGTGGTCCGGGAGGTGACCGCCGCGACCGACGCCGTCGAAGCGTCGCCCACGGGTGTCGTGGGCGCGCAGCCCGGTGATGAGCGCGGCCAGGTCATGAGCGAACGCGTCCGACCCTGCGGGGTCCTCGACCGTCCCGTCGTGCCCGGGCAGCCAGGTCTGGACGCTCCACGGCAGCGGATAGCCGGCACCGGGCTCACCGATCGCCACCGGCTCCGGGGTGGGCACGGTGGCGGCGTCGGCCAGTTCACGCGATGCCTCGGCTTCTGCCACCAGCCAGGCGCGGGTCTGCGCCGGGTCGTGACCGACAAGCGGGAAGCGGGCCGCCAGGTCGTCGCCGATTCGGAAGATCGCGTTCACGGTCCCGGACGTGCGCAGCTCGGTGACCGGCAGCTCCCGCCACCGAGGGAACTGCACCTCGACCAGCCCGCGGACCATCTGCGCGTCTACGTGGAGCTGGTCGGCGTGCATCGTCATGCCGCCATCCTTGCGTAGGCGATCACGGGTGTCCTCCGAGTTTCGCAGGGCAGACTCGGCGCCGTCATCGCCCGACCAGCCGTGGGCCTGGTGAACAGCATCTATCCGGCGACCGTGCCGACCACCCTGCACCTCGCGGCGATCCTGGCCGAACCTCGCACCGCCACCGCCCTCGTCGACGAGGGGATCCGCTCCCGGGCCGTCCCACCCCGCCCGTTACGGGTGGTGCTCCTGGACCGGCTCGGGGGCATTGCCGACGACGTCAGCGACGCCGCAGTGGCACAGCTGGAACGCCTCGGCTTCCCGCTGAACGATTACCGGGAGATGGTCGAACTGCGCGACAAGCGCCAGCTGATTCTGCAGGCCGTCTCCCCCTTCCTGGACGACCCTGACCCTGACACCCGGAATGCGGCTACTGTTACGGCCGCGCTGCTCCTCGACACTCCCGACCTGATCCGCCGAGCGGGCCTTCTTCCCTTGGTAGAGGTGGCAGCGGTCGAAGCCGCTGACAAGCTGCCAGCACGGCGATGATCACGGACCAACTGATCGGCTCGCCGACAGCGGACACGGGGTTGGCTCGAAAACCAGTTGCGCCTCCGGCACCGACGTTACAGCGTACGCACATGATCAATTTGGTTCGACTGCTTGCGGCCTACGACGACCAGCTTCGGACCGACGCCGAGACGCCGAGTGCGGTCTCGGTCACCCGACACGGACCACTGCGTCTCGTGACCTTTGCGGATGGTCGCGGTTTTGTCACCTACCGCGATCTCGGCGGCGCGGACGCCGACACGATCCGGCGGCTCGTCCCGGAGGCGCTCGCTCACTACCAGGCGGACCCTGAGATCGACCGGGTCAAGTGGAAGGCCCGTGGGCACGACCATGCGCCGAGGTTGCACGAGGCGTTGTTGGAGAACGGATTCACCCCGGATGAGCCTGAGTCGATCATGATCGGCGAGGCGCGGCTATTAGCCGGAGACGTCTCGTTGCCCGAAGGGGTGACACTGCGTCGGGTAAGCGAGGAGGACGACGTCCGCGCGATGAGTGCGATGCAGGACGAAGTCTTCGGAAACCCGGTCAGCGATGACATGGCGAACGCCCTCCTGCGCCGCCTGGCCCGCGATGACGGCATGGAGCTGTGGGTCGCCGAGGCTGGGGGACGGATCGTCAGTGCCGGCCGGTTGGAGCCGGTGCCCGGGACCGACTTCGCCGGGATCTGGGGCGGCGCGACCCGTGCGGAGTGGCGTGGCCGTGGGATCTACCGCGCGTTGACCGCAGCGCGGGCCCGCTCAGCACTCGACATGGGCAAGACACTCATCAACAGCGACTCGACCGAGTACTCGCGCCCGATCCTCGAACGTTACGGCCTGGTCAAGGTGTCGACGACGACGCCCTACAACTGGCGGCGGTGAACGTCGGTCTCCCGACCCGTCCGCCTCCCAGGACAAGGCCCAGTCCGGCTAGGTAGGGTCAGCGGTTGTCATCACCATGGCTCTACGATCCCGCCATGATGCTGACCGCCGCCCGCCGCGCCGGACGCCGGGGCAGGGTCGTCCTCGCCGCGGTGCTGGTGGCGCTCGCACTGCTGGCCACGTACCTCACGGTCACGCTGCGTTACAGGTTGGACGACGGGAACATCGGGGCCAATCCGCAAGCGTCTTCCAGCGTCACCGCTGGCCACGTCACCGAATACCGATATGTCGCGCGGCCTGGCGGCAGCATCGAATACGGGTTCAGCATCGCCAACCGGGGCCCGATCACGGTCCGGCTGGAGGACGTGGTCAGGGACGACGGTCCGGGCTTCGCCGTTGAACAGGTGCACACGAACCTGGATGTCGATCGAGGCATCGAGCGGGGGAAGGCCGCGCTGTTCAGGCCGATCGACATTCCGGCGGGTGAGCAGATACTCCTGTGGGTGACCCTGCGTTTCTCCGACGATTTCCTGCTAAATTACCGGATTCCGTGCGCGGGGTTCTCGTTCGAGACCCAGAGGATTCGATTCAACGTCCTCGGGTTGCAGCGTGAGCAAAGCGTGCCGATAGGCTATTTCGTCAGCATCACAACCCCTGCCGCCGACGGAGGACCCTGCCGCAGCGACGGGTAACAGGGTGCGTACCGTCCCGCGCCTGTCTGCCGTGGGCCCGTCCCTCCTGCGTTGCGGGCAGCCGCGCCCAAGCATCAGATGTGGATCAGGGTTGGGCTCCGCCCTCGGTGGTGGTGCTTGCCTGCGGACGGAGCGCACTCAAGAGGGTGTCGAGCTGACCCCAGGCCCGCGCGCTGGCGACGTGGTGAACATAGTCCCGGGACTCGATGATGAGCCCATCGCGGATACGCATCACGAAGACGCATGGCACCGTGAATTCCTCACCTGTCTCGGCGACCCGCCCCTGATAGGCGAACTCGGCGACGATCACCTCCGGGTCCGCGGTCTCATGGATCCTCACGTCGACCGGCTTACGGATCAGCGTCCGGCCGACCGGAGGCGTCCCGGTGAAGTGCTCGTGCAGCTCGCTGCGACTACGCAACGGCGGCGGGTTGAGCGGGTGCATCGGGTGAGTGACATGGGTCTGTTCGCCGTAGAGGTCGGCCAGCTCCTCGTACGGACCGTCGCAGACACCGTTCACCAGTCGGAGGAAAGTTTCGCGTGGGCTACTCATGCCGGGCATCCTTCGATTCGGTAGGTGTCACTCGGGCCGGGCCGAGGACGACTTTCGCGGACGGCCCGTGCCCCATCGACGGGCACCCTACCGACCTCAGCCCCGATGTGACTGCCCCAAGGAGCTCTACCGCCTCTGCGGTGGCGCCAACGCGCACACCGCCAGCGCGACGACACCCAGACCCGTGCATCGATAAAGTGAGACCATGACGTCGGAGGGTGTACCCCACGTTCCTCATGTTCCCGCACCCGGAGACGGTGTCGGGGGTGACCACCTGGTCTGGTGGGCCCGCAACCCACCCTCGATGACGACCGTCATGGCTCAAGCAGGCATTGAGTCGGAGCAGGTCTACCGGTCATGGGACGACGGGTTCGGCGCCGTACTCAGCGGTGAGCAGGTCGATGCGGTGCGCGACATTCCCGGCGTGGGCCCGGTCGAGCAGGACACAGAAGGGCGGCCCGCGCCGTACGCGCGGATGACCTCTGGCGACCGTATCGATGGTTCATACTTCGTCGACGTCACGCCGGGCACGGACCCGACTGTCGTAGCGGCGCGCTTGGGACTTACACCATCGTATGTATTCGTCGCGATGCCCGGCTTCAGTGCCGACATGACCGAAGTCCAACTCGATTCGGCCCGCCGTGACCCTGAAGTGACGTACGTCGAGGACAACTCCTACGTCTATCTGGATGACTAGCTAGGGCCCCACTCCGTTCCGAAAGAATCAGCACGGCTCCCGGGTATGCGTTGACTCCGCGATCGTAAGCATGTCGGGGTCATCCAACTGGCTCTCCACTCCAATCTCAGGCGCTCGCCTCACAACCGCACCCCGCGCCCACACCTACACCATCCCGTGTACCGCCGACCCGCCCTCCTGGGGAGATGCCGAGCGGCCTCCTGCCGCTGGCGCGGAACACGTCCCACCGGCTCGTGATCGCAACGGCCACCGCGCCGGTTCCCACTTCAACGAGGCACCAGCAACGTCAAGCGCTGGATCGACAGCTCGGGCGCGCCCCCGGCCGCGTCCAGGACTGCACTCGTTGGTTCTGCTCCGTCGGATGTCATCCGTGATGTGCATCGGTGCTCTGCTGACGGAGGCGGACTCGGTGCAAGCCACGTCGGACAGCCACGATAACCGCCAGCACCGCGCCGATGAACACACTGATGCTGGCCATGTCAACGCCGGCTGAAAGTTGACCCCTCTGTTCCGGCCGAATTTTGACCCCCTCGCTGTTTGTTGATGTTCAGTCGTTGGTCTTGATGGCTGCG
>NZ_JBEZGM010000054.1:0-21783 GCF_040649995.1 Micromonospora sp. NPDC048835 | reverse complement strand
TACCGGACCTCGACCGACCCGACCAACCCGAACGGCTGGTCATCGCCGCAGACGTTGTTCAGCGGAAGCATCACCGGCTCCGGCACCGGCCCGATCGACCAGGCGGTCATCGGCGACGGCACGAACATGTACCTCTTCTTCGCCGGTGACAACGGCAAGATCTACCGGGCCAGCATGCCGATCGGGAACTTCCCGGGCAGCTTCGGCTCGAACTACACGACCATCATGAGTGACACCACGAACAACCTGTTCGAGGCCGTGCAGGTCTACAAGCTCCAGGGCCTGAACAAGTACCTCATGATCGTCGAGGCGATCGGCTCGACGGGCCGCTACTTCCGCTCGTTCACGGCCACCAGCCTGGGTGGCACGTGGACGCCGCAGGCCGCGTCCCAGAGCAACCCGTTCGCCGGCAAGGTCAACAGCGGCGCCACCTGGACCAACGACATCAGCCACGGTGAGCTGCTGCGCACCAACGCCGACCAGACGATGACCGTTGACGCCTGCAACCTGCAACTGCTCTACCAGGGTCGTTCCCCCAGCTCCGACGGCGTCGACTACGGCCTCCTGCCGTACCGGCCGGGCCTGCTGACCCTGCAGCGCTGACCAGTGTGATCAAGCTCGACTGACCCGGAACGGGCGGGCTCGGCGTCACGCCGAGCCCGCCCGGCTCACTGTGCCGGGTCTGTTCGAGCCCGACGAGGTGCGCCAGGCGTGCCGGTGACGCAGGTCAGCACGTGGCCCTGACCACGGGTGGCGCTCGACGTGGTCGTGGCGAAGCCGTGGCTTTCGAGCAGTAGTTCGGTAGCGGTGAGGTTCGCGGTGGCGTGCGCGGAGGTGGGTCGCTCGCCGAAGACGTAGAGCCGCCCCCCGGGCGTCAGCAGGCTGCGCATCCGGGCGATCTGCTGCGCCGCGTCGCCCAACCAGAAGAGGCTGACGTTCACCGCGAAGATCTTGGTGAAGTGGCCGGTCGGAAGGTCGGCCGACTCGAAGCCGGCGCGTCGGATCTCGGCTCTGCCGGCGTCGATGTGGCTCCGGTTCCGTTGGGTCGCGAGTCGCACCATCGTCGCGGCGCGGTCGATGGCGACGATGCGGCCGCTGGTGAGGTGGTCTGCGACCAGGGACACTGCCGCTCCCCGACCGCAGCCGATCTCCAGCATCTGGTCGTCGGGTGCGACGGCCATCCGCTGCACCGCCCAGCGCTGCCGATGGGCGGCCGCCACCCGAATCGATTCGCCCGTCGCAGGTGTCGTGCCAGCGCCGGACGCACCCGCATCGCGGGTCGAAAGAGTGGACCTCACGACGTCACCCGCCGGTGCCTGCTCTGCTCACGCCTCTGATTCCACCCTGTCGGTGGAGTCGGTGCACCGTGTCCTCGGTCACCGCGACCGATCGGTGGGTACGACGGCGGTCGACCCACCGGCCTCGAGGTCCGGCCCGGGGTGGCGGCCACGGCGGCCGCCACCCCGGACCGGGTGGTGCGTCAGGCGATCCGATAGGCCCGCTGGATCGTCTGCGTGACCGTGTTGCCGGCCGTGTCGGTGGCCTCCAGACGTAGCGAGACGAACCCGGCCCGCTTCGGATGGCTGACGACAGCCACGTTCCGGAGCACCGGCACCGCGACCCAGGTCCGGCCGTCGTCGAACGACACGGAGACGCTGAGCTTCCGGTTCGGCGCGGCCTTCGAGCCGGCCTGCCGGTCCAGCGTCACCGGGATCGCCATGATCCGGCCCGCCCGTGTCGTGTTGGTCCGGTCGAGCACGGGCGTCGGGCGAGCCGTCGTCAGGGGCAGCCGCTCCGGCGACGTGGTGTGCGCCGAGGTGAAGGTCCAGGCCACCGTGACCGACGTCGACAGGGTGTCCGGCGCGCTCCGGGTGGTGGTTGCCTCCAGGCGGTAGGTGGCCTTGCCGGGGGGCACCGCGAACTCGGCCCACGGGCTGTCCGAGGTGCCGACCTCCTTGCCGTCGCGCAGCAGCCTGACCCGCACCGGCTGGTCGTCGCGGCTCGCCGGGCGGCCGCTCGCGTCGCCGAACAGGGGCAGCGACGCGAGCGAGATGGTGTCGCCGTCGCGGCCCGCGTACCCGAGAGGCGACAGCGTCGGCGCCTGGGCCACGGTGGGCCCGAAGGGTGCGGCGTTCCAGGTCTGCGCGTACGAGCGACCCGCCGTGAAGGTCGAATCCTGCGTGGTGGAGTTGTCCCCCTCCACGAACGTCGACGTCCAGACGATGCCGCCGTCGGTGTTGTAGTACTCGGTGCCCGTGAACGGCAGGTCGACAGGGGTGTTCGACCCGATCGGGCCCGAGCCGCCGGGCGCCGACGCGCGATGGAACCGGGTGGCGGTCGTCGTCGTGGACTGGCTCCGGTAGGTCGCGTGGACGGTGGCCAGGTTCTTCGGGGTCAGCTTCCTGGTCAGGCCGGTGAACATGTCGCCCTTGCCGACGTACGCGAGGTCGTAGGTGTAGGGGCTGTTGCGGAAGGTGCGGTCCCTGCCCGGCCGGGCGAGCCCCACGCCGAGCGTCGCGGTGAACTCGGGTGCGGCGACGGCGGGCCCGAGCCGGCCGAAGAAGACGTCGTCGAAGGACACGCCGCTGAGCTGGACGCCCGGGTAACGCATGCCGTCGTCCCAGTTGGCACTCACGTTGACCGAGGTCGGCGCGGCGTCCCGCTGCGGCACCGTCACCGCGACCGGCTTGGCGGTGCGGGCGTCGACCTCCTCGGTGACCGGGCCGCGTACGTCCAGGACCGGCTGTGCGAGCAGGGTCGACACGTTCCCCTCGTGGATGGTGCTGTACAGCGCGTAACGCCCCTTGGGTAGCCGCAGCACGCCGCCGCCAGGTGTCGTGGCGAGGGTGCTGAACTCGCCGGTGGTCAGGTTCGCCGCAACTGTCGTGTAGTCGGTGGCCGGCCTGCCGTCTCGTCCGGTGTGGTCGAGGCGTACGTCGTAGCTCTCGATCTCCCGGTTCAGCACGAAGGGTGTCCGTACCCGCAGGTCGCCGACGCCGGTCGCGGTCAGCGCCCCCTGGTAGACGCCGTCCGGAGCGTCCACCCGGGTGTCCACAGTGATCGTCGCCTCGGCGCGGCCGCCGGCCGGCACCACGAGCATGGTCGGGCTGACGGTGAGCATGCCGGCCGGGGCCGGAGCGATGGCGAGCGTCAGGGTGACCGGCGTGGCACCCGTGTTGCGGTAGCCGACGACCTGGGTGAGCGGGCTGTCATCGGCGTGCGGCCAGCGCTGCACCGGGAAGTCGATGGCGGCGACGTCGGCGGCGACCGGCTGGTCGACCGCGCGGGCGATGTCGACCCGGCCGGCACCCTGCTCGTAGATGGTGTCCGCACCGGTCGGCTTGGCCGAGCCCATCAGCGCCGCCTTGAGCTGCGGGCCGGTCCAGTCCCGGTGTTGCCCGGCCAGGATCGCGGCGGTCCCGGCCACGTGCGGAGTCGCCATCGACGTACCCGACATGGTGGCGTAGTCACCACCGGGAGCGGCGGCCACGATGTCGACGCCCGGCGCGCTGATCTCGGGCTTGATGTGGTTGTCGCCGACGCGTGGGCCCCGGCTGGAGAAGTAGGCCCGCTGGTCGTCGGCGTCCACGGCGGCGACGGCGAGCGCGTCGTCGGCGGAGGCCGGCGAGGAGACCGACTTAGGCTTCCCCTCGTTGCCCGCCGCGACCACGAAGAGGGTGCCGTAGCTGTGGCTCAGCTCCTGGACCGCTGTCTCCAGCGGGTCGAGACCGGGCGCGTCGTCGCCACCCACGCTGAGGTTCACCACCCGGGTCTGCGGCGCGAGCCACTGCATCCCGGTGATGATGTCCGAGTCCTGGCACTCGGTGGTGGCGCAGACCTTGCCGACGAGCAGCTTCGCCCCCGGTGCCACCCCGCGGTACCTCCCGCCGGAGGCAGCGCCGCTGCCGACGATCGTCGACGCCACGTGGGTGCCGTGGCCGACCGCGTCGCTGCTGTCGTTGCCGCCGGTGAAGTCCCGGACCTCGGTGAGGTGTCCGGCGAAGTCGGGGTGGCTGGCGTCGATCCCGGTGTCCAGCACGCCGACGGTGACGCCGGTGCCGTCGAAACCGGCCTGCCACGCCGCCGGAGCGCCGATCTGCGGCACGCTGCGGTCGAGGGAGACCTTGCGCTTGCCGTCCAGCCAGATCTGGGTGACCCCGTCGGTGAGGGTGCGCGCGGCCGGCGTACCGCGGGTCAGCGACGCCCAGAGCGTCATCCGATCGTCCCGGTCCGCGCGGACCGCGAGCGCGTGCGCGGCGGGGAGGTCGGCCCGCACCCGCCCGGCACCCCCGGTGGTCGCGGCCCGCGCCCGCGCCGCCATCTTCTCGGGGTACGCGACAAGCAGCGGCAACTCCGCTGCCCGGTCGTCATAACCGAACCTGCCGAGCGTGGTCAGGTCGAACAGGCGTCGGTCGAGCCGCCCGTCCCGCACCAACGGCATCGCGTCGACCGGGATGACGTACTGGTGGCCGTCCTCCCGACTGCTCACGAACCGCATGGTGGCCCGACCCGGCCCGCGTTGGATCTGTGGACGGCCCGCCGCGTCGAGCGACACCCGGTCCCCGGTGATCAGAGTGAACGTCCCGGACGTGCCGGGGACGGTGGTCGCCGGCCTCTCCTGCGCGGTCGCCGGTTGGGCGGCCAGGCCCGCCGCGACAAGCGCGGTCGCGAGTACGCCTGCTTTCAGGGCGCGTCGTTGCCGTCGTCGCACATCATCCTCTCCGCCGCGGGCGTCTCCCGGGTCGGCACGATGACGCCTGGCCGGCTCGTCAGGTTGATCACCGTGGTGTGACGCGGGCCACATTGTCACCCCGCGCCGACGTGACCGTTCCGCCCGGGCGAGTTCCATGCGGCGGTGACCAGGGGACGAGGCGTTGGAGGGCACCGGTCGGATGCGTGATGCCGAAGAGTTCGACGCCCTCTACACGGCCTGCGCGGGTCGGGTCGTGGGTCACGTGTACGCGCTCACCGGCAACCGCGCCGAGGCCGAGGACGCTGTCGCCGAGGCGTTCATGCGGGCCTGGCAGCGGTGGCGGACGGTGCGGGAGACCGACAGCCCGGAGGCGTGGGTCCGCCGGGTGGCGTCCCGGATCGCGGTGAGCAGTTGGCGCAAGGCGTTCAACCGGGTACGCGCACACCGCCGGGCTGCGGTCGACCAGGGCGTACCCGGCCTGAACGAGGATCACGTCGCGCTGTTGCAGGCGCTGCAACGGCTGGGTGCCAACGAGCGGCGAGCCGTTGTGCTGCACCACCTCAACGATCTCAGTGTCGCGGAGGTGGCAGCCGAGATGCAGGCCCCCGTGGGCACGGTGAAGACGTACCTCGCCCGTGGTCGGAGAGCGATGGCCGGGTTGCTTACCGATGCGCACCAGGAGGAGACCTCCCATGGCTGATCCGCGCGACGATCTCACCGCGATCGTGGACGAGGTCCGGCGAGTCACCTCGCTGCCCGGGGCGGAGACGTTGCGGCACCGCAGCGACAGGCGGCGGCGTCGGGCTGTCGTCGGCGCGGCAGGGCTGGCCGTGGCGGCCGTCGCCGCCGGCACCGCTCTGTTACAGGTCCGGACGCCGGACGGGACGCCGGACGTCGGCCCGGCCAGCCAGGTCGCGCCGTCCGTGGTCCCGTCCGCGACCACGTCGGCGGGCCCGCAGGAGATTCTCGGCGGCCGGCGGCAGGTCCGGATCACGCTGCCCGGCATGCGCGGGGCCACGTTGGCGATCGACCGGGACGGCGACCAGGTGCGGGCCACCACCGACCAGGGCATCGACGATCGGGCGCTGTGGGTGCTGCGCCCCGAGGGCGACAGGTACCGGATCATCCTGTCGTCCGGTGCCAGCGCGGTCTGCATGACCGTCGTGCACGATGCCGCGCCGGGCAGCGTACGCGGCCGGGCGTGTGCGGCGGCAGCCTCGACGCAGCTCTTCCGGATCGACCAGGTGCCGGACGGCAGTTACTCGATCTTCCAGGGCAAGCGCTACGTCCAGGTTGTCGACGGCACCAACGCGCTGGTCCCCGACCTGCCCGAGGGGCTGACCACCACGTACGAGTTCGAGGACGAAGGGCCGGCCCCGCGCTGAGCGCGGGACCGGCCCTGTCGCGTTCGTTCCGGTCAGCTCGGGGGACGACGCGGTTTCGAACCCGGCGGGTGCGGGTCGAATTTCGGTGGGCGTAGGTCGAATTTCGGCGGGCGCGGGCGCCAGACCATCGTGTCGACCGCGACGGCGGCCGAGGTGACAGTGGTCGAGGTGTAGCGGTCCCGGATGGCCGTGACAGCGACCGTCAGCCGCTGCCCGAGCATGGCCTCCGGGATCGCGAACGTCGAGTCGTTCGCGTTCCGGATCTCGACGCCGTTCGCCGACCACTGGTACCAGTAGCGCTCCGCGCTCGGCGTCCATTCGCCCGGGTTCACCGTGACGGTGCCACCGGCCGCCACCGTTCCGCTGATGGTGGGTGGCTTGACCGACTGCAGGGGTGGGGGTGGGCCGATCGTGAACGCGTTGGCCAGGACCAACGGCTTGAGCGTCCCGTACGGGCGCAGGGTCAGGGTGGCCGGACCGAGCACCGCGTGGCTGAGATCCACCTCGGCGGTGAGCGTCCTGCGGTCCGCCGAGACCGTCTTCACCCAGGCCCGGATCGGCACCGTGCGGTAGGGGCTCACCTCGACCGTGTCGTCCTGGTGCAGGTGAGTCCCGTGGATGGTGATCGTCCTCAGGTCACCGGAGGGCACGGTGCCCGGAGCGACGGATGCGACAGTGGTGACAGCGTTGGCGACCGCGAACAGGTGGTCCTTGAACGTCCGGGACCAAACGCCGTCGGCTCTGAGCCGGATGACCCGCAGACGGTGGGCGCCCTCGGCCGTCGGCGTCCAGGTCACCTGCGCGGTGCCGTCGGCGCCGGCCGGGACGGTCACGTACGGCCCGCTGTTCATCGAGTAGCGGTAGCCAACGGTGTCGGGCAGGTACGAGCTGAAGGTGAACGTGCCGGTGGCCAGTCGACCGCTGCCGTTCTCCGGGAATTCCACGGAACTGACCTGCGGCTCGTCCGTCGTCGTCCAGACCTGGGCGCCCCTCTCCGTCTGCACACCGGCGGCGTTACGGGCGACGACGTTCACGTAGTTGTGACCGATCACCATCGTCTTGAAGCTGAAGGTGACCTTGCCGTTGGCCGCCGGACGGAGAACCTGTTTCGTGCTGTCGTCGTCGTTGAGCGTCGCCACGTAGTCGACGATGTCGACCATCGAGCTGTGCGCGGTGAAGGTGGACGAGGTGCCGGCCGCGGTGCTGCCGGCACGGGTCACGGTCGGTGCCGCACCGTCGACCGAGACGTTCAGCCAGCGCGGCGTGGACAGGGTGCCGTCCGCGCTCCGGCTCTGGATCCGCAGGCCGTCGACGCGGGTCTCGGTGGCGGTCCAGACGAGGTCGGCGCTGCCGTCCGGACGGGCCGCCAGCGCGGTCTTCACCACCGGCCGCTGGTCCAGGCCCGAGTACTCCGGCCAGTACAGGTACTCCACCACCTGTGGCGCGCGCGGGGCGAGGTGGATGGTGAGCGAGGAACCGATCGTCACCTCCCCACGCGTGTCACCGGAGAGAACCGGGGCGTCGTCCACCGCGAACGCGTAGGCGCGCGGGACGTGCGCAGTGCCGTCGTGGGTGACGCTGTGCACGTACAGGGTCTGCCGGCCGCCACGGGTCGGGGCGATCATCGCCGTCGCCTTCCCGCTGGCATCCGCCGGCACGGTGCCGGACGGCCCGCCCTCGTCGATCCGCCACGCGAAGGACGCCGTGCCGGCGACGGTGGCCCGAAACTCGAACGCGCCAGGTACGCCGACGTTGTAGTCCTGGTTCGGCATCGACTCCGGGTATGCGGCGGAGAAGACCTCCGGTCGGGTCTCCTTGACGTAGAACGTGTGAACCGCCCGTTCGGACCTGTTTCCCGCGCGGTCGACGGCATGGACCGTCAGTGAGTGGAGAGAGGCTGCCTTGGGCGTGAACGTGACGACCGCCGGCCCACCGAGGCCGTCAGCGTCGACTGTGGATTCCTGGTACTCGTCAGGCAGTTCGCCGGAGTAGAACTTGTAGAGGTAGCTGACGGTGTCGGCGGAGGCCGAGGTCAGGGTGAACGTGCCGGGAACACCGATCGCGCCACTGCCGGCCCAACCGCTGGCGGGGTAGTCGGTCGAGGTGACCGTCGGTGCCGGGCCTCCGCTGCGATCGACGGTGAAGTGGCACGTGTTGCTCCACGGCGACGCGTCCGCGCCGTCGAGGACACGCACCCGCCAGGCGTACGTGACGCCGTCGAGCTGCCGCGACTCGTCCTCGAGTTGGACGTAGACGATGGTGCTCTCCTCGCCCATCTCGCGGAGCCACTGCTGCGGTCGGGCCGGGTCGGTCACGTCCCACACCTGGAAGTCGGCCTGCCGTCCGCTCCGTGGCGTACCGCTGTGGGTGCCCTGTAGCGAGACGGCCTGGGCCCCGCCGAAGCGTTTCGGGCTCAGGTACGGCCCCGGGGCGGCGCTGGCGCAGGGACTACCGGCGGTCTGGAGATCTGTCGGTGCGCTCGCCGCCGCGGTGGCGGTGGCGGAGGTGAGTCCCACCGCCGCGCCGCAGACGAGCGTCACGGCGACGCCGAGCGACACCATCCGTCGGCGAATACGCGAAGCGGTACCCAAACCCTGCCTCCACTACCGGTCCCGATCATGATCAATCGGTAGAGGATCGCACGTTGGATCGATTCACGGCAGCCCGTCTTTCCGGCCCGAAGATCAGCCGAACGGTTGCGGCAGCGGGCTACCCGCAAGGGAGCCCTCCGGTGTGTCAGAGCCAGACCACGATCCCGGTCAGGTCGTTGAGGACGGCTGCCACACCCGCCCGGATCGCCGCCGCGCAACGGTCGGCGGTGAACGAGTTCGGGTCGTACGTCGAGGACATGCCCAGCCCCTCACCACGGAACGACGCGCCGTCCCAGTCGACAGCGGTCACGTTGTGGGTGGGCTCGGCCAGTTCCGCACCGACCACGAGGAACTTTTCGTCGAGGTGGTTGGGGGTGACGAGCGCCAGCGCGTCGATGAGGTCGTTGCCCGCGCTGACGATGAGGTCCGGGCCCATCTCCATCGCCTTGGCGATGCTCGAAAGCGTGTCGTGCGCACTGCCGACGGTGATCGTCCTCAGGTCGACGTGTTCGTCGTCGGCCCACTCCTCGACAGCCGTGACGAGGGCCCTGGTCGGGTCGTCCGTACCGCTTGTCAGCAGGACGACCCGGTAGTCCTTCGGCGGGTGGACTCCGGCCCACGAACCGGGCTGCGGGGTGATCGTCGCCTCCGGGGCCGGCTTCGTGGACGGATCGACGAACCCCGGGCCGAGAGTGCCGACGGCGCTGGGTGTCGGGCGCGGCCGGGACCAGTCGGCGCTGGAGTTGCAGGCGGTGACCAGCGCGGCGGTCGCGGCAAGCATGGCAACGGCCCGAAGCGGGGGGCGCAAGGTGATCGTCCTCCGGGTGGTGGCGGAAAGTGCGCGTGGTTCCCCGTATTCCTATCTCAATTTTGGTCGCCGGTAATCGGTGGGCGGTCGCTGCGGAGTTTTGTTCTCCGGTGGTTCGTCGGTGCGCGGGGTGGTGTTCACCCACGGCATGCAACGTGCACTGGCCAACCGAGGGAGTCGAATGTCAGGCCGCATCCGCCGTACCGTTATCGTCGCCGCTGTCGGTTTCGCCGCAGCGGTGGTTCCGTTTCTGGGTGCCGAACCGGCGTCCGCGCACGGCTTCTCCTCGACTGTGTACACGAAAATTGCGGCGGGAGACGAGGGTCACATTCGGACCGCCGTGGAACTCGAATACGACCTCCTCGTCGTGTCCGCCGCGGATGCCGGTGACGACGACCCGCTCTTCCAGGCGGGGACCGCCGCGTTCGAGGCGGGCGACACCGCCGCCCAGGCCGCCGCTCTGCGGAGTCACGCGGCCGCCGTCCTGACGTACGTCTCCGACCGGTTCTCGGTGGCTTCCCGAGGTGCGGCCTGCACCCCGACCCAGGTGGGTGACGCGACGATCGGCGAACGGGAGGGGGTGCCGTACGCGGACCTGCTGCTCGACTGGACCTGCCCCGAGCGGGTGGACGAGCACGTGGTGCGCAGCGGCCTCTTCCCGGACGGCGAGGGCTACGTCAAGGGCACCAAGACGATCGTCACCTACGAGATCGACGGCCGTTCCGGCAGCGCGGCGCTCGACGCCGCGAACCCGTCCTTCTCGACCGCGCAGACCTGGTACCAGCGGTTCGGCGAGTTCTTCCTGCTGGGTGCCGAGCACCTGCTGACCGGGATCGACCACATCCTGTTCCTGCTGGCGCTCATCGCGGGGTCCCGGCGGCTCCGGGAGATCGTGCTCGCGGCCACCAGCTTCACCCTGGCGCACTCGGTGACGTTCATGCTCGCCGCGCTCGGCCTGGTCGAGGTGCCGGGGGCGGTCGTGGAGCCGGTCATCGCGCTGTCGATCGCCGTCGTGGCCGGCTGGCACCTCTGGGGGATCTGGCGGCGCGGTGCGCACGCGGCCGACCTGGACACCACCGGGCACGGGCACCTCAGCCTGGATCGGGCCGGCTGGATCCGGCTCGGTGTGGTGTTCTGCTTCGGTCTCGTGCACGGCCTCGGCTTCGCTGGCGCGCTGGGCATCGACGAGGCGTGGTCGTGGACCCTGCTGTGGTCGTTGCTGGTGTTCAACGTCGGCATCGAAGTCGTTCAGCTGACGATTATCGCCGTCGTCTTCCCGCTGTTGTTCGTGCTGCGCCGTCGTGCGCCGAAAGCGGACCTCTGGGTGACCGGAGTCGTATCCGCAGCCGTGTCCATTATGGGGCTGATCTGGTTCGTGCAGCGCGTTTCTGGATCATGAGTAAGGCTAAGTAGTTCGCGAAGTGCAGTCTTTCGCAAGATCACGTTCATGGTCGGTTCATCGGGCGGCGAAAGCGTGGAATCGCTTCCCCAGCGTCGGGTGAAGGCACATCCATTTCTCTATTTGAAAAGGGAACAATGTCGATGACATTGAGCACCTCGACACGGGCCTCCGCGCTCGTGCGGCGGCGCCTGGTCGCCGGGGTCGCAGCCGGCTTCCTGGGAATGGGCGCGGCCCTCGGCAGTGGTCTGATGGCCACCGCGAGCGCGGCCGAGTCCACCACGATCAGCAGCGTGATCCTCGGCGTCGGCGCCAACGAGACCCAGCGCATCGTGACCTGGTACTCCTCGGCCGACACCGCCCAGAAGATCCAGCTCGCCCCGACCGCCGAGATCGTCAACGGCGAGTTCCCGGCCAGCGCGGTCAGCTTCGACGCCGTCGGTGCGGCGAACACCTCCACCACCGGGTTCAACCGGCACGCCACGATCAGCAACCTGCGCGAGAAGACGGCGTACTCGTACCGGGTCGGCGCCGAGGGGAGCTGGTCCCCGACGTACGCCTTCAAGACGCAGGACTTCGAGGGCGACTACGACTTCCTGTTCTTCGGCGACCCGCAGATCGGCTCCTCCGGCGACCGGCTCAAGGACCAGGCCGGCTGGGAGGACACCCTGAAGGTCGCCACGGCGGCCAACCCGAACGCCGAGCTGCTGGTCTCCGGCGGCGACCACGTCGAGTCCGCGAACGACGAGGGCCAGTGGACCTCGTTCATGGCTCCCGACCAGCTGCGGCAGTACCCCGTCGTCGCCACCATCGGTAACCACGATGTCGGCGGCAAGTCCTACGAGCAGCACCACTTCACCCCGAACACCGACCGCACGGCCCCGTACTACGACAACGGGAACCCGGCGGGCACCAAGTCCGGTGGCGACTACTGGTTCGTCTACAAGGACGTGCTGTTCATCGACATCAACAGCAACAGCTACAAGCTGCCGACCGACGGCAGCAACGCCGGCGACGCCGCGCACGTCGCGTACATCACCGACGTGGTGAACAAGCACGGCTCCGAGGCCAAGTGGAAGGTGCTGGTCTACCACCACTCCATCTACTCGCCGGCCAGCCACGCGACCGACGCCGACAACAAGCAGCGTCGGGAAGACTTCACCACTGCCTTCTCGAACCTCGGCATCGACATGGTGCTGCAGGGCCACGACCACAGCTACTCGCGCAGCTACTCCATCAAGAACGGCCAGAAGGAGAACCCGGCTGAGAAGCCGGGTGCTGCCGACGTGTTCCCCGGCCCGGGCGGCGTCATCTACGTGACCGCCAACTCGGCCTCCGGCTCGAAGTACTACGACATCAAGAAGCCGGACGCCACCGGCACCGGCATCAAGGGCAACGGCCCGGACCCGCTGGACCCGAACAAGTACTGGTACAACTCCGTGCAGAACCAGGAGCACGTGCGCAGCTACGTCAAGGTGCAGGTGCGCGGCGACAAGCTGGTCCTGGCGAACGTGCGCAGCGGCACCTGCGCCGCGCCGAACGCGTCCGTCGAGGCCGGCCTCTCCTGCGTCAACACCCCCGAGGGTCAGCCGGTCGGCTCGATCGTCGACAACGTGACCGTGCACCCGTTCCACGGTGACGGCCAGGCCATCCAGGTCAACGTGCCGAACCCGGCTCCGGGCGAGTTCGGCTGGACGATCGACGGCTACAACGGTCTTGTCGACCTGGGTACCGCGCAGGAGCGCAACGGCACCTACTTCCAGGCCAACGGCAAGATCAACCCGATCCTCGTGTCGGACAGCCGCCGTTCGCTCGCCCCGTGGTCGATCTCGGCCAACGTCGGCGACTTCTCCGACGCCGACAAGACGTTCTCCGGCTCCTACCTCGGCTGGAACCCGTACGTGCTCGACGCCGGTGCGGGTGCCGAGGCCGGTGCCCCGGTCCTGTCGTCCTACGACGACCAGGGCAAGGGCCTGTCGGTCTCCAGCGGGCTCGCCGCGGCCGCGCAGGGTCACCCGCGTGGCGGCGCCAAGCTCGGCGCTGACCTGGACCTGAAGATCCCGGACAGCATCGCGAAGGGCAGCTACCGCACCACCCTCACGATCACTGCGCTGAGCAGCTGACCGAACAGTTCCATGCGGGCGGGGTAGGCACCTTCGGGGGCCTACCCCGCCACCCGTGTGCACCTCTCCCAAGATCACCTCAAGGAACCGACATGTACCCGTCCGTAACGCGCTGGAAGACACCCCTCCGTACGACCGCACTCACCCTGCTCGCCGTCGTCGCGGCCGTCGGTGTCGGTGCCGGCCCCGCCCTGGCCGCGGACGGCAACGTCGCCTGGACGGTCCGGACGGCCTCCAACGGCTACGGCGAAGCCCGGTCCAGCTACAGCTACAACGTCAACCCGGGCGGTGCCGTCGAGGACGCCATGGTCGTGGCCAACCGCGGCCCGGCACCGCTGACCCTCGCCGTGTACGCGGCGGACGGCTTCACCACCGACGCCGGCCAGCTCGACCTGCTCACCAAGGACAAGAAGTCGGTCGCGATCGGCGCCTGGGTGAAGACGAACGCCGCAAGCGTCGTGGTCCAGCCCGGCAAGACCGCGCAGGTCCCCTTCACCGTCGACGTCCCGGAGAACGCCACGCCCGGTGACTACGTCGGCGGCATCCTGACCACGCTGACCCAGGCCGACCAGGCCGAGGGGATCAACGTCGACCGGCGCCTCGGTATCCGGATCAAGCTGCGGGTGGGCGGCGAGCTGAAGCCGAACCTCGCGATCGAGAACCTGCACGTGACGTACGACGGACCCACGAACCCGTTCAGCAAGGGTGACGCCACCATCACCTACACGGTCCACAACGTCGGGAACGCCGCCCTGTCCGGAAACCAGGCGGTGACGGTCTCCGGTCCGTTCGGCCTGCTGCGGGTACGCGCCGGAGACGTCGCCGCGCCGCCGGAACTGCTCCCGGGCGAGAGCTGGGACGTGACGGTGCCCGTACACGGGGTGGCTCCGGCCATCTCGCTGGCCGCCACCGCGACCCTGACACCCCTGCTCACCGACGCCTCGGGCTCCACCACCTCGCTCAAGCCGGTGCAGGCCACCGCGCACGGCTGGGCCCTGCCCTGGATGCTGCTGCTGGCGCTCGTCGTGCTCGTCGCCGTGCTCGTCGGGGCGTACCTGTACCGGCGCCGCAACCAGGCGCAGCGCAAGGCGCGCGAGGACGCCCGCGTACGCGACGCCGTCGAGCAGGCGCTTCGTGGCCCGGAGCCGCTGACCTCCTGACCGACGCCACGGCGGCGTCCGCCCGGTCGTGGCGTTCGTCCTTGTGGGTGAACGACGCTCAGCTCCGGCTCACACCTGTGCCCCAGCCGGCATGCTGCGAGACGGTGACGCCGGCGCGGAGAGGGAATCCACATGGTTGACGGGGATCTGCCAGATCGGATGCAGGCAGCGGCCTTCGACGAGTTCGGCGGCCCGGAGGTGATCACCCTGCGGAAGCTGCCGATCCCGCAGGTCGCCGACGACGAGGTGCTGATCAAGGTCTGGAGCGCAGGCGTCGGGGTGTGGGACGCGTACGAGCGGCAGGGTGTGTTGGTGCCGGAGGGCTCCGCGCTTCCGATCGTGCCCGGCTCCGACGGTGCCGGGACCGTCATCGCGGCCGGCGGCAAGGTCAGCAGCCTCGCGGTGGGCGACCTGGTCTACGTCTCCGCGAGCACCCGGCCCAAGGGTGGCTTCTACGCCGAGTACGCGGCGGTCAAAGCGGAGTACGCGGCGAAGGTGCCCGACGGGGTGCCCCCCGAGCACGCGGGTGCCATGCCCACCGACGCGCTTACCGCGCTGGCCGGGCTCGACACGCTGAGCCTGTCCGCCGGCGCCTGGCTGCTGATCTTCGGTGCCAGCGGCGGTCAGGGCCACCTGGCCGTGCAGTTGGCGAAGCGGCAGGGGCTGAACGTGGTCGCCGTGGCGTCCGGGGCGGACGGCGTCGCGCTGGTGACCCGGCTCGGCGCCGACGTGTCCCTCGACGGCCACGGTGACATGACCGACGTGCTGGCCCGGATCCGGGACGCGGCGCCGGGTGGGGTGAACGGCATCCTGGCGATGGCCGGCGGCGCCACGCTGGACCGGCTCACCGAGACACTCGCCGAGGACGGGGTGGTCGCGTTCGCCCATGGCGTGCAGCCCGAGCCGCAGGAGCGTCCGGGCGTCATGGTCCGCGCGTACGACGGCGAATCGAGTCCTCGGCAACTGCAGCGCCTGAACGAACTCGTCGAGGCGGGGCCGTTCGTGGTGCACGTCGCGGAGACGTTCCCACTGGGCAAGGTGCGGGATGCGCACAAGCGCCTACAGACGTCGTACGCCGGCAAGCTCCTGCTGACGGTGGCCTGAGACCTCAGGACGTGCGCTGCTGCGGCACGCGTACCGAAGCCATGCCGGCCGCCGTCGCGGCCTGGATGCCCAGGTCGGTGTCCTCGAAGACCAGGCAGGACTCCGGGGGTACGCCGAGCTGCTCCGCGGCGAGCAGGAACGCCTCCGGGTCGGGCTTGGCCCGGGTGTAGTCGTCGGCGCAGACCAGCACGTCGAACCGGTCCAGCAGGCCGAGCGCGTCCAGGGAGGCGGTGACCGACGCGCGGGTGCTGCCGGAGACGACGGCGAACGGCACCCGCCGGTGGGCGTCGTGGATGTGCGCCAGCACCTCGGGCACGGCCGCGAGCTGCGGCAACAACTCCTGGTAGTAGCCCTCCCGGCGCTCCACGACTGCCTCCACCGGCATGGCCAGACCCTGCTGCTCGTTCAGGGCGACGATGATGTCGGCTGTGGGCCGCCCACCCCAGGCGTAGAAGAGGTCCTCCGGGAACTCGCAGCCCCACTCCTCGAGGGCCCGCTGCCAGGCCAGGTAGTGCAGCGGCATCGAGTCGACGATGGTGCCGTCGCAGTCGAAGAGGTACGCGGCGAACGGCCCGGGAGGCAGCGGCAGACTCACCCGGGAAGGGTACAGCTCACTCGTTCGTGACGGCTTTCAGCTGGCCGAGCAGGTACGCGCGTTCCGGTTCGGTGCCGACAAGCGTCAACGCGCTGCGGTACGCGGCCGCGGCCTCGTCGTAGCGGCCGAGCCGGCGCAGCAGGTCGGCTCGCGCCGCCGGATAGGGGTGGTGGCCACGCAGGCGCGGCTCGTCGGCCAACTCGTCGAGCAACGCGAGCCCCGCCTCCGGCCCGTCCCGCATGGCCACCGCGGCGGCCCGGTTCAACGCGACGACCGGGGAGGGCACGAGGTGCAGCAGCACGTCGTAGAGCGCCACCACCTGCGCCCAGTCGGTGCTCGCCACGTCGGCGGCCTCGTCGTGCAGCGCGGCGATGGCGGCCTGCACCCCGTACGGGCCGGGCTCCCGGCCGGTCAGCGCGGTGACCACCAGGCCGCGCCCCTCCTCGATCATCTGACGGTCCCAGAGCCCTCGGTCCTGATCGTCGAGGAGGATCATGGCCCCGTCCGGCCCGGTACGCGCGGCACGTCGGGCGTGGACCAGCAGCATCAGGCCGAGCAGCCCGGCGACCTCCCGCTCGGCCGGCAGCAGCCGACGCAGGATCCGACCCAGCCGAATGGCCTCCTCGGCCAGGTCGACCCGTTGCAGGTCCGGGCCGGAGCTGGCCGCGTACCCCTCGGTGAAGACCGAGTAGACCGCCTGGAGCACGGTGGGCAGCCGACCGGGCAGCTCGTCGGGGCCCGGCACCCGGAACGGGATGCGGGCGTCGCGGATCTTCCGTTTGGCCCGGACCAGTCGCTGGGCCATGGTGGCGGGAGGCACCAGGAAGGCCCGCGCCACCTCGGCCGTGGTGAGACCGGCCAGGAACCGCAGGGTGAGTGCCCCGCGATCCGGCGCGGCCAGGGCCGGGTGCGCACAGGTGAAGAAGAGTGCCAGCCGGTCGTCGGGCAGATCCCGGTCCGCGTCGGCGGGCGGCGCGTGATCGGCCCGCTCAGCCTCCGCTCGCAGGACGGCGAGCCGGGTCGCCAGTACCTGGTCACGACGCAGCCGGTCCACCGCCCGACGCCGGGCCGTGGTGAGCAGCCACGCGCCCGGCCGGCTCGGGACACCGTCGGTCGGCCAGTGCGTCAGCGCCGCTTCGATGGCCTCGGAAGTGACCTCCTCGGCCAGGTCGAGGTCACCGAAGCGGCGCACGAGCGAGGCGAGCAGTCGGCCGCGTTCCTCCCGGAACACCGCCTCCACCGACGACCCGACGACTCCTTCCGCACCCGGCACGGTCAGACCTGCACGTCGATCTCGGCGATCGGACGGACCTGGACCGATCCGGTGCCGATGGCCCCGGGGCTGCGGGCCGCCCACTCCAGCGCGGCGTCCAGGTCCGGCACGTCGATGACGTCGTACCCGCCGAGCAGCTCGCGGGTCTCGGCGAACGGCCCGTCGGTGATGGTGCGCTCCCCGCCTGGGCCGACCTGCACTGTCGTACAGGTGGTCAGGTCCTGCAACGGGTGCCCGGAGACCCAGACCCCGGCGTCCTTCATCTCCCGGTCGTAGCGGATCCAGTCCTCGAAGCTGCACCCGTTGTCGACGACCTCCCCGTCGACCATCGGACTCATGAACAGCAGCATGTACTTCACGTCTCGACTCCTCTCGGTGCGGCGTGGTCGCCGTCCAGGATGACGACGATCGGGACCCGGCGATCTCGACACCGCGGGTTGAATTTCCTGCCCGTGGTTCATGGCAGGAGGCGCTGCGCGGTCGCGGTCCGCTCGTCGCGCCGATCGATCCGCCGCTCGAACCACGTCACCCCGACCAGGAGGACTGTCAACAGGGCGAGCGCCGTCAGCGGGGGCAGGGAACGGCCGACCGGCAGCAGGACCAGCGGCAGTACGGCGACGACGACCTGCACCGGATAGATCGTCCAGAGGGTCAGTCGACGGAAGACCAACCTGCTGAGCAGGTAGACGGCCGCGCCACCGTAGAGCGCGGTGGCCGCCTCCCAACCCACCGGACCGGGGTGCGACGGCTCCTCGGTGAGCCGACCGATCACCTCCTCGATGCCGAGCGCGACGTAGATGGCACCGATGATCAACGGGGAGTGCCCGAGGCCGTACGCGTCGCCGGCGACGTCCCCGCGTCGCTCACCGGACACGTTGCTGACGGCCTTCCTAGCGGCGGCCGCCAGCCGGTCGAAGTAGAGCCACCACAGGCAGACCGTGCTGGCGAGACCGAGCAGCGCGGCGGCCACCGCCGCACTGACCGGTGCCATCGTCCGTGGACCCGCACCAGCGGAGATCAACGACTCGCCCAGAGCGATGATGAGCACCAGACCGAAGCGCTCGGTGAAGTGGTCCACGCTGCGCACCTGCCACGGCCGGAAGGCGGACGCGATCCGCGCACCACCGATGTCCACGAGCAGCGCGGCGGTCCAGAGCGCGGTCTGGGCCGCGCCGCCGAGCAGTGCTCCACCGATCAGCGGGAACCACGCCAGCACCACGGGCGCGGTGAAGAAGCGCAGCGTCGAACGGAGTGGCTCGTCCGTCGTGCTCGCCCAGAACAGGATCACGAGCTGGACCGCGCGGCCGACGACGTAGGCCAGGGCGAGCGCGAGTGGCGCGTCGACGAGCCCCGGGCCCTGTGTCCACGCGTCCGGCAGCACCAGAGCGACCACGAAGATGGCCGCCATCGCGACCAGGGTGGCCGCGCGGACCAGGCCGACGTCCGCGCGCACCAGGTTCCCCACCCAGGTGTACGGCCCCCAGGAGTAGAGCAGCAGCAGCAGGAGGAGCAGCCCCTGGGCCAGGGCGAGCGCGGTCGGTGACCCAGCCATGAACGTGATGACCCTGGTGAGGGCGAAGACGAAGACCAGATCGAAGAAGATCTCGAACATCGTGGTCCGGTGCGTCTCCGCAACCGGTACCGGCCGAACGCTCGAAATCCCCCACATCTCCGCATTGTGCGTCACGGTGACCGGGGTTCCGGTCGACGCTGAGCCCCGGTCCCCCCGCCGAGCACCGGACGCCCGACCTCACGCCGTCCGCGTCCGGCGCCTGCTCCGCTCGGCCCGCCGCCGCACCTGCTGGTACGCGCCGGTCAGCCCCATAGCCCGGCGTACCTCGACCATGGTCTGGCGTACCTCCTGGCGGGTCCGTTCCGTACCCTCCACGATCAGTCGGTCCACCAGACCCCGGTCGGCTTCGATCTCTGCCCGACGTCGCCGGATCGGTTCCAGGAACCCCTCCAGCGCGACGATCAGCCGTTCCTTGACCTCCACGTCGCCGACCCGGCCGGCCCGGTAGCGTCCGGCCAGGTCGTCGACCTCGTCGCGGTCCGGATTGAAGACCTCGTGGTACGCGAACACCGGGTTGCCCTCCACCGTGCCCGGCACGTCGGCCCGCACCCGGTTCGGGTCGGTGTACATGCCGAGCACCTTGCGACGCACCGTCGCCGCGTCGTCGGAGAGCGCGATCGAGTTGCCCCGGCTCTTGCTCATCTTGGCGGCGCCGTCGGTCCCCACCAGGCTCGGTGTGTCCGCCGCAATCAGCTCGGGCACCGGGAAGACCGGGCCGTAGAGGTGGTTGAACCGCCTGGCGATCTCCCTGGTCACCTCGACGTGTGCGGCGTTGTCCCGACCGACCGGGACCACCTCGCCCTTGACGCAGAGGATGTCCGCCGCCTGGAGCACCGGATAGCCCAGCAGCCCGTACGGCATCTCCTCCTTGCCGGCGTCGCGGGCCATGTCCTTGAGCGAGGGAACCCGTTCCAGCCGAGGGACGGTCACCAGGTTCTGGAGCAGCGTGTTGAGATCGCCGACCTCGGGAATGGCCGACTGGAGGTAGAACGTGGCGCGGTCCGGGTCGACTCCGGCGGCGAGGATGTCGGTCACCATCTCGCGGGCGTTGCCGGAGACCTGGTCGATGTCCTCGCGACGGTTGCGAGTGGTGAGCATGTGCAGGTCGGCGATGATGAAGAAGCTGTCGTAGCGTCGGTGCAGCCGTACCCGGTTGGCGATGCTGCCGACGTAGTGGCCGAGGTGCAGGCGGCCGGTGGGCCGGTCGCCGGTGAGCATTCGTGCGACGGACATGGTGGTGCCTCTCGTTGTCCGAAGGTGGGTGACGCAAGGGCGCGCGCCGACAGGGCTGGCTCAGCCGTGTCGGTCAGCGGGGTCGGCTCAGCGAGCCGTCCGCCATCGCGCGCCGGCGCGGAACCGCAGACCACCGGCACGGAGGACGTTCAGGAGTTGCTCGCGGCCATCGCCGGAGCTGGTCGGGGTAACGGCACCGAGGTGCGAGCAGTCGACCACGTCGATCGCCTCTGGTGTGCGGTTACCCGTCCGGACCACGGCCTCAGATTACCCGCGGTGTGGTGCCGGGAGGGGACGGGTAACTGTCGGCGTAGTAGCTGCCGACGCGTTCCCGGTACTCCTGGTCGGTCGAGTCCGGGTCGAACGGGGGCGCGTCCTTGATCTGCTGTCGGGTCCGGTCGACGTGCACGGCGCGTTCCTGGTGATCCACCCGGACCACCGTCCCGGCCGGCAGCAACACCTTCCGCCCGAAGATCCACGGACCGGTGTCCACCACCAGGTGCCCGGCGTCCGCCTCGTCGCTCGTCTCGTCGATGGTGCCGATCCGCCCGTCGCTCGCCTGCACCTCGTAGCCGACGAGGTCGACAGGTGTGCCCGGACCGGGGGCGTCCGGGCCGTCGTGGCGACCCTGCTGGTCGTCCGGCGGAGTGACCGAGGGCGTGGCCTGCGTGTACCCACCGGCCAGGGCAGACGGGTCACGCCAGGCCCAGGGGTTGAAGATCGGGGGTTGCACGGGCACCTCCAGGGGAACGGTCCTGAGCTGTCCCCCTTCGCAGTGCCCAGCCCACCGACGCCGGAAACAGCAGGCGACTCCGCATCGTGCGACACAGCCGGTGGGACGACGTTGCTGACGGCCGGAGTGCGGCAGTGCTTCGCGTCCGCGCCGACGGCCTGCTGAGCAGGTGCGCTGGCATACTCGGCTGCCATGGTGCTGTCGCGAGGGTGGAGTCTCTTCCTGGTCGGAGTCGGCGTCTGGACCTGGGTGATCTGGCCGAGGTTCGCGGTGGCCATCTGGCAGGACCCGCGGTCCTGGGTGTCCGGCACGGTTGCGGACGGTTCTCCCACAGGCTTCCTGTGGGTGCACGCGCTGCTGATCGCCGCGTCGCTGGCGATCGGTACCACCGCCGGCGTCCTCGGCGTCCGGGGCTGGCTCGCCGCTCGCCGTAAGCCGACCTCCTGAGCGTCGCCGCTGCGGAGAGCACGCGGTGGCACGGACTGCTTGCGGTGCTGCCTCGACCCTTTTGCTGCCTCGACGGCTCTGAGCTGGGAAAACTGTTCAGAACCGCGAATGTGACGCGCGCCGCTACCCGTGGATTTGACGATCAAACCCGCAGACGCGTAACTTTCTCTCTGCCAGCGCGGAACGGGGCAAACGGGACGAAGTCCTGAAGCACCGGAACGAGAGTTGGCAACCGGGTCAAGCAGGGGTTCGCTCCTGCGGGACACGGTCCGGGCGGGGCTCGCCGGATCGGCCGCGAGGCGGATTTGGTGCGGCGAAGCCGACCGGGTAAGGTTCACGACCGGCAGGGCACCGGGCGAGCCTGCGGGAAACCGCAGCGGCCGGCCTGCCGAATCCGACGACCTGACGCAGCGGTTCGCTGCTGCGTGAGTGCGCCGGCGCTGACCCGTACGAAGCATGACAGACCGGGACACACGGTTTGACACGGCGAAGACGGTGAGGTAACGTAGTAAAAGTGCCCGGCGCGAGAGCGGCGGGGACGCGGCACGGAAAGCCCCGGTTGGGGGCCTCGCGGTGTGGGGTTTCTGGCTGGTGTGTGGTTGTTCTTTGAGAACTCAACAGGGTGCTTGTAAAGCCAGTGCCAATTATGATTTATACCCCGGACTG
>NZ_JBEZGM010000053.1:0-25127 GCF_040649995.1 Micromonospora sp. NPDC048835 | reverse complement strand
TCTGCGCCCGCTCCGCGGACGACAACCTCTGCCCCGGCATGACTCCTCATCCTGACGAGAATCCACCCCGTTGCAACAACCACTTGAACCCAAGGGCTCGGAGGCAGCAACATCCCCGATGTTGCGGTGATCTGGGCGCGGGGCGCAGCTTCACTTCCCCGCGCG
This sequence comes from Micromonospora sp. NPDC048835, assembly GCF_040649995.1. NCBI lineage: Bacteria > Bacillati > Actinomycetota > Actinomycetes > Micromonosporales > Micromonosporaceae > Micromonospora > Micromonospora sp. NPDC048835. The sequence goes on along the minus strand of NZ_JBEZGM010000053.1, from coordinate 24,962 downwards.
CCCCACCTCGCCTTGCCGGCCCGCCTCACTTCCCGGCGCGTCCTGCCTGCCTGGGGACCCGGACAGAGCGGCCGCCGTGCGGCAGCCGTCGCCGCACGAGGTCGGGCACCGGCGGTAGACAGCGTCTACACGGCCTGGTAGACAGTGTCTATGAGCGCGGACGAAACGGGCCTGCGGGCGCGCCTGGTGGCCGCCGGGGTGGACCTGGTGCTGCGCGAGGGCCAGTCGGCGGTGTCGCTGCGGGAGATCGCCCGCCGGGCCGGGGTTTCGCACGGTGCGCCGCGCCGCTACTTCCCCACCCACGTCGACCTGCTCTCCGCCATCGCCCGGGAGGGCTTCGCCGACCTCACCGCCCAGGTCGAGCGCACGCTGCGCGACGTCGACGCGGATCCGCGTACCCGATTGACCGCGCTGGCCCGGACGTACCTGGACTTCGCGGCCGCCCACCGCGGCATGTTCGAGCTGATGTTCCGCCACGACCTGCTGGACAGCGGCCGGCTACGACTGCGTGAGACGAGCCTGCCGCTCTTCGCCGTCCTGGCTGATCTGGTGGCGCAGGCACGCCGACCCACCGACGCGCCCCCGGCGGTGCTCGCCGGCGCGCTCTGGGCGAACCTGCACGGCATCGCCCAACTCTGGGCCTGGGGCAGCCTGCCGCTGGCCACCGGCACCACCGATGACGACGCCCTGCTGCGTGCCGCGCTGGAGGCCCACCTCGGCCCCGTGTCGGCCTGAAACTGGACCCCGGAGGACACGTGCCCCTGCTGTACGACGTCACCAAACTGACCGTCGGCACCGTGCTGCGCTGCGGCTGGCGGCCCCGCGTGGAAGGGCTGGAGCATCTGCCCCGGCACGGCGGCGCGATCCTCGCCGGCAACCACCTCTCCGTCGCCGACGAGTTGTTCCTCGTCACCTCGACGCCCCGACACGTCACCTTCTGGGCGAAGGTCGAGTACTTCAACGGCCGGGGTCCGGGCGGCTGGCTCAACCGGCGGATCGTCGCCGGCATGGGCGCCATCCCGGTCGACCGCGCCGACGGCCGGGCCGCGCTGCGCGCCCTCGACGCCGCCGTACCTGTGCTTCGGGCCGGTGGCCTGGTCGCCGTCTACCCGGAGGGGACCCGTTCCCCGGACGGGCGGCTCTACCGGGGCCGGGTCGGGATGACCCGGCTGGCCCGCGACGCCGGGGTGCCCATCATTCCGGTCGGCGTGCTCGGCACCGCCGAGGTGCTGCCTGTCGACGCGCGGTTGCCCCGTCGACACCCGATCACGCTGCGGTTCGGCCCGCCGATCCCGGTCGCCGACCGGATCACCGGGCCGCGGGACATTCGAACGGTCACCGACGAGGTGATGGCGGCGATCCAGAAGCTCACCGGCCAGGAGTACGTGCCGCACTACGCGCCCGCCCGGGCGAGCTGAACGCGGGCGCTGGTCAGCCGGCGAGCAGCGCCGCCATGCGTTCCGCCTGCGCCTCCCAGCGCCACTCCCGCTCCACCCACGCCCGGCCGGCCGCGCCGAGCTGGCGGGCCAGGTCACGGTCGGCGAGCAGCCGGGAGACCCGCTCGGCGAGCTGGGCGACGTCTCGGCCGCGGACGACGTAGCCGGTCTCCCCCTCGCGGACCGCGTCCGGCGCGCCACCGGAGTCACCGGCCACCACCGGCAGCCCCGTCGCGGACGCCTCCAGGTAGACGATGCCGAGCCCCTCCACGTCGAGGCCACGATTGCGGGTACGGCACGGCATCGCGTAGACGTCGCCGGCGGCGTAGTGCGCTGGCAGCTCGGCCGACGGCACCGAGCCGGTGAACACCACGTCCCGCTCCACACCGGCCTGTCGGGCCAGCTTCTCCAGGGTCCCCCGGTACGGCCCGCCACCGACGATCAACAACGCCGCGTCGGGCACCCGACGGCGGATCTCCGGGAGTGCCCGGATCAACATGTCCTGGCCCTTGCGCGGCACCAGCCGGGACACACAGACCACCACTGGCCGGTCGGTCAGACCGAGTCGGGCCCGGACCTGCTCACCGTCCACGGTCGGGTGGTAGGTGTCCACGTCGACCCCGGGCGCGAGCCGGCGCAACTCGGTCACGCCGTCGAGCACCCGGGCCAGCCGGCTACGGGTGTACTCGCCCAGGTAGGTGGTGACGTCCACGCCCCGACCGATCCGCCGCAGCGCCGGTCGGGCGGCCGGCAGCGCCGCCCAACCGACCTCGTGGCCGTGGGTCAGCGCCACCACCCGGTGTACGCCGGCCCGCCGACGCAGGCCGGCGGCGAGCAGCCCCAACGGAGCCGCCGCGCCGAACCACACCGTGTCGCAGTCGTACGCGCGCGCCAGCCGCGCCGCCCGCCGGGCGATCAACGGGGTGGGCAACAGCACCCTGGTGCGCTCCCGGACCACCTCGAACGGCTGGTCGGCGTCGAACTTCTCGGCCCCACGCCAACTCGACGCGTAGACCACCACCGAGCCGGCCGGTTGACGCACCGCGAGGTTGTGCACGAAGGACTGGATGCCGCCCGGTCGGGGCGGAAAGTCGTTGGTGATCAGCAGCGTGCGGGTCATCGGCCGGCCTCCCGGGCGTACGCGCGGGCGGCGGCCATCCGCTCCACGGTGGACGGGTGCGAGGCCGAGTAGAGGTATTCCCAGCGCGGCGGGTCGGGGTCACCGAGGTTGACCGAGCCGAGTCGGCGCTGCATCGACTCGAAGGACTCCGGGTCGTCGGTGAGCGCGAGCGCGTGCGCGTCGGCGCGCGCCTCCACCCGCCGGGACATCAGCGCCTGCACCGGTGCCGCGACCAGCCCGGCCACCGTTACCAGGGCGACCAGCAGCGGAAACGCCCTCGGTTGGGCTACCGAGTCGACACCGGCCAGCCGCAGCAGCGGCCCCCACGAGCCCAGCAAGTAGAGCGCCACCACGGCCGCCGCGGCACCCAACGCACCGGTGAGCGTGCCAGCGGCAACGTCGGAGTCCTTCGCGTGCCCCAGCTCGTGCGCCACGACGGCGGTCACCTCGGCCGGGGTCGCCTCGCGCAGCAACGTGTCGTAGACGACCACCCGCCGGGTCGGCCCGAGACCGGAGACGTACGCGTTGACCGCCCTGGTGCGGCGGGAGGCGTCGGCCACGAGCACGTCCCGCACCGGCACCCCGTCGCGGGCGGCCATGCTCATCAGCTCGGTGCGCAGCGGGCCCTGCTCCATCGGGGTGAAGCGGTTGAACACCGGCTCCACAAGCACCGGCAGGACGAACGAGAGCAGCACCACGAGCACTGCGGCGCCGGCCGCGCCGAACGCCCACCACCAGCGCGGCGCGAGCCGGATGACCGCGTAGAAGCCGAACAGCGCCACCGCGCCGATCACCGCGCTGACCGCGTACGACTTGAGCAGGTCGACCGCCCAGCCGCTCCAGCCGTTGGTGCTCAACCCGTAGCGGGTGAGCACGCTCTGCCGCCAGGCGGCGAACGGGAGCGTCACCAGATCGGCGACGAGCACCACCGCGAGCCCGCCGAGCACCGCCTGCGCGGCCCAGTGCCCGCCGAAGGGCCGGCCCACCAGCTCGACCAGGCGACCGCCGAGCGGGGTCAACCCGAGCGCGAGGGCGACGAGCAACCCGACGGCGAGCGCGGCGTACCCGCCGGGGCGCAGTGCGGCCCGGAACTCGCGACCCTTGGCCACCTGTTCGGCCGGCAGGTCACGCAGCGCGGCGAGCTGGTCGGCCCGGGGTGCCGGCGGACGGTGCCACGGGATGAGCAGCGCGGCCAGCACGAGCAGCGCGACGGTCAGCCCGGCCAGGGCCAGCAGCGCCCAGCCGCGCGGGGTCACCGCGTCACCGCCCGTCGTGTCTCGCTCATCGCGCCGCTCCTCCCGCCGTGACCGCTCATCCTATGGCCCGCGAGAAGCCTGCTTCCGGGCGCGGTGCGGCGCTCAGGCGACCCGGCGGGTGGCCCGGCGGCGAGCCGCCTCGGGGCGTGCGGGCGCGGCCAGCACCTCCACGTCGAAACCGGCCCGGGCGAACACCTCGATGGCCTCGACCTCGGCGGCGACCAGCCCGGCCACCGGGGACGTCTCGTCGAACAGGGCGGTCAGCGGGCAGCCGGAGCAGCCGTCGGCCCGCTTCGCGCACCCGTCGCAGTCGATGAGCATCGCTCCTCCTGATCGGCTCGCGGCACACGGGCGACGTCTGTTGTCGCCGACCGGGCACCCTCGGTGACATCGACACTAACCACCGGGTACGACAGGAACCCCGTCCGACCGCCCGTTTCGGGCCTAGATCCACTCCAGATCAGCGATATCGGGGTATCCCACCCGTTCGGAGCGCCCGACATCACGAAACCCGTGTCGATCAAACGAGAAGCAGCCTCGTTTCGTCGACCGACCACCTGGGCACTTGGCGACGGTGGCAGATGTCGATGCTTCGTCCGGTCTGGACTTCCGGCACTCCCCGCGCCGACGTCGCCTCGCCATGCTTCTCGCCGTGCTGGCCGCCGCGGCCCTCCTCGCCTTCTACACGGTGGTGTTCGACGAGGCGTGGTGGAAGGTGCTGTTGCGCTTCGGCATGCTCGGCGCCATCATCGCGGTGACCACCAACTGGCAACTGCGCCATCAGCCTCGCCTGCCGTTGCGGCTTACCGACGAGACGCTGCACCTGAGCGGACCGAGCGGGACCACGCTCAGCATCGACTGGGTCAACGTGGCAAGCGCCCAGGTACGGGGGCGGCTGGACCCGCGGCTGGTCGTCGTGCCCCTCGACCCGCAGCAGACTCGTCCGCCGATGCGAGCCGGGCAGTGGTCGACTCGCGGACGTGGCCCCTACGAACTGGTCGTCCGGCTCGACTGGATGACGCCGGACACCGACACGCTGCGTCGAGAGCTGGCCCGGCGACTACCGACCACCTGACTGGCGGCGGCCCGAGCGCCGACCAGCCCGAACGCCGGCAGCGCCGCCGGAGCGGCCGAGCCAGGAAGCAGCCGTTGGGGTGCGGCCTCAGCCCTGGGCGTCGAGGTCACGCAGGGCGAAGCGGAGGTGCTGCCACTCCTCGTTGAAGATCACGTGGAGGCAGTGCAGGACGGGCACCTGCTTCTCGGGCCACCAGGTGGACGGCCGCGTCTCGGCGAGCAGGGCCGGCGTGACGGCGGCGAGGAAGTCGCGCACCATCGCCTGCCGCTCGGCCCGCAGCTTCAGGGTCTCGGCGAACGTCGGCTGCTCGACGGCGAAAATGGACATGTCGAAGCCGTCGGTCTCGTACTCCGCGTGTGGTTGCCCGAGCGGGTGGAACGGCTGCGGCAGTAGCAGGATCGCCCTGCCCAGCCAGGCGTCGGCAGCGAACGCGAGGTGGCGCAGGGTCTGCGCGAACGACCACTCCCCGTCGATCGAGACGTCGACGGCGCCCTCGGGCATGGCCACGGCCCGGTCGACCGCCGCCGCCCAGGCCGTTTCGAGGGCGGCCCACGCCACGCGGAGGTCGTCCGGATTCTTCGCCTGCCGGAGGTCGCGCCCTGGGAATCGACGGTTGAGCTCGGCCTCGATCAGCGGCACCACATCGACGCCGTTGACCAGGAACGTGCCCTCGGCCAGCCACGGCGCGTCGATGTCCAGGCCATCCACGTCGACACCGCGCATCACGGCACCGGCGAGCGTCGACCTGTTGAACCGGGCACCTCGCAGATCCCGATCGACGAAGACCGTGACGTCGTCCGCTGCCATGGCAACTCCCTCCCGTGGGCGACAACGGCGACGCTAGCTCCCGGGTACGACAGAGGCGCCGCCCGATCGATCGCCCCAGGAGAAAGATCGGCTCCGGTTCACTGAAGACGGGCCATCGCAAGCGGCCGGACACCCCGACTTCATGAAACTCGTGTCGATCACGGCGCTGGCGGCGGCTGGGCCACCCGTACGGTCTTCTTGACGCACCGGCTGAACACCTCGGCGGACGAGGTCAGGAGCGGGCGAGCCGCCGCAGCAGCGAGTCCGCGCCCAGCGGGTAGGCGCCGTGCCGGCGTACCCCGTCGGCGACCTCGCGGTCCGACGAGACCACGACCACCGGCCGGCCGGCCGGTTCGGCGCGCACCAGGCGCCGGATCAGCTCGTCGGCGGTCTCGCCCTTGCGGGAGAAGAGCACCCGTACGCCGCGCGGCGCGGGCGGCAGCCCGTGCATCCGCTCGGCGCCGTCGAAGACCACGGTGACCTCGTCGCCGGTCTGGGCGGCGATCCCGCCCAGCCCGGTGATGAGGCGTTTGCGCTGCTGCTCCAGCGACATCTCGCCGAAGCCCCGTTTGGTGACGTTGTAGCCGTCCACCACGAGATGCGCCCGGGGCAGCGCGAGCAGTTGGTCGAGCCGGGCCGGGTCGTCGGTGTCGCGGGCGCGGGCCGCGGGGCCGGCCGGGGCGGTGCCCGGCTGCTCGGCGAACGCGTCGGCGACGAAGTCGGCGGGGAGCTTGTCCACCGGGTCGAGCGCCAGCTCCCGGCGCAGCCCCACGGCGGCCTGGCCGATGGTCTCCAACAGCAGCCAGAGCCGGGCGTCGTCGACCGAACGGGCCTCCTTGGCGCTGGCTCGGGCCACCCCGGCGGCGGCCTCCGCCTCGGCCAGCCGGGCCCGGGCGCGACGCAGCTCGGCGTCCACGTCGGCGCTGGCGCGGGCGGCCCGGCCACGCTCGGTGGCCAGCAGCTCGGTGGCCTTCCGCTCGCGGGCCTGGGTCTCCCGCAGGGTGCGGGCCACCTGCCGGGACTCCTCGCGGAGCTGACCCAGCTCCTCGCGAACGCGGGCCAGCTCGTCGCGGAGCTTCTCGGCCTCGACCCGGGCCACCGCGCGGTCGTGCTCGGCCCGGGTGGCGCGCTGTTCGGCCTCGCGGACCAACTCGGCGACCACGGCGCTGTCCGCCTCGGCGCGCACGGCCGCGCCGCTGGCGTCGATCAGCGCCCGCCAGCCACGGGGCCTGGCCAGGTAGGCGAGCGCGGCCACCTCGACCGGGTCGGCGGCGGCCGGCGCGGTGCCCTCGACCACCGCCGCGCCGAGGTCACCGGCGTCGGCAAGGACCCGCGCAGTGACCCGCTGCCGGAACAGCGGGTCGGCGGTGAGCTGGGCGGCGATGACCGGCGCGCCGAGTCGGGCGCGGCGGTTGGGGGCGAACTTCGCCACCCGGCGCAACGGCACCGGGACCTCGTCGGTGGGGAGGGTGGGCAGCACCGCCGCGGTAAGCGTCACGATCCGCTGCCGGACCGGCTCGGGCAGGGTCGGCTCCGGCTCGGCGCCGGGGCCGTCGCCGGATGTCGGGTCCGATGCGTCGGATGTGTCGGTGACTACGTTGTCGTCCGGGTTGCCCGCAGCACCGTCGAGCGCGACCGGATCCTCCTGTGGGAGGTGGTCGTCGTACGGCTCGGTGAGGGGCATGTGGCAAGTCTCCCACCGCGACCGGGCCCACCGCCCGGTGAGTGAGCCGATCTCTCATCCTAGCCCCATGGTGACGGTTGGGACGGCTGTGACGGGAGTGTCGGACCGGGGCGCTAGCGTGCCGCCGATGGCACAGGCGGAGTACGTCCAGGAGTCCCTCGCTGGTCTCGACCCGGCGGTCGGTGGGGTCGACCCGGCGCTGCCGCTCTACGCGACGACCTTCGTGGTGGTCGACCTGGAGACCACCGGCGGCGCGCCGGACGGCGGCGGCATCACCGAGATCGGCGCGGTCAAGGTGCGCGGTGGCGAGCAGTTGGGGGTGCTGGCGACCCTGGTCAACCCGGGCCAGCCGATTCCGCCCTTCATCACCGTGCTGACCGGCATCACCCAGGCCATGCTGGTGCCGGCACCGCCGATCGAGCAGGTGCTGCCGAGCTTTCTGGAGTTCATCGACGACGCGGTGCTGGTGGCCCACAACGCCCCGTACGACGTGGGTTTCCTGAAGGCGGCCTGCGCGAAGCACGGCTACCGCTGGCCGAACCCCCGGGTGCTGGACACGGCGGCGCTGGCCCGCCGGGTGCTGACCCGCGACGAGGTGCCCAACCGCAAGCTCGGCACCCTGGCCGCCTACTTCCGCACCGCCACCCAGCCCACGCACCGGGCGCTCGACGACGCGAAGGCCACCGTCGACGTGCTGCACGGGCTGATCGGCCGGCTCGGTGGGCACCGGGTCGACACGGTCGGCGACGCCATCGAGTTCGCTCGCGCGGTCACCCCCACCCAGCGTCGCAAGCGGCACCTGGCCGAGGGGTTGCCGAAGGTCCCCGGGGTCTACATCTTCCGGGCCGCCGACGACCGGCCGCTCTACGTGGGCACCTCCGTCGACATCGCCACCCGGGTGCGCAGCTACTTCACCGCCGGCGAGAAGCGCGCCCGGATCTCCGAGATGTTGGGCGCGGCCGAGCGGGTCGAGGCGGTGGAGTGCGCCCACTCGCTGGAGGCGGAGGTCCGTGAGCTGCGGTTGATCGCCGCGCACGCCCCGCCGTACAACCGCCGGTCCAAATACCCGGAACGCATGGTCTGGCTCAAGCTGACCGACGGTCCGTACCCTCGGTTGTCCATCGTCCGCGAGATCTCCCCCACCGACACCGCCTACCTCGGGCCGTTCACCTCCCGGCGGGCCGCCGAGCTGGCCGCCGCCGGTTTCCACGACGCGGTGCCGTTGCGCCAGTGCACGCACCGGCTCTCGCTGCGCACCGTCACGCCGGCCTGCGCGCTGGCCGAGCTGGGTCGCTGCCCGGCTCCCTGCGAACACAGGATCACCCCCGAGGAGTACGACGAGAGCGCCGCCGCGCCCTTCCGCACCGCGACGACGAGCGACCCCCAGCCGGTGGTGGACGCGCTGCTCGCGCGGATCGACGTGCTCTCGGCCGACCAGCGCTACGAGGAGGCCGCGGTGGTGCGGTCACGGCTGGCCGCCGTACTGCGGGCCACCGTGCGGATGCAGCGGCTGGCCGCGCTGACCGGGATCGTCGAGCTGGCCGCGGCCCGCCCGGCCGCCCGGGGCGGTTGGGAATTGGCGCTGGTCCGGCACGGGCGGCTGGCCGGCGCGGGGGTGTCCCCGCCGGGCGTGCACCCGCGCCCCACCTTGACCACGATCCGGGCCACCGCGGAGACGGTGTCGGGTGGGCACGGTCCGGTGCCGGCCGCCACCGCCGAGGAGTCCGAGCGGATCCTGTCCTGGTTGGAGCGACCGGAGACCCGACTCGTCGAGATGTCCTCCGGTTGGTCCTCTCCGGCGGGTGGTGCGGGGCGGTTCCGTGACCTGCTGGCGAAGGCCGAGGGCGGGGCGTCCCACCAACTCTCGACCGAACGCTCATGACCAACTGACCGATCGGACTACGTCGACTCGCTTAGGCTGTTAGAGAAGTGCAGTCCTGCCCGATTCGTGGGCCTGCTCCCCGCCGCCAGGTTGCGGTCGCGGAGCCGGGGTGAGGAGGTGTCCCTCGTGGACGTCGACGCCGGACACGGCGCCGCCCTGGGGGGCGCCCTGCCGACACAGCCGGGTGAGCTGCCGCTCGCCCGCCGACTACGGTCGCTGCTCAGTTGGCCGACCACCGACTCCGACCCGGTCACCCACCTGGTCCGCACCCACCGGGGCATCCACGCCGGCACCGACCCCGCGGTGCTGCGCCGTGCCTACACCATCGCGGAGAACATGCACCGCGGGCAGTTCCGCAAGAGCGGAGAGCCGTACATCACCCACCCCCTCGCGGTGGCGCAGATCTGCGCCGAGCTGGGGATGGACACCACCACCCTGGTCGCGGCGCTGCTGCACGACACCGTGGAGGACACCCGCTACACCCTCCAGGCGCTCTCCGAGGACTTCGGCGGTGAGGTGGCCCACCTGGTCGACGGGGTGACCAAGTTCGACAAGGCGTTCTACGGCAAGGCCGCCGAGGCGGAGACGGTCCGCAAGATGATCGTCGCGGCCGCCAAGGACGTCCGAGTGCTGATCATCAAGCTGGCCGACCGTCTGCACAACATGCGGACGCTCGGGGTGCGCTCGGCGTCGTCGCGGGAACGGATCGCCCGCAAGACCCAGGAGGTGCTGGTCCCGCTCTGTGACCGGCTGGGGATCCAGACCCTCAAGCGCGAGCTGGACGACGTGGTGCTGCTGCACCTCGAGCCCGACGAGCACGCCCGGCTGGCCCGGCACGTGCACGACCGACCGGGGTGGGACTCGTACCTCGACTCGGTCGTCGCCAGCGCCCGGGTGGCGCTGCGCCGCAGCCGGGTCGACGCCGAGGTGAGCCCTCGTCCCCGGCACCTCTACTCGATCTGGAAGGACACCATCGCGGGCGACCACACCGCCCCGTACGACCTGCCCCGCATCGTGGTGGTGGTCGACGGCCCGGCCACCGACTGTTACGCCGCGCTCGGCGCGATCCACGGCACCTGGCGGCCGATTCCCGGCCGTTTCAAGGACTTCATCGCCTCACCGAAGAACAACCTCTACCGGTCGTTGCACACGAGCGTCTGCGGGCCGCAGGACCGCACGGTGGAGGTGCTGATCCGCACCGAGGAGATGCACCGCTCGGCCGAGTACGGCATCGCCGCCGACTTCCGTTTCCCCCGCTCGGGCAACGGCAGCGCCGCGGCCCGCGCCGAGCAGTTGGACTGGCTGCGCCGGGTGCTCGACTGGGAGCCGGACGCCGCCGACCCGGCGCAGTTCTACGAGTCGCTGCGCTGCGACCTCGCCGAGGGGCAGATCCAGGTCTTCGCCGACGGGCGGCAGGTCGTGCTGCCGGCCGGTGCCACACCTGTCGACCTCGCGTACGAGCTGGGCAACGAACGGGGCGACCACTGCCTCGCCGCACGCATCAACGGCCGGCTCGCCCCGCTCAGCTCCGAGCTGGACGAGGGCGACGTGGTGGAGATCTTCACCGAGAGTGACGGCGACAACGGCTTCGAGGCCGGGGTGGCGCCACGCGGCCCCCGCCGGGAGTGGTTGAGCTTCGTCAAGTCGCCGCACGCGCAGATGCAGATCAACAGGTGGTTCGCCGAGCACACCGAGCCGGGCATCACGATCAGCGACAAGGTACGCCTCGGTCGGGCCACCATCGGGCTCGCGCTGCGCCAACACAATCGTGGCCTCGCCAGTGACCTGCCGCTGCTGCGCCTCTCCGAGGAGTTGGGCTACCCCGACCTGGAGACCCTGCTGGTCGCGGTCTTCGACCGGGTGATCGAACCGGACACCGTGGTCCGCCAGCTCATCGATCTGGTCGACCATCGACAGTGACCCGGCTGGCCCAGCACGTCCGAGGGACATTCGCGACCACTAGCCTGGAGTCATGATCCCCCGCTCCCGCGCCACCGGTAGGGCCCTCTTCTACCAGGCCTTCTACCGGCTGCCACTGCCGGTGCGTCGACGCCTGGTCCGGCTGGCCGTGCCCAAGTACATCGTCGGCGCGGTGACCCTGGTCCGTGACTCCGAGGCGACGGGTGCGGGTCGGTTGCTCATGCTGCGCCAACCGCCCGGCAAGGGCTGGTCACTCCCCGCCGGCCTGCTCGACCGGGGTGAGGCCCCGGTGGTGGGCGCGGCCCGTGAGCTGTTCGAGGAGTCCGGCGTCCGGCTTCCACCGTCCCGGCTGCGCCCGGCGGTGCCGAACGCGATCGTGCACGCCAAGGGCTGGGTGGACATGGTCTTCGAGACCGAGGTGCCGGCATCCAGCACCGAGCTGACCGTCGACGGCGGGGAGGTCTTCGAGGCCGCCTGGCACCCTCTGGACGACCTGCCCAAACTGACCTGGCCGACGGCCCGGCTGCTCGCCTACTACGACATCGGGCCGCTGGCCGGGCAGTTCCCGCCGCCGATACCCGACGAGACCCCGTGACCGGCGCGGCGGGTCTACCGGTGGACCTCTGCGCGGTGGTGCTGGCCGCCGGCGAGGGCACCCGGCTGCGCCCGCTGACCGAACAGGTCCCCAAGGCGCTCTGCCCGGTGGGCAACGTGCCGCTGCTGGAGCGGGCGCTGGAGCGGCTGGCCGGGCTTGGCCTGACCGGTCCCGACCGGGTCGCGGTGAACGCCTGCTACCTCGGTGACCAGGTGGTGGCGTACGTCGGCGACCGCGCGCACCTGTCGGTGGAGCCGGGCGACCCGCTGGGCACCGCGGGTGGGGTGGCCAACCTGCGGGACTGGATCGACGGGCGGCCGGTGCTCGTCGGCAACGCCGACGCGTACCTCGCCGACCCGGCTGCTCCCCCGGGCCCGGACGTGGCCGCCCTGCTGGACGGCTGGGACGGGCAGACCGTACGCCTGCTCGGCCAGCCCGCCGCGGAGCCGACGGCGCCGGGCACCTTCGCCGGGCACTGCTTCACCGGCTTCTCGCTGCTGCCCTGGCGGCTGGTCCGCGACCTGCCGGTCGTCTTCTCGGATCTGGTCCGGGCGGTGTGGCGGCCGGCCGAGGCGGCGGACGCCCTGTCCGTGGTGCCCTATCCGGGCACCTTCTTCGACACCGGCACGCCCGCCGACTACCTGGCGGCCAACCTGCACGCCGCGGCCGGCGGCGCTCTCGTCGCCGACTCCGCGACGGTGACCGGGCGCTGCGTGGAGTCGGTCGTCGGTGCCGGGGCGCGGGTGGACGGCGACGTGTCCCGCACGGTGGTGTGGCCGGGCGCGACCGTACGCGCCGGTGAACGGCTGCGGAACGTGATCCGGGCCGGGAGCGACCTGACCGTGCCCTGCCCCGCGCGGGGCTGAGCACCGACGGCTCCCACCTCCGGTCTCGGGCCGGAACATCTAGCATGGGCGACGACGCCGACGAACGGAGAAATGCCCCGTGATCACCGCGATCGTGCTGATCGACTGCGCCACCGATGCGATCCCCGAGGTGGCGGAGAACCTGGCCAACCTTCCCGGTGTCAGCGAGGTCTACTCGGTGGCCGGGCACGTCGACCTCATCGCCATCGTCCGGGTCCGCGAGTTCGACCAGATCGCCCAGGTCATCGCGGGCAGCATCTCCAAGGTCCCGGGCGTGCTCAACACCGAGTCGCACATCGCCTTCCGGGCGTACTCCCAGCACGACCTGGAGGAGGCGTTCGCGATCGGCCTGGCCAGCGCCGACTGACCTCGCGCCGCCCACCCGGCGGCGCGGAGTACGCACGGCGGCCGGCCCACCGCTCAGGTGGACCGGCCGTCTGCTGTGGCTGGGTCAGCTCTCGCTGGGAGCCGGTACCTCGGTGGTGCCACCGCCCGGAGCCGGGGACTCGGTGGTGCCACCCGGAGCCGGCGACTCGGTGCCGGTACCACCCGGAGCCGGCGACTCGGTGCCGGTGCCGCCCGGGCTGGGCGTACCGCTGGCACTGGTCTGCGGAACCGGGATGCCGAGCTTGTTGGCGAGCGCCACCAACTCGTCGTAGTGCGTCTGCAGCGTCGGAAGCGCCGTCTGCGCCAACTGGACCACCGACTGCTCGGAGCCCTGCGAGATCTCCGTCTGGGTGGCCTGGATGGCCTGGACGTGGCCGGCCAGCTCACTTGTCACCCAGAGCCGGTCGAACTCCGCGCCGCTGGCGTTGTTGAGCTTGTCGATGACCGCCTGCTGATCGGCGCTGGGCTCGTTCGGCAGCTCCACCCCGAGCTGGGACGCGGTCTGCTGCACCGTCTGGTCCAGCTGGGTGTGGTCGGTCTTCAGCATCGCGCCCAGGTCCTTGACCCCCTGGTCCTTGCCCTTCTGCTGGGCCAGGTCACCAGCGGTGATCTCGAACAGGTTGACCTGGTGTACCGCCTGCAGGTACTGGGTGTCCTGCGTCGACGGCTGTGCCGCGGCCTGCGCGGCCGCGGCCGGCGCGACACCGACCAGTACCAGCGCGGCCAACAGGCCGAGGCGTTTGATACCCAACATGCTTCCCCCCCTTGAGACGTTGGACCGCTCGGATACCCGGCTCACCGGGGTTATTCCTGCGATCCCCCGCCGCGCGGGGTCGACCCGTCCCACCGTGGCCGTCCGACTCCTGGTCGGATGGGCGGCGGGTGCCGATACGACGTGGCGCCCGCCGGAATCCGGCGGGCGCCACGTGACGGGACGAACTGGCGGTCAGCGGCGGCTGTCGCCGCTGCCGATCTCCTCGCGCTCGGGTCGGGCCTCGACCGGCGGGTGCCCCGGCGAGACCGGCGCCTCGACCGGCTTCTCGATCGGGTAGAAGAAGCCTCGGATGGCCGGCCCGAGGGCCCCCAGCCGGTTCATCTTCTTCGGCACGACCCAGCCGACGTAGTCCAGCTGGCCGTGGCCGTCGGCGTGCCCGTTGGACGCGCTGAGCGGCTGGTGCACCTCGACGAAGCGACCGTCCGGCAGGCGCCGGATGATGCCGGTCTCCACGCCGTGCGCGAGCACCTCCCGGTCGTGCTGCTGCAGACCGAGGCAGAGCCGGTAGGTGACGTAGTACGCCAGCGGCGGGACCACCAGCAGGCCGATCCGGCCCGCCCAGGTCATCGCGTTCAAACTGATCTGGAACTTGTCCGCGATCACGTCGTTGGCGCCGGAGAGCGTCAGCACGATGTAGAACGCGACGGCCATGGCGCCGACGGCGGTCCGGGCCGGCGCGTCACGGGGACGCTGGAGCAGGTTGTGGCTCTTGCGGTCCTTGAGTTGCCGGGCTTCCAGGAACGGGTACATCGTCGACAGACCCACCAGGATGCCGGGCAGCACGACCGTCGGCCAGAACAGCGGCGGGATGACGTACCCGTCGCCGAGCGGGATGTTGATCTCCCAGGCCGGCATCAGTCGGGTCGAACCGTCGAGGAACATGACGTACCAGTCGGGCTGGCTGGCGGCCGAGACCACCCACGCCTCGTACGGGCCGAACAGCCAGATCGGGTTGATCTGGAACAGACCGCCCATCAGCGCGATGACGCCGAAGACGACCATGAAGAAGCCGCCCTGCTTCAGCGCGTACCGGGGGAACATCCGCTCGCCGACCACGTTGTTGTTGGTCCGACCGGGGCCGGGCCACTGCGTGTGCTTCTGCTTGAAGACCAGGCCCAGGTGGACGCTGATCAGCGCGACCAGCAGACCCGGGATGAGCAGCACGTGGGCGATGAAGAACCGGCTGATGATGATCGTGCCGGGGAACTCGCCACCGAAGACCGACGAGGTGACCCAGGAACCGATCACCGGGATGGACAGCATGATCGCCGAGGCGATCCGCAGGCCGGTGCCGGAGAGGCCGTCGTCCGGGAGGGAGTAGCCGGTGAAGCCGGCCAGGAAGCCGACCCAGAACAGCAGCGAACCGATGATCCAGTTGGTCTCGCGCGGCTTGCGGAAGGCGCCGGTGAAGAACACCCGCAGCATGTGCACGACGATCGCGGCCATGAACAGCAGCGCCGCCCAGTGGTGCATCTGCCGCATCACCAGACCGCCGCGGACATCGAACGAGATGTCCAGGCTGGAGGCGTACGCGGCGGACATCGGCGTGCCCTGCAACGGCGCGTAGCTGCCGTCGTAGACCACCTCGGTCATCGCCGGCTCGAAGAAGAAGGTGAGGAACACACCGGTCAGCAGCAGCACGATGAACGAGAACAGCGCGATCTCGCCGAGCAGGAAGGACCAGTGGTCCGGGAAGACCTTGTTCAGCAGCTTGCGCAGCGGGGTGGCCACCGCGAAGCGGTCGTCCACTCCCACCGCGGCCTTACCCGGCGTCGCCGCAAGGTCAAACTTTCGACGCTTCATGGCCGCTCCCAGAAATCAGGCCCGACGGTCTCGGTGTAGTCGGACTTCGCCACGAAGAAGCCCTCGGAGTCCACCTCGATCGGCAGCTGCGGCAGCCGCCGGCTGGCGGGGCCGAAGACGGGCCGGGCGTTGTCGGTGATCAGGAACTGGGACTGGTGGCACGGGCAGAGCAGCCGGTTGGTCTGCTGCTCGTACAGGCTGGCCGGGCACCCCGCGTGCGTGCAGATCTTGGAGAACGCCGCGTAGTTGCCCCACATGTAGTCACCGTGGCCGACCCGCTCGTTGGCCCGGCGCGACTCCTGCGCGTCCGAGTCGCGGAGGTGGATCAGCAGCGTCGGTGAGTCGGCGTGCTTGTTGCTCACGCCGTGGTCGATGCCGGGGAAGACGGTGATCTGACCGCCGGTGCTGATGTCCGCCGGGCGGATCGGCCGGCCGTCCTCGCGGACCAGACGGATCAGCTCGCCACCCTCGGGCTTGGCGAACCCGGTGGTGAACATCTGGTTGTTCTTGTGCGGCTGCGAGATCAGGCCACCGACAAGCGGCGCCGCGGCGACCGCGGCGACCGGCGCGAGACCCGCCAGTAGCGAGATGCCGAGCAGCGGGCGACGCTTCACGCCCAGCTCGTCGGCCATGTAGAGCATCGTCTGGCCGGTGATGGTGCGGCCTTCGGAGTCCACCTGACCCTCGTGCCGGTCCTGGATCGAGACCTCCTTGGGCAGCAACTTCTTGCCCCAGGTCAGGATGCCGAAGCCGACGGCGAGCAACGCCACGCCGAGGGTGAAGCCGAGCAGCGGGGTGTAGAACTTGTCGCCACCGCGGCCCGCCTCGTACTGCCACGGCCACCAGATGTAGATGGCCAGGAAGGCGGTCGCGGCCAGGCCGGTGATCAGGAAGAAGCCGGCGACCACCCGGGTCAGCCGACGCTCCGCCTTGGTGCCCGGCTGCACCTGCGGCTCGTAGTGGACGATCTCGATGTCGTCCCGACGGGCGCCCTCACGGACGATGTCGAACCGGGTCAGCTTGGGGTCGTTCACGTCGAGCGGCTCCGGACCCTGCGGGGCCTGGTGCTCGGTGTGGGTGCTCATGCCGTCACCTCGCTACGGGTGGCGCCGAGCGGCACCACGGCGCTGAAACTGAGTGTGCGCTCGGTCACGACTTACCCGCAATCCACAGGCTGGCGAAAACGAGCGCCACGATGCCAACCAGGAAGATCGCCAGGCCCTCGGTGGACGGGCCGTACCGCCCGAGGTTGAACCCGCCCGGGTCCTGGTCGTGCTTCAGGGTCTCCTGGATGTAGGCGATGATGTCGGCCTTCTGCTCAGGCCGGAGCTGGTTGTCGCCGAACACCGGCATGTTCTGCGGGCCGCTCAACATCGCCGCGTAGATCTGGCGGTCGGTGGCGGGGTGCAGGCTCGGGGCGAACTTGCCCGAGGAGAGGGCACCGCCGCCGCCACCGAAGGCGTGGCACTGCGAGCAGTTGATCCGGAACAGCTCACCGCCGGCCGCGATGTTGCCGTCCTCACGGAGGTCGTCGCCCTCGGGCACGACCGGACCGCCACCGAGCTCCTGGATGTACTGGGCCAGCTGACGGGTCTGCTCGTCGGTGAAGACGGGGGGCTTGCGGTGCGCCTGGGCCTCCTGGCGGGCCAGCGGCATCCGCCCGGAGCTGACCTGGAACTCGACAGATGCCGCGCCGACGCCGACAAGGCTCGGCCCGCGACCCTCGACACCCTGGGCGTTGCGGCCGTGGCAGGTCACGCAGCTCACGTCGAACAGCGCCTTGCCCTCGGCGGCGGCGCCGGTCAGCTGCGGATTGTCCTGCGCCTGGGCACCCGGGGCGAAGACGGTGTATGCGCCGCCGGCGAGCATCAGCGCGGCGATCAGCCGGACCGCGGCGCCCAGCCGGCGGCGGCCCCTGCTGCGCGCGGCGGGCCGCTCGCGCAACCGCGCGAGCAGACCGCGTCGGCGGTCGTTGTCAGAAGTCATGAGCGGTGTCCTTAACCGGTTGGACCTGTCTCAGGGGACGGAGCAGCAGCGCGGAGTGTGACGCGCAAGATCACTGGAGCCAGTAGATCATGGCGTACAGCCCGATCCACACGACGTCGACGAAGTGCCAGTAGTACGACACGACGATCGCCGACGTCGCCTGCGCCGGAGTGAACCGGCCCATGGTCGTACGGACCATGAAGATGATGAAGGCGATCAGACCACCGGTCACGTGCAGGCCGTGGAAGCCGGTGGTCAGGTAGAACACCGACCCGTACCCGTCTCCGTTGATCTTGATGCCGTCCTCGACCAGGTGCCGGTACTCGTTCAGCTGGCCGAGCACGAAGATCAGGCCCATCACGAAGGTGACGGTGAACCAGCGCCGCAGCGCGTGCACGTCACCCTTCTCCGCCGCGAAGACGCCGAACTGGCACGTCACCGAGGACAGCACCAGGATCACCGTGAAGGTGGTCGCGTACGGGATGTTCAGCGCCTCGGTGTGCTTCTCCCACTGCTCCGGCGCAGCCGCGCGGATCGAGAAGTACATCGCGAACAGCGCCGCGAAGAACATGAGTTCGCTGGAGAGCCACACGATCGTCCCGACGCTGACCATGTTGGGTCGGGTCAGGGAGTGGATCCGGCTCTTGTCAATGGCTGGGGCCGCAGTCACGCCGTCATTATTGCCCCTGACCGGCACCGGCGATCAGCGGGGTGGCAAACCTGCGCCTTCCGTGGCCCGAGCGTCAGGGTCCGGTTCGCCTGGCCTAGCCTGAAAAGCGTGCTGCACGTCGATCCGATCTTCGCCGCCACCTCGGCCCCGCCGCCGTTCACCGTCGGCGCGGTGCTGAGCGAGACCCGGCTGGACAGCTGGCTGGCCCTGGGCCTGGTGCTCGCCGCCGGCCTGTACCTCTACGGGGTGTACCGGCTGCGCCTGCGGGGCGACCGCTGGCCGATCGCCCGTACCGTGTTCTTCCTCGGCCCCGGGCTGGGCGGCATCGCGCTCGTCACGGTCAGCGGGCTGCACGCCTACGACACCGCGCTGCTCTCCGTGCACATGATCCAGCACATGGTGCTGTCCATGGTGGCGCCGATCTTCCTGGCCCTCGGCGCGCCGATGACCCTGGCCCTGCGGACCCTCCCGGTCCGGCCGCGCAAGCGCCTGCTCGCGATCGTGCACAGCCGCGTCGCCCGGGTCTACAGCTTCCCGCTGGTGGCGTTCGCCATCTTCGTGGTCAACCCGTTCGTGCTGTACTTCAGCGACCTGTACCGCTACACCCTCGAACACGCCTGGGCGCACGAGCTGGTGCACGCGCACTTCATCATGACCGGCTGCGTGTTCTTCTGGCCGCTGCTCGGCCTCGACCCGCTGCCCGGCCGCTGGCCCTACCCCGCCCGGGCGCTGCTGATGCTGCTCTCCGTGCCGTTCCACACCGTGCTCGGCCTCACCATCATGCAGAGCAGCACGCTCTTCGGCGGCGACTGGTACCCGTCGCTCAACCTCGGTTGGGTCGACCCCTGGCAGGACCAGGTGGTCGCCGGCGGCATCCTCTGGGCCGGCGGCGAGTTCGTCAGTGTGACCATGCTCGCGGTACTCGTGGTGCAGTGGGTCAAGCAGTCCGAGCGGGAGGCCCGCCGGGTGGACCGCGAACTGGACCGCCAGGAGGCCCGCGAGCGCGCCGCCGACGCCGCACCCGCCTGACCTGCGACGACGGTACGACGTACGGGTGGCGCAGGCCACCGTGTCGGCTGCGTCACGCCGAACGGTACGATCTGCGGGCAGCTACGAGGGGAGTGCCGGCATGAGTGAGCGTCTTTGCACCGTCCTGCTCTACAGCGACGACCCGCAGGTCCGTGACCGGATGCGGATGGCCGTCGGCACCCGACCCGCGCCCGGTCTGCAGATCGAGTTCGTCGAGTCGTCGACCTACGCCGAGACCATCCGGCTCGTCGACGACTACGAGATCGACCTGCTGCTGCTCGACGGTGAGGCGAGCCCGGGCGGCGGCATCGGCATCGCCCGGCAGGTCAAGGACGACCGGGACGACGCTCCCCCGACCTGCCTGGTGATCGCCCGCGCCGCCGACCGATGGCTCGCCGCGTACGCCGAGGTCGACGCCACGCTTGTGCACCCGCTCGACCCGGTGACCACCGGCGGCACGGTGGCCGAGCTGCTGCGGACGCACGCACCCGCCTGACGTCCCACGCTCCTCCGGCACCCGCACGGCGCCGGATCTTCCCCGGCGCCGGTTCCAGCCCACCCGCACTTCGCATGCTCGGGAGGCCCGTCATGGGCGATCGGACCTGGCCGCACCTGCTCAACGCGCTGCTGCGCGGTGACGAACTCTCCACCGCCGACACCACCTGGGCGATGGACGAGATCATGACCGGCTCCGCGAGCGCCGCGCAGATCGCCGCCTTCGCCGTGGCGCTGCGGGCCAAGGGGGAGACCCCGGCGGAGCTGGCCGGCCTGGTGGAGGCGATGCTGGGCCGCGCCGTCCCGGTGACGCTCCCCGAGGAACTGCGCCGTACCGCCCTCGACGTGGTCGGCACCGGCGGTGACCTCGCGCACACGGTCAACATCTCCACGATGACGGCGTTGGTGGTCGCTGGTGCCGGTGTCCGCGTCGTCAAGCACGGCAACCGGGCCGCCTCCTCCCTGTGCGGCACCGCTGACCTGCTGGAGTTCCTCGGCATCCCGCTCGATCTCGGGCCGGAGCAGGTCGCCCGCTGCGTCGAGGAGGCCGGGATCGGGTTCTGCTTCGCGGCCCGGTTCCACCCCGGGATGCGGCACGCCGGCCCGGTCCGGCGCGAGGTGGGCGTACCCACCTTCTTCAACTTCCTCGGCCCGCTGACCAACCCGGCCCGCCCCCGGGCCGGCGCGGTCGGTTGCTTCGACCTGCGGATGGCCCCGGTGATGGCGAGCGTGTTCGCGGGCCGGGGCGACTCGGCGATCGTGATGCGCGGCGAGGACGGGCTGGACGAGTTCACCACCGCCGCGCCGACCCGGATCTGGGCGGCGCAGGGCGGCACCGTACGCGAGGCGGTGCTGGACGCGACGGACCTGGGGGTACCCCGGTCCACCATCGCGGACCTGCGCGGCGGTGACGCCGCCTACAACGCGGCCGTGGCCCGTCGCCTGCTGGCCGGCGAGACCGGCCCGGTCCGGGACGCGGTGCTTGTCAACGCGGCGGCGGCGCTGGCCACCCAGGGCCCGCTCGACGGCGACCTCGTCGAGGCGCTCCGCGCCGGCCTGACCCGCGCGGCCGAGTCGATCGACTCCGGGGCGGCCGCCGCGACCCTGGACCGCTGGATCGAGACCGCCACCACCGCCTGACCGGCTCCGACAACGCACCCCCAGGAGGACAGCCGCCTCGGGTGGCCGCCTCGGGTGGCCGCCTCGGGTGGCCGCCGCGGGTGATCGACTCGGGTGATCGACTCGGCTTCCGTGAAACCGCGGGGTCCTCGCGCCGGGACACCGCGACCTCAAAGAACCCGAGTGGATCATCGGTCATGAGCAGCGGCGGGATCGCCCGCCGACCGACAGCGGCACCTCCGAGCGGAGATTTGTCGGACCCGCGTGGAAAACTACAGGCGAGTAGTTCTCCGCTCCGGTGCGTGCGTCGCTGTCGCATCCGGGGGTGGTTCGCCTGTAGTGAGAGGAGACGCCGGTGTCGCACCACGAGTTCCACTGCGACGTCTGCGAGGGCGTGACACCGTTCGAGGCCCCGCCCTGCGTCGACGGCCACGGCACCGACTGCCCAGAGCTGATCTGCACCGGCTGCGGTGCCGCAGTGGTAATCGCCACCGTCGCCGCCCCGGTCGTCCGGCTGGCCGGAGGCCGACGCCGTCAGCCCGCCCGCCGCCACGCCGCCTGACCCCACCCGGCAAGCACGGCACGGCACGGCACGGCACGGCACGGCACGGCACGGCACGGCACGGCACGGCACGGCACGGCACGGCACGGCACGGCACGGCACGGCACGCGAGCATGACGAAGGCCCGCTCCCCCACGTGGGGAACGGGCCTTCTACAAATCCTGTCCGGCTGGGCCGGTCAGTGCTCGGCGGTACGCCGGGTGCCGCTGTAGTACTCGAACAGGAGCCCACAGGCGGCGAAGACAACTGCCAGCAGGCCGCCGCCGATCAGCCAGAACTGCCAGAACACCAGGCCGAGCGCGGCGATCGCGGCGGCCAGCGCCAGACCGAACGGCCAGTAGCTGCCCGGGCTGAAGAAGCCGACCTCACCAGCGCCGTCGGAGATCTCGGCGTCCGGGCGGTCTTCCGGGCGCAGGTCGATGCGGCGGGACACGAACCAGAAGAAGCCACCGCACATCGAGCAGAGCAGGAACGACAGCAGCAGGGCGACGGTGCCGACCCACTCGACGCCGCCCGACTCCCCGTGCGTCCAGGCGCCGTAGAGGATGGTGGCACCGAAGAGGAACCCGGCGATGATCAGGAAGATACGCCACTCGGTCTTCATTCCGCTGCCTCAGCTTCCGGTGCGGGCCGGAACGTCGTCCGGGTTGAAGTTGTCCTGCGTCCGCCGCGTGTCGAACGGCTTGGTGGTCTCCGCGTACGGCTCCTCACCAATCGCGGACAGCGCCTCCTGGGTGGACTTGCCGCTCTGCTTGGCCGCGAGGAACTGGTCGTACTTCTCCGGCGACACCACCCGCAGCTCGAAGTTCATGAACGCGTGGTAGCTGCCGCACAGTTCGGCGCAGCGCCCGACGTAGGCACCCTCGGCGTCCAGGCTGGAAACCTCGAACACGTTGCGGATCTTGCCGGGCATGACGTCCCGCTTGAAGAGCAGCTCCGGCACCCAGAACGAGTGGATGACGTCGCGGCTGGTCTCCTCGAACCGGATGGACCGGTTGGTCGGCAGCACCAGCACCGGGATGACCTCGCTGGTGCCGAGCGTCGACGCGGTGGTGCGGGCGTCCGGGCCCTGACCGTCGCGGTAGTTGAACTGCCAGTTCCACTTGAACGCGACGACCTCGACGGTGACGTCCGGGTTCTTCGACAACTTGTCGACGTCGGTCTGCACGATCGCCGTGTAGTAGAACAGCACGGAGACGATCAGGATCGGCGCGATGGTGTAGAGGAACTCCATCGGCATGTTGTAACGCGTCTGCACCGGCAGCGCGTTGCCACGCTTGCGGTAACGCACGACACACCAGAAGATCAGGCCCCAGACGAACACGCCGACGGCGAGCGCGGCGATGCAGGAGGCGATCCACAGGTCGTACATCCGCTTGGACTCCGGCGAGATGCCGCCCTGCGGCCAGCCGAAGCCGTCAAAGGTCTGACCCACGTCACAACCCGTGAGCAGGACCAGCAACGCGACGCCACCGAGACCGAGCCCGGCCAGGCGACCAGCACCACGCCCCCGGCGTCCACCAACCCCTGGGGAAGCGCTGTGCCGTACGGCCGACGGCCGTACCTCCGAACTCCTTGCGACCACCTGGTCCTGCCTCCCTAGCGCGCCGCGGTGGGTCTTTCCTCAGCACCGACGGCAAAGGCGTCACCGACGGTCGCAGATTACTCGACCATGACGGACTCGACCGTGGTGGGGTCACTGTCCGCCCCCCATCGGGGGGATCCTGGGCATACCGCCGCGATAGCGTATTGATCTGTGAGTGCGAGGAGTGAGCCGGGGTTGCGAGCCCCGCAGCCGCGAACAAAGGCGGTCCCGTGAGTGCGCCCCCGGTCTACCTGGACGCGGCGACCGCCGCGCCGATGCATCCGGTCGCGCGGCAGGCGTTGCTGGCCGCGCTCGAGGACGGCTGGGCCGACCCGGGCAAGCTGTACACGCAGGCCCGCCGGGCCCGGCAACTACTCGACGCCGCCCGCGAGGCCACCGCGCTGACGCTCGGCGTCCGCGCCGACGAGGTGTCCTTCACCCCCAGCGGTACGACCGCAGCCCACGGTGCGGTGCTCGGGGGCCTGGCGGGGCGACGCCGGGTCGGGGCGACGCTCGTGCACTCGGCGATCGAGCATTCGGCGGTGCTGCACGCGGCGGAGCGGCACGTAAGCGCCGGCGGGGCCGCCACCTCGGTGCCGGTCGACCGGGTGGGCCGGCTGGACCTGACCGCGTGGTCGACCGCCGTGCGGGCCCCGGGCGTCGCGCTGGCCACGTTGATCACCGCCAGTCACGAGGTGGGGACCGTGCAGCCGGTCGCCGAGGCGGCGGCGGCGTGCGCCGACGCGGGTGTGCCGCTGTACGTGGACGCGGCGCAGTCGGTGGGCCGGGTACCCCTGCCGGCTGGTTGGTCGGTGCTCACGGCGAGCGCCCACAAGTGGGGCGGGCCACCGGGGGTGGGGGTGCTGGCGGTCCGCAAGGGCACCCGCTGGGATTCACCCTGGCCGGCCGACGAGCGGGAGGGCGGCCGTACCCCCGGGGTGGTGAACCTGCCCGCGGTCGTGGCGGCGGCGGCGAGCCTGCGGGCGGCGGCGGCCGACGCGGCGGCCGAGGCGACCCGGCTGGCCGCGCTCGTGGACCGGGTCCGGGAGCGGGTCGCGGCGGAGGTGCCCGACGTGGAGGTGGTCGGTGACCCGGTGCTCCGGCTCCCCCACCTGGTCACCTTCTCCTGCCTGTACGTCGACGGGGAGGCGCTGCTGCACGCCCTGGATCGGCGGGGCTTCGCCGTGTCGTCCGGCTCGTCCTGCACCTCGTCCACGTTGCGTCCGTCGCACGTGCTGGAGGCGATGGGGGTGCTGTCGCACGGCAACGTGCGGGTCAGCCTGCACCGGGAGACGACCGAGGCGGACGTGGAGCGGTTCCTGACCGAGCTGCCCGGAATCGTCGCCGGGCTGCGTGCCGAGGCCGGGGTGGTGGGGCTGTGACGATGCCGGACGAGGTGATCGACTGCCGGGGACAACGCTGCCCCCTGCCGGTGATCGCTGCGGCGCGTCGGATGCCCGAGGTGCCGGTCGGCACTGTGGTCCGGGTGCTGGCCGACGACCCGGCGGCGGCGGTCGACATCCCCGCCTGGTGCCGGATGCGCGGCCAGGAGTTCCTCGGCCCGGTCACCGGCCCGGACGCCCCCGCCTACGACATCCGCCGAACCCAGTAACCCCACCCTCCGCCGCACCCCCGCACTCCCGCACTCCCGCACTCCCGCACTCCCGCACTCCCGCACTCCCGCACTCCCGCACTCCCGCACGCCCGCACTCCCGCACGCCCGCACTCCCGCACGCCCGCACCCCCGCACGCCCGCACCCCCGCACGCCCGCACCCCCGCACGCCCGCACCCCCGCACGCCCGCACGCCCGCACGCCCGCACGCCCGCACTCCCGCACTCCCGCGTCGATCATGGAGTTGTGGTGCCGGACAAAAGCCACATAAGGCGACTATCCAGCCACCACAACTCC
>NZ_JBEZGM010000052.1:0-28412 GCF_040649995.1 Micromonospora sp. NPDC048835 | reverse complement strand
AGCGAAGCGGAGCGATGGCGTGAGCGAGCGGAGCGAGCGAACCAGCAGGCTCGGTAGCGTGGCGCCTCGCGCCGTCGCGAAGCGAAGCGGAGCGATGGCGTGAGCGAGCGGAGCGAGCGAACCAGCAGGCTCGGTAGCGTGGCGCCTCGCGCCGTCGCGAAGCGAAGCGGAGCGACGGCGTGAGCGTGCAACCGGGTTGGTATGTCGATCCTGCCGACACCGAGACGCGGCGGTACTGGGACGGCGAGGGTTGGCTCGGCGCGCCCATTCCCGTCGACGCCACCCCGCCGGACGGCCCTCCGCCGGCCGAGCCGCCGCCCGCGCCGGTCACCCCGGCCGAGTCTCCGACCTCCGGTCCGGCGGCCCCTGGCTCCGAGGCCGCCGCAGCGGGCTGGCCTCCACAGCAGGGCCCGCCCCCCGGGTACGGCCCGCAGTCGGGCTACCCGACGCCGCCGGCGCAGGGCCCCGGTCACGGCACACCACCGGCACCGGGCCAGGACTGGGGGCCGCAGTCCGGCCCGCCCGGCTGGGGTCCGCAGGGCGTCCCGCCTGGCTGGATGCCGCCGGCTGGTCACCCCGGCTGGCCGGGACGACCACCCGAGCCACGACCGCACGGCCTCCGACTGGCCGGCTACGGCCGCAGGCTCGTCGCCCGCCTGATCGACTTCGGCATCGTCTTCGCCCTGAACGTGGTCGTCAACGGCTGGTTCGTGTGGCGCTGGGCGCAGGAGTGGGCACCGTACTGGCAGGAGGTCTTCCGGCGCGCGGCGCGCGGCGACACGTCCGCGGAGGGCCTGCCGATGCCCGGTGAGCAGGCCGGGTCCCTGTTGGTGGCGATCCTGCTCGTCGCCACCGCGCTGTGGCTGGCGTACGAGGTGCCGACCATGGCCTCCGGTGGGCAGACCGTCGGCAAGCGGGTGATGCGGATCCGGGCGGTGCCGATGACCGCCGACCAACCGTTGGGTCTCCGTCGGGCACTGAGCCGGTGGAGCACGCTGGGCCTGCCGACTCTGCTCTGGTACTGCCTCGGGCTCGGCCTGGTGCTGCAACTTGTCGATGCCCTCTCCCCCCTCTTCGACCACCCCCTGCGCCAGGCGCTGCACGACAAACGCGCGCAGACGGTGGTCGTGGAAGTCCCGTTCCAGACCGAGTCCGCCCCCTCGAACGACCGCGACCAGCCCCCGGGAGACACCCCATGACCGACTCCGGACGTCACCAGCCGGCACTGCGGCTGACCCGCGTCGACCTGGACGCGCTGCCCAGCTACGTGCCGGGGCGCAGCCCCGCCGACCTGGCCCGGGAGTTGGGCCTGCCGGAGGCCATCAAGCTGGCGAGCAACGAGGTGCCGTACGGGCCGCTGCCCGGTGTGGTGGAGGCGGTCACCGAGGCGATCGCCACCTCGCACCGCTACCCGGACATGGGTGTGGTCGCGCTGCGGGACGCGCTGGCCGAGCGGTACGGCGTGGACGCCGACCGGATCGCCACCGGCTGCGGTTCGGTGGCGCTCGCCGAGCACCTGGTGCGGGCCACCTGCCTCCCCGGTGACGAGGTGCTCTACTCGTGGCGCTCCTTCGAGGCGTACCCGATCATCGTGGCGACAAGCGGCGCGACGAGCGTGCGGGTGCCCAACGACGCCGGGCACGGGCACGACCTGGCGGCGATGGCCGCGGCGGTGACCGACCGCACCCGGGTGATCTTCGTCTGCAACCCGAACAACCCCACCGGTACGGCGGTACGCCGGGCCGAGCTGGACCGCTTCCTCGACGCGGTGCCGGACGACGTGCTCGTGGTGATCGACGAGGCGTACCGGGAGTTCGTCACCGACCCGGAGGTCCCGGACGGGCTCGACTACCTGGACCGGCCGAACGTGGCGGTGCTGCGCACGCTGTCGAAGGCGTGGGGGCTCGCCGGGCTGCGGATGGGATGGCTCGTTGCCCAGCCGGTGGTGGCCGCCGCCATCCGCAAGGTGGCGACCCCGTTCTCCAGCAGCACGGCGGCCCAGGCCGGGGCGCTCGCCGCGCTGACCCAGGTGACCGAGATGGAGCGCCGCTGCGCCCTGGTCGTCGCCGAGCGGGACCGGGTCACCGAGGCGCTGCGCAAGTTCGTGCCCGAGGTACCGACGAGCCAGGCCAACTTCGTGTGGCTGCCGTTGGGCGAGCGGGCCGTGGCGTTCGGCAAGGCGTGCGAGGCGCGCGGGGTGATCGTGCGACCGTTCGCCGGGGACGGTGTCCGGGTCACCATCGGCACTCCGACCGAGAACGACGCGTTCCTGGCGGCGGCCGAGGCAGCGCTGGCCTGATCGTCCGGCCCGGTCCGCCCGAGCGGGCGGACCGGGTGGGCCGCCCGGGTCAGCTCAGCCGGGGTGCCCGCAGCGGCGTCTGCCGGCGGCGGCGCACCACGAGTAGCAGGCCGACCAGGAGCACCAGGCCGACGATGAGCGAGGCGCCGACGATCATCGACAGGTCGTCGAGGCCGAAGGTGCTGGCCGGCTCGCCCGGGTCCGGGAAGGTGATGGTCGCGCTCGCGGTCTCCTTGACCAGCCCACTCGTCAGCGTCAGGTCCGCGCGCCACGGGCCGTTGGGCAGGTTCGGGGGCAGCGCGACGGTGACCGACCCGGACTGCGCGGGGCCCAGGGTGGTCCCGTCGACGACGTCGAACGGGCCGGCCCGTACCCCCGCCGGCCCATCGGCCAGCGCGAGCGTGCCGGTCAGGTCCAGCGCCCGACCGCCGGTGTTGTTGACCGCGACGGCCAGGGTGGCCTGCCCCTCGGCGGTTCGACCGGCGGTGAAGGCGCCGATGGCGAAGCTGGACGCCGGCTCTCCGCCCGCGCCGACGTCGAGGTAGACCCGGATGCCCACCCGGTGCACCTGGGTGACGTTGCCGCCGTCCTTGGGCTGGGAGGTGACGGCCGCCCAGATCACCGCGTACCGCTCGCCGGCCGGTGCCTTCTTCGGCACCGTGATCGTGGCGGTCAACTCCGACTCGTCGCCGGCGCCGAGGGTGACGGTGGAGCGGTCCAGCGATGTCCAGGAGGACAGCTCGTTGGCGCTGCGGCCCTCGCCGAACCGGAACTGTCCGCCGTCGACTGTCGCGGAGGCCGGGTACAGCTCCAGGCGGTACCGACTGTCGGAGCGGTTCACCACCTTGAGCTGGCGACTGATCGTGCTGCCGGGGGCGAGGTGGTCGATGATGTACGTGTGGGCGCGCGGGTCCGCCCGCCGATCGACAGGTGCCTCCAGCAGTTGGATGCCGATCCTGTCCCGCTCCGGATCGGGCGCGGCCGCCCCGGCGGGTGCCGGGGCAGCCGGGGTGGCGGCGAGCAGCGCGGCAAGCGCCGCCACCGCCAGACGAGGCCCGAACCGGTCAGGCCACCGAATGTGTCACCGTCCCGGTGTAGGTGCCGACGATCGCCGACGCGGGGATGTTGACGTTGAGCGTGGGCGACCAGGCCACGCTGTTGGTGCCGGTGCCGCCGGTGTGGGTGAAGGCGACGAGCGGGTTGACGGTGTCCAGCGGTTGGGCGTTGGCCGAGGTCAGCTGGCCGGGTGTGAAGGTGCCGTTGCCCTGTTGCTCCGCCCCCGGGCCGGACCAGTAGTCGATCTGGCTGGCGAGGATCCGCTCGCTGGGGCTGCCGCCACCGGTCTCGAAGTGGGTCGAGGTGACGGTGGCGGTCCACGACGCGTCGGGGGCACCACGCTGGTCGGTCACCCGCACGGTGCCGATGGAGCCGCTGAGGACGGTGCCGGGCAGGCCACTGCCGAGGCTTGCCGTCTCGGGAGCGGTGATGTCGAGGCCGGCACCGACCACGTTGAACGTGACGACGGTGCTGTCGGTCGGCGCGGCGACCGCGGGGGTGGCCAGCGCGAGGCCCGCCCCAACGGCTACGGCGGCGCAGGCCGCCATACGAAGAGAGCGCACAGACTTCCTCACTTCCAGTTCGGTAACGCCGGTTGGCGGCGGCCACATCAGCCACACGTCCACTTTATGGCCGGGTGTCCGTATTGCACGAGTTTGTACTTTAAGTACCTCTTACGCGACCGAATGCACGATCGTCGCCTGGTACGCGCCCACCACGAGCGACGGATCCACCGTCACGGTGAGGCTCGGATTCCACGTCACCTCGTTCGGCCCGGTGCCTCCGGTCCACCGTGCGGCGATCTGCGAGGCACCCAGGGCCGCCCCCGGCTGCGGCAGGAACGTCCCGGTGCCGATGCGCTGCACCGCGGGACCCGAGGAGTACGTCACCGAAGCACCCGGCACCACCCCACCGCCACCGCTCGTGAAGCTGGTGATCGAGACCGTCGCCGTCCAACTGCCGGACTGCGCGCCGCGATCGTCGGTGACCACGACGGCGCCAAGCTCTCCATTTGCGGTAGGTGCGCCCACCCGGACCGTGGGCAGCGCCGCCGTCTCCGGCGCACTTATCGAGAGGCCGGAGCCCGCCGCCGGACTGACCACCACGGTGACCCGCCCGGTGGCCCGGCCGTCACCCGGGTCGCGGACCGTGTACTCGAAGGTGTCCTCGCCGGCGAAGCCCGCTACCGCCGTGTACGTGCACCGCACGGTGCCGCACACGAAGCTGCCGTGCCCCGTGCTGCCGGTCGCCGGCACGACGGAGAGCGGGTCGCCGTCCACGTCGGTGTCGTTGGCGAGCACCTCCACCGCCACCGGTGCCGCGCCCGCCGTCGTCGCCCGGTCGACCACCGCGACCGGCGGGTCGTTGACGGCGGTGACGGTGATGGTGCCGGCCGCCGAGGCCGACCGCCCGGACGGGTCGGAGACGGTGTAACCGAAGCTCACCGGCCCGTTGACGTTCGGCGCCGGGACGTAGCTGCACGCACCGGAGGCCGCGCAGGTCAACGTCCCCTGCGCGGTTGGCGTCGGCGTGACGGTGAAGGTGACCTCGTCCCCGTCCGGCTCCACCACGTAGTCGCGCAGGGCGAAGGTGAGAACGGTGTCCTCGGCCGTACCGACCTGGACCGGCTGTGCCTGCGGGCTGTCGTTGATGTCGGTCCGGGTGGGGTCCCCCACCCCGGCCGCCGCCGGGTCGTCGGTGAGATCCGTGTAGATGGTGCTCGACGTCGGTGATCCGTAGCTGATGCTCGCCTGGTTGGCCACCGTCACACCGGGTGCCGGCGAGTCCACGACCCGAGCGCGGAAACGCACCGTGTTCACCGCGCCCGTGACGAGCGTGCCACCCGCCGCGGCCGTCGCCCCGGTGCCGAGATTCACCAGCACCCGGTTACCTGCCGCGACGTAGCTGGCCTGGTCGTCACCGGCCGCGTCGGTACGGCCGACACCGTTCACGCTCAGGGACCCTGGCACGTACGTGGTGACCTGCGGGATGGCGTCGGTGAGTTGCACAGTGGTGGCGTTCTCGTTGCCGCTGGAGGTGACGGCGACCGTGTACTCGAGTTGGTCGCCGGGTTCGACCCGGCTCCCGCCGCCCACCCGACCGACAGTCTTGGTGGCGATGACGTCCGGTTCCAGGATGTCGATCGCGGTGAAGAGCGCCATCGGCTCGTACGACTCGCCGCCGGTGCTGAACGCGACGGTGGCGGAGGTCTGCGCGTTGCCGATCGAGCCGGCCGGCGCCGCCAGGTAGTCGATGTCGAAGCCGAGCTGGTTGGCGTAGTTCGGGTTCTTCGCCGTCACCCGGGAGCCGAGCCGGGTGATCGAGCTGTTGAAGAAGTTGGTCGCCGGGTTCAGGGCGTCGTTCAACGCGACACCGTTGAACGAGATCCCGTCCCCGGTCAGCCCGGCGTCCCCCTCCGAGGCGATCGCCCCGATGCGCGCCGTCACCGCACCCGAGCTGGGGGTACGGAAGCCGGAAATGGTTGTTGTGACCCGCGAGTCGGCGGCGGCGGAGCTGATCTCGGCGTACCCGTCGAAGACCGCCAGGTTGCGAAGCGGCTGGGCGGGATCGCGGATCGCGGCGACCAGGGCCCACCCGCCGCGCGCGTTGGCGCCCAACGTGGTGGTGAGGCCGCCAACCGTGTAGCTGCCGCTGCCGGTGACGAGCGAGGTCACCTCGGTGAACGCCGAGTACGCGACCCCACCGTTGGTGGCCACCCTGCCGGTGCTGACCTGCCCCTGGAGGGTGGCGTACGACTGGCCGGGAGGGGCGAGCCGGATGCTCGTGCGTCCGGGGTCACCGCTCGCGGCGCTGCCCATCCACCAGAGACCGGCCCAGAGCACGGTGGCCCCGGTCGGCACGGTCAGGGTGGCGCTGCTGGAGTTGGTCGTCGCGGCGACGCTGTCCACGTCCACGTAGCGAGCGGTGAAGTCGTTGTTGTTCGCGGTGGTGCTGGCCTGCGCGGTGGCACACGGGCCGGTCGGCGTCGAGCAGGTCACCAGCGTGTTGCCGGCGAATATGACGTCCCCGCGCTCGCTCTCCTGGAAGCGCGGGGTGAACGTGCGGACCAGCGCCGCCGAGGCGGGCTGCGCGGGCAGCATTACCAGACCACCGAGCAGCACGAGCATGGCAGCGGCCATGGCCGCCATTCGTCGGAGAAACCGCATTGAGGCTCAGCCCTTCAGTCTGCTGTCCGCCGTCTAGCAGTCTGAAGGATCTATCGTGCTTTTTGTCCGTTTTAACCTAATCGGTCGAGTGCCGCCGGCGCAGCAGGACCCCGCTGACCACAAGCGCCGCACCAAGCAGAATCAGGACGAGAACCGATGACCCCACACCGGTGACCGGCAGCTCGCCGCCGTGCTGCGGTGAGCGGGTCGGCGGCTGCGGCCGGGCGGTCTCGGTCGGTCGCGCCGTCGGCGTGGGCGGCTGGGTGGGTGGGGCCGTGGTCGGTGCCGGACGCACCTCGAACGTCACTCCGGTGCCGGCGCTCGGCGCCACCCTGCCGGACGGCTGGCCGGCGGCGTTCGGGGCGCCCGGCGCGAGGAGCGCAGCCGCGAGGACAACGAGCGCGACCAGGCCCAGCCGGCCGGCGACCGGGATCGCGAGCAGTCGTCGGTACAGCATGTCGGTTACCCCCGGATCACGCACAGTGATGTTGAGGGGACCCTATCGCCGAACGTGAACCAGAACCGTGATTGCCGGTTCCCCGGCCTCAGCTCACCACCAGGATCACCGGTTCGGACGACAGGAAGTACCGCTGGTCATCGGCATCCGGGTCGACCGGCCGCCGGACTCGTTCCACCGCCACGTATCCATCGTCGGCGGCGACCGCGCCGGCCGTCCAGCCGGTGCCGTCCGAGCCGACGTTCAGCCGGAAACGGGACAGTTGCGCGCCGGTCACCGGGTTCAGCGTCACCAGGTCGTTCTCCTCGGTGAGCAGGTGCAGCCGGCCGGGCTGGACGGCGAGTACCCGCGCGGCCGGTCCGAGGCCACCGAAGCGCCACCGCTCGGTGCCGGTCCGTGCCGAACGGCCCACCGCGGTCCCGTCGAGCACCGTCACCGCCTGTTCGTCGACCAGGGTCGTGTCGGCCGGGTCCAGCGCGGTGGCGGGGGCGGGCTCGCCCGCTCCCATCAGCCAGCCCCGACCACCGGCGTCGCCCGGCCCGGCGGTCCGCAGGCCGGAGCAGTCCGAGTGGCCGGTACGACAGCCGAGCGGAGTCACCACCAACCCGTTCGGGGCATCCGCCGGCCGCCAGCGCGACTGGACCGCGCCGGTGGCCGCGTCCCGGAACTCGACAGCGGCCGGCCCGGCGCAGGTGTCCAGGCCGATCAACTGGCCGGTGCGGGTCGTGCCGACGTCGCTGCGACAGGCACCGGGCAGGTCGACCCGCCACAGTTGCCGACCCTCGGTCAGATCGATCCCACGCGCCTCGCGGTCGCCGGTCACCACCAGCAGCGTCCGGCCGTCCGGCAGGCCGGCGCGGTAGAGCCCAGGCGGATCCCAGACGGTGGCTGCCCCGGTCCGTCGCACCATTGCGTCGGTCTCGGCCGGCACCGGGCCGTCGGCGCGCCACAGCACCCGACCGGTGGACGCGTCGAGCGCCACCACCCGGCCGTCGGACCAGCGGCTGACGACGGTACGACCGCTGGCCACCACTCCGGTCAGCTCGGCCGGCCACCGCCGGTACGACCAGAACGGCGAGGTCCGGTACCGCCCGTCGACCGGCCGGTCGGCGTAGACCTGGCGGTGTGCGGCGTACACCCGCAGTCGTCCGTCGACGATCAACGGGGCGACCGGCAACCGACCGACCACGCCGGCAGCCGGTGTGGCCCGGGCCGGATAGTCGGCCCGCGCCACGGTGCTCACCTCTGCCGGCGCGAGGACCCGGTGGACGATGACCGCGACCGTCGCCGTCGCCAGCAGGGCCGCGACCGCGATCACGAGCCGTCGCCGGGCTCTCGGGAACCTCATGCCGCACCTCCGCCCGGCACCCTACCCAGCGCAGGGGGTCGGACCCCGTTCAGGTCACGGCGACGGGTGGCAGGTGGGCGCTCAGGCGGCTTCGACGGAACCGATCGCACCCGCGGCGGCGGCAAGATCGTCGAGGTCGCGACGGAGCGCGGCCTCGACCGCCCGCGCAACCAGCCCGCCGAGCAGCAGCGCCACCACCCGGCCGTACGGAGCGGTCGGCACCGCCTCGTGGGTGACGGTGACCGCCGTGCAGCCCCGACGGCGACGGCGGACCGGGCGCAGGCTCCAGGTGATCCGGTAGTCCGCGCCGGCGCCGGAGGAACAGAGCACCAGTCGCTGCGGCGCGTGCGCCTCGACCACCAGGAACTCCTCGGTCAGCGTGCCGCCGCCGGGCTGGACGCGCTCCTCACGCCAGGAGGTGCCGGGCCCGAACGCACCAGGGGTGAGCACCTCGATCGGGCCGGCCGCAGTGAGCCGGGCCGATCGGCCGGGCAGGTCGGTCAGCAGACGCCAGACGTCGACAGCGTGCGCCTCGATGATCCCGGTAATCGCCACCGTCGACATGCCACCCTCCCGTGTCCCCGACGGTACGCGGAGTGAGGGCCGGACGGGGCCCCCGAGGCGGAATTCCCACCACTCGGGGGGCACGTCGTCCGATTGGGCTGTCGCTTCGGCACCGGTCGTCGTCGACCGGTGCCGAAGCGCCGGTCAGCGTTCGAAGCGACCGGCCCGAATCGCACCGATGAACGCTGTCCACCCCGGCGGGCTGACCGCGAGTGTGGGACCGGCCTGGTCCTTGGAGTCACGGACTCCGACCAGACCGTGGACGTCGACGAGGTTGTCCGCCACTTCCACGCAGAGCCCCTGGTCGTTGGAGCGGCTGCTGGTACGCCAGACCGCGCCCGTAAGATCGTGCATCGTCGTTACCTCCGTGTGTGTCGGGATGCCTCCCGCTGCGGCCGGGCGTGAGCCCGCCCGCGCGGGACAACGTGATCCGCGTGACCAACGGCGCAACGAGGGCTCTTGATCGCACCCGCTGTGCGATCAAGAGTCCCGTGAACGAGACGAGTCGATGACCTGACAGTAAGGGCGTCAGTGAACGACGGCAGTGACCGGGCGAGCTGACCGGCCGAGCTGCGGTCCCGGGCTCAGCGGGCCGGACGAACCGTGCCGGACACCTCGCCGAGGGCGATGCTGGTGCCGTCCGGGCCGGGGGCGGTGGCCGTGATCCTCACCGTGTCGCCGTCCTCGAGGAAGGTGCGACTCTCCTCGCCCACCTTCACCGGCTCGGCCC
This sequence comes from Micromonospora sp. NPDC048835, assembly GCF_040649995.1. Classification (NCBI taxonomy): domain Bacteria; kingdom Bacillati; phylum Actinomycetota; class Actinomycetes; order Micromonosporales; family Micromonosporaceae; genus Micromonospora; species Micromonospora sp. NPDC048835. The sequence goes on along the minus strand of NZ_JBEZGM010000052.1, from coordinate 18,791 downwards.
CGCCCCAGGTCAGCTCCAGGAAGGACCCGACCTGCGCCCGGTCGGGGCCGGAGACGGTCCCGGAGGCGTACAGGTCACCGGTCCGCAGCGAGGCACCGTTGACGGTGAGGTGCGCCAACTGCTGCGCGGGGGTCCAGTACATGGTGGCGAACGGGGGCTCGCTCACCCGCTCGCCGTTCCACTCGACCGTCAGGCGGAGGTCCAGTCCCAGGTGCGGTACGTCGCGCAGGTAGTCGACCACCGGCGGGTCCTGGTCGGAGGCCGGCACGAAGGCGTCGGCGAGCGCGTCGAGCGGCGTCACCCAGGCCGAGACCGAGGTGGCGAACGACTTGCCGAGGAACGGGCCGAGCGGCTGATACTCCCAGGCTTGGATGTCCCGGGCCGACCAGTCGTTGACGAGCACCACCCCGAAGACGTGGTCGGCGAAGTCGTCCACCGCGACCCGGTCGCCGAGCGCGCTGGGTACGCCCACCACGAAGCCGACCTCCGCCTCGATGTCGAGGCGTACCGACGGCCCGGTGACCGGACCGTCGGCGGACGCCCGCTGCCCGGTCGGCCGGGTCACCGGCGTGCCGGAGACGACCACGGTGCCGGCCCGGCCGTGGTAACCGATCGGCAGGTGCTTCCAGTTGGGCAGCAGGGGCGGCTGGCCGGGACGGAAGATCTGCCCCACGTTCGCCGCGTGCTGCTCGGACGAGTAGAAGTCCACGTAGTCCGAGACCGCGATGGGAAGCAGCAACTCCACCTCGTCGAGGGGCACCAGCAGCGGCTCGACCGCGGCCCGGTGCGCCGGGTCGGTCAGCAGCTCGGTGAGCCGCTGGCGTACCGCCGTCCACTGCGGACGACCCAGGGCCATGAAGTCGTTGAGCACGGGCCGACACAGCGTGCCGGCGGCAAGCACCAGTTCGGCGGCCTCCGCGGCTGCGAGGTCGAGGACCCAGGACCCGATGCGTACGCCGATCCGGGACGGACCACCGTCTCGCCGGAACACCCCGTACGGCAGGTTCGTCACCCCGTACGGCGAACCGTCGGCACCGGTCACCCAGGTCATGCGTCGTAGCCCCCGTTCACCAGCCCAAGCCGGATCAGATCGGTAAGTGGTTCCAGGATGCTGCACGAGCCGAAGCCCACCCACAGGGGGCGGGGTGCGTCCAGCCGTGCCGTCGCGCGCTCCACCAGGGGGCGCGGGTCGACGAGTGTCAGCAGCTCGGCGACCGAGCGCACCCCGTCGCCGTCGGCGGCGGCCAGGGTCGCGGCCAGCACGTTCGCGTAACCGTGGTGGGTGAACCCGGTCTCCGGGTCCAGGTGTCGGAGCGCCTGGTGCAGCCCGGCGGTGAGCTTGAACGGCAGGCCCCGGTCCCGGCAGGCGCAGATCACCGTGGCCAGCTCGGTCGGCGTGGGGAAGAGTTCGGCGGCCAGGCCGCCGGTGCGGAACTTGGCCGCGATCGGCACCCCGTCGGCGCGCGCGGCGACGAGCGCGTCGAGCGCGCCCATCAGCCCGAAGGTCAGCGGCAGTTCGGCGTAGACGGCCGCCACACCCGGCAGCGCGTCGGTGAGCCGTAGCAACTTGGCGATGCCGGGCAGCGGGTCCTCACCACGCTTGGCGACCGCCACCTCCACCTGACGTGGGGTGACGCCGTCCGGGGCGAGAAACGACAGCGCGAACGGCAGGTTCCCGACTCCGGTGTCACCGATGACGCCGACCACCAGGCCCTCGCCCGGGTCGACGAGGCCGGTCAGCGCACCGGCCGCCGCGTCCGAGGCGGGGATCAGCAGCGGGCCGACCAGATCGGCGTACCAGGCGGCGCGGTGTTGGCGGTGGGCGGTCAGGGCGTCGTGCAGCGTGGCGCTGCCCGGCGGGAAGACGGCGGCGTCGTCCACCAGGCCGGCCAGGAGTGTGGGCACCTGCGTTGACACGGAACAAGAATGTACGGGACGCTACGAGGAACGGACAACAGCGTCCGATTATCGGACGCCTTCGGCCGGTGAACGGGACATATCGGGAGGCGAGATGCCGTACTACCGCAGCGTCGGCGAGGTGCCACGCAAGCGCCACACCCAGTTCCGGCAGCCCGACGGCAGCCTCTACGCCGAGGAGCTGATGGGCCAGGAGGGTTTCTCCTCCGACTCGTCCCTGCTCTACCACCGGCACGCGCCCACCGCGATCCTGGCCGCCGACGAGTTCACCCCGCCCGCGTTCACCCGGGCACCGAACCTGCCGCTCAAACCCCGCCACCTGCGCACCCACAAACTGGACACCGGCGGCTCCGACCCCGTCCTCGGCCGGCAGTACCTGCTCGCCAACGACGACGTACGGATCGGGTACGTCCTCGCCGACCGACCCTCACCGCTGTTCCGCGACGCCACCGGCGACCACTGCCTCTACGTCGAGTCGGGCACCCTGCGGGTCGAGTCCCCGTTCGGGGTGCTGGACGCGGTCGCCGGCGACTACGTCGTCATCCCCACCTCGACCATCCACCGGCTGGTGCCCACCGGCGACCAGCCCGTCCGACTGCTCGCCGTCGAGGCGTCCGGGCACATCGGCCCGCCCAAGCGCTACCTCTCCGTACGCGGCCAGTTCCTGGAGCACTCGCCCTACTGCGAGCGGGACGTCCGCGGCCCCGACACCCCGCTGCTCGTCGACGGCGAGGAGGTCGAGGTGCTGGTCCGGCACCGACGCGGGTGGACCCGCTACGTCTACGCCCACCACCCGTTCGACGTGGTCGGCTGGGACGGGCACCTCTACCCGTGGGCCTTCTCCATCCACGACTTCGAGCCGATCACCGGCCGCATCCACCAGCCCCCACCGGTGCACCAGACCTTCCAGGGGCCCAACTTCGTCATCTGCTCGTTCGTGCCGCGCAAGGTCGACTACCACCCGCAGTCGATCCCGGTGCCGTACAACCACCACAACGTCGACTCCGACGAGATGCTCTTCTACACCGGTGGCAACTACGAGGCGCGGCGCGGCTCCGGCATCGAGCAGGGCTCGATCTCGCTGCACCCGTCCGGCTTCACCCACGGCCCACAGCCGGGTGCCGCCGAGCGGTCCATCGGAGCCGACTACTTCGACGAGTTGGCGGTCATGGTCGACACCTTCCGCCCACTGGATCTCTGCGACGCCGCGAGCGCCTGCGAGGACGAGGCGTACGCCTGGACCTGGGCCCGTCGCGGTTAGCGGATCGCGGTTCTGGTGAAGACGGCGAACTCGGCCACCGCCGTGACGGCGATGGCGAGCACCAGCGGCCACGGGGACCCGACCATGGCGTACACCAGCAGCAGCAGCGGCGCGGCGGCCACGGCGTAGACGGCCAGGGCCATCGCGCGGTCCGCGTGCAGCATGGCGGGCAGGACGGTCCGGGTCAGCCCCGGCAGTCGGGCCGCGAGCTGCCAGACGACGATCGCGCCGGTGAGCGCGGCGAGGACCGCCAGGATGCGGGAGAAGCCGCCGCTCGCCGACGCCGCGAACGCGACGAGCACCGCCGCGACGAGCGACCAGCCCGCGCCGTAGAGCACCAGGCGGTGCAACCCGTACGCGAGGGTCCGTGGCGAGTCGATCCGACTCGGGCTGGTCGTCACCGCCTCGGCGATGTCTTCCAACGCCTCGGACCAGCGGCGCTGCTCCAGCCGCAGGACACCCACGTCGTGGCCGGCCTCGGCGATCCGCGGGTCGAGCCGCAGCGCCTCCCGGTAGGCCCGCTCGGCCAGGTCGAACAGGTTGAGTCGGGCGGCGACCAGGCTGAGCACGAGGTGCGCCTGTGGCTCCTGGGGGGCCAGCTCGACACCACGCCACGCCGCGTTCAGCGCCGGCTGACCGTTGCGGGATTCGGCCAGGATCGCCGCCGCGCTGCGCTGCGCGTACGCGTCGGTCGGGCCGAGGCCGAGGATCCGGTCGGCGGTGGCGGCCGCCTCGCTGTAGCGCTCCAGGTCGGTCAGGGCCATGCCCCTGGCCACCAGCGGCGGCAGGGCCTCCGGGGCGACGGCCACGGCCGCGTCGGCGGAGGTGAGCGCCTCGCCGGGGCGGTCGGCGGCCAGGTGCACCCGGGCCAGAATGGTCAGCGCGCCCACGTCGTCCGGTTGGAGGGCCAGCCCGTAGGCCAACTCCCCGGCCGCCTCGTCGTAGCGGCCGAGCTCGGCGAGGAGTTGGGCCCGCTGGGCGTAGCCGTCGGCTGCGGACTGGTCGGGGGTGGGATCGCTGGACATCGCGGCGAGCTTAGGCGGCCGGAGCGTCGTACACCAGGGCCACCGCGACCCCGGCCAACCCTTCCTCACGGCCGGCGAAGCCGAGCCCGTCGGTGGTCGCCGCGGAGAGGGTGACCGGGGCACCGACTGCGGCGCTGAGGACCTCCTGGGCCTCCGCGCGACGCCGGCCGATCTTGGGACGGTTGCCGATGACCTGCACGGAGACGTTGCCGATCTCCAGGCCGGCGGCCCGCACCCGGCGGGCCGTCTCGGTCAGCAGCGCGACCCCGGAGGCGCCGGCCCACTCCGGCTGGTCCACCCCGAAGGCGGAACCGAGATCACCCAGACCGGCGGCGGAGAGCAGCGCGTTGCAGGCGGCATGGGCGGCCACGTCGGCGTCCGAGTGCCCGGCCAGGCCGTCCTGGTCGGGCCAGAGCAGCCCGGCCACCCAGCAGGGTCGGCCAGGCTCGAACGCGTGCACATCGGTGCCGATGGCGACCCGGGGAACGATCATGACCAGAGGGTACGCGTCAACCGCCCGCGGCAAGCAGATGCTCGGCCAGAGCCAGGTCGAACGGTCGGGTGATTTTCAGCGCGTACTCCGAGCCGGGCACGCAGCTCACCGCGACGCCCTGCTTCTCCACCAGCCCGGCGTCGTCGGTGAGGGAGTCGCCGGCGGCGGCGTGTGCGGCGCTGAGCACGGCCCGACGGAAGCCCTGCGGGGTCTGCACCGCCCGCAGGGCGGAACGGTCGACGGTGCCGAGCACCACCTCGTCGGCATCGACTTCCTTGATGGTGTCGACGACCGGCAGGACCGGGATCACCGCGGCATGCCCGCCACGGACCGCCGCCGCGACGGATTCCACCAGATCGGGTGGGGTGAGCGCGCGGGCGGCATCGTGCACCAGGACGATCGTCGGGCCGGCGGGCACCGCGGCAAGCGCGACAGCCACCGACGCCTGCCGTTCCACGCCGCCGGGCACCACGATCACCGGTGCGACCGGGGCCAACAGCTCGCGGACGGCCTGGACCTCGGCTGGCGGCGCGGCCACCACGATGGTGTGCACCGAGGGCGCGGCAGCCAGCCGTCGCACGGCGTGCACCAACAGCGGCTCACCGGCGAGCAGGCGCAGCGCCTTGGGTCGGCCGGGGCCGAGCCGTACGCCGGCACCCGCCGCAGGCACGAGGACCGCGACGTCACCGCGCGGGTTGAGCTGCGCGGTCACGTCGCGGTCCTCGGTGGTTTCATCATTACGAAGTGGGTACGACGATGCTGTGCGGACTAGGCCTCGGTGAGGACCTTGTCGAGCAGCGTCTCCGCCTCATCCTTGGTGCTCTTCTCAGCCAGCGCGACCTCGCCGACGAGAATGTCGCGGGCCTTGGCGAGCATCCGCTTCTCGCCCGCAGAGAGGCCCCGCTCCCGCTCCCGGCGCCACAGGTCACGCACGACCTCGGCGACCTTCAGCGGGTTGCCGGAAGCCAGCTTCTCCAGATTTGCCTTGTAACGCCGCGACCAGTTGGTCGGCTCCTCGGTGTGCGGAGCCCGCAGAACGTCGAAGACCTTACCGAGGCCCTCTTCGCCAACCACCTCGCGGACGCCCACGATCTCGGCGTTCTCGGCCGGCACCCGGACCGTCAGGTCACCCTGCGCGACCCTCAGGACGAGGTATTGCTTAGGCTCGCCCTTGATGACCCGAGTCTCGATTGCCTCGATGAGTGCGGCCCCGTGGTGGGGGTAAACAACGGTCTCGCCGACACTGAAAACCATAGGTTCGAAACCCCTTTCGCTGTGTCTAGGGTAACACGCTCAGGCACCGATGTCTCACCGATGTCCTGACCGTTGGCGCAGCTCAGGGGCCCTGTGAGAGGTCTTGCTTCAGCTTGACAGGCGGTCAAACCGATGGTTCGAACACGCTCCGTAACACACAAATGACTGCCCGGTACGGGTGAACAGAACGTCGAGATCAAGGGCTATGCGCTCCTCCCATGGTAGCCCGGCCAGCGGAACCGCGCCCAGATGTAGCGGGAGGTGCCCCCGGTGCGCGACCCTGGAGACCGAGCCGCACTCAGCTCTCGAGACGCTTCCAGGGGGTCCGATGGGCAAGCCGGACGCAGAGGGTCACGGGCCAGCCGACGGCCTGCCCGGCCTGCCGCCCGAATGGGGCCGGGTGGTGGTCCCCGACGACGCGTCCGCACTTGCCGCCGAGGCCGCCCAGATCCGCCGTGAGCTGCGCCGTGCCGGCGGCGACCGCCGGGCTCTGGGCCTACCGCTGCTGGTCCTGCTGGTGGCGGTCCTCACCACCCTGGCCGGTCTGGTGGTGGTCACCTGGCCCCGGGCCAACCGCAGCACCGACCGGCCGACCCCGGCCCCCCACACGCCACCCGCGACCCTCACCGGTCGGGCGCTACCCGCACTGGATCTGGTCGGTGCGGACGACGCCCCCGTGCCACTGCGCGGCCTGCTCCCCGCCATGATCATCCTGCTGGACGGCTGCCCCTGCCCGGACCGGGTCACCGACGCCCTGGCAGCCGCGCCCGCCGGCGTCGCCGTGGTCACCGTCACCGGCGGGCGGACGGTCCCGACCGGGCCCACCACCCAGCGGCCGGTCCACGCCCTGGCCGACCCCGCCGGAGGGCTGCGGTCGTTCCTGGGCCAGCCGGCCCGCCCGGGCACCGCAACCGCGCTGCTCGTCGACCGGGCCGGCACCGTGACCCGGGTCTTCCCCGACCTGGGCACCGTCGAGTCCTACCGGCACGACCTGAGCGCCCTCGCCTCCTGACCGGGGTGCCCAGGGCCTGTGTCAAAGCCCTTGGCCGGTCTGCGGCGGGCCCAGGCTCGACCGGGACTTCGACACAGGCCCTAGCGGGGCAGCGCGACGAGCTGCACCTCGATGTCGATGGGCCGGCCGACGGCCGACAGCGACACCCGGAACGGCCCGCTTCCGGGTCGTACCTCGGCACTGGCGATCGCGCCGTCACAGTCGATACGCGGCTCACCGACGATCTCGGCCCCGGTGGACGTCACCACCAACGTGCCCGGCCGGGTGCACCGATACTGCAGCAGGTAGCGGGCGCCATCGTTGCTGGCCTGTCGGGTCAGCCCCTGCCCCGGAGCGAGCTCCCGTTGCTCCCGCCAGATCGTCTCGCGGAACGGCGGCAGGTCACCTGCGGGAAAGAGCGCCTCGGGATCGCCCTCGATGTCGGTGATCGAGCCCGTCACCGGGTCGACCTCCGCCCACGGGCTGCTCTGCACCCGGACCACCTCGCCGGTGTCGGGGTCCATCCGAGCCGTGATCCGCTCTTCGGGCTCCTCAGCCACGATGAGGCGTTCCAGCGGGGTGCTGACGCTCCGCTCGGCGCTCGGCGTCGCCGTGGGAGAGGCCGCCGCCCCGGCCGTCGAGGCGGGCGCGGCGGAACGCCACCACCAGCCGCCGGCCACCAGGACCGCCACCGCGGCACCGAACAGCACCACCGAACGCAGCCGGTCGTCCGCCGTCGCATCCACCTCCCGAGCGTACCGGCCGAAGGTTCAGTCCTGTCGATCGAGCAGGGCCGCGTAGAGGGTGAGGCCGGGGCCGAAGGCAAGCATGACGATGCGCCGAGCCGCCGGGGCAGCCCGGCCCAGCCGGTCCAGGATCAGCAGGACCGTCGGCGACGAGCAGTTGCCGTGCTCGTCGAGCGTCGCCCGGGACGCCGCCAGCCCCAGCGGAGGCAGCGCCAACTCCCGCTCGACCACGTTGAGGATCCGCGGCCCGCCCGGGTGCACCGCCCAACCGTCCACCTCGGCGCTGGTGACGCCATGCCGGGCCAACAGGTCCTCGACCAGCCCACGGACGTGCCTCGACAACACCTGCGGCACCTTCGGCGACAACCCCATCCGGAACCCCGCATCGGTGACGTCCCAGGTCATGTGGTCGGCGGTCGAGGTGTCGGTGACGGCGGTGACCTCGCGTAGCGCGTACCCCCGGCCGCCCGGCACGACCACGGCGGCGACCGCGGCGTCCGAGAAGAGCGCGTGGGAGACGATCTGCTGGGTGTCCACCCGGGCACTCGACGGCTGGATGTGCAGGCTGGTCAGCTCGGCGCAGAGCAGGAGCGCCGGTCGCCCCCGGGCGGCGACGAAGTCACTTGCCGCGCCGAGCCCCGGCAGCGCCGCGTAACAGCCCATGTGGCCGATGACCATCCGTTGGGTGTCCGCTGCCATGCCCAGGTCACGGGCGAGGAGGATGTCCAGCCCCGGGGTGGCGTACCCCGTGCAGGAGCAGACGATGAACAACCCGATGTCGCCGGCGTCCAGCCCGGCCGCGGTCAACGCCCGACCCACCGCCTCCTTGCCGAGCGGCAGCGCCTCCACCTGGTAACGGCGCATCCGGCGCTCGGTCGGCCAGTCCGAGACGTCTTCGAGCAGCGGGTTGACCGCCGCCTGCCGTCGGGTCACCCCCGAGTTGGCGAAGATGCGCTGGGCCAACGACCGGGTCGTGCCGGAGAAGTGCTTGGAGAAGAAACCCTCCCACAACTCGTCCTGCGAAGCGGACGGCGGCTGCGCTGTTCCGAGCCCCGCGATCACTGGTACGGACACGATCCCCACCTCTCGTCAGATGCTGTCCTCCCCCTGGCCTTCCCACCAGCCACCTCGGCTGGTCGTCTCTCCGTACGAGCCCGGTGGCGCGGGCTCACCAACGCGGTGCCGATCCGTCACGGTCCGGGTCGCCGCCGAGCGCGGCGATGCCGAGCCAGTCGGCGCAGACGTCCGACGTGGCCGGGTGCAGTGAGCCGCAGCGGGCGTCGCGGTAGAGCCGCTCCAGCGGATGACCACGACGGGTGGCCGAGGTGCCCGCCGCCTCCAGCACCGACGCCGCCACCTCGGCCGCCGTGGTGCCGGCGAGCAGCTTCGCCCGCCACACCCAGCGGTTGGTCTCCTCGTCACCGGGCGCCTCGTCCACCCGGCGGGCCGCCTCGGCCACCACCAACTGTGCGGCGGCCGTCGCCGCGTCCGCCCGACCCAGCCGGGCCCGCACCGCCGGCAGACCGGCCAGGTTGCGGGCGTTGAGGTGCTCGGCCGCCGCGTCGATCGCCGCTCGGGCCACCCCCACGTAGACGGCGGCGTAACTGGCCACCAGCCAGTGCGGCATCAGTTGGGCGACCACAAGCGCCAGCCCCTCCACCCCGCCGAGCAGCCGGTCGGCGGGCACGCTGACGTCCAGGTGCAGGTCGTGGGAGGAGGTGGCGCGCATGCCGAGCGAATCCCAGGTCGGCTCCACGGTCAGCCCGTCGCCGGCCGGCACCAGGAACTGGGAGACCACCGACTGGTCGACCGCGCTGCGGGCCGCCACCAGATAGCCGTCCGCGTGCCCGGCTCCGGAGCAGAAGGTCTTGCTGCCCTTGAGGTGCCAGCCCCCGTCGGTCGGCTCGTACGCCGTGGTCAGCTGGGACAGCCGCGCGCCCGCGCCCCGCTCGCTCATCGCGACCGCGTACCACGAGCCCTGCGCCGCCGCGCTGAGCAGTCGGTCGCGGGCGGCGAGCGCCTCGTCCGGCACACCGAGCGCCTCGGCCAACTCCTCGGTGACCGCGCCGAGCGCCCCGGTCACCGAGGCGTGCATGTTGAACACCAAGGCGGTCGCACCGTTGCCCCGGGCAAGCTCAGTGGCCACCGCTGCGTACTCGGCGAAGGTGGCCCCCAGGCCGCCGAGCGCCCGGGGCACCATCAGCCCGAACAGGCCGGCCTCGCGCAGGTCGGCGAAGTCGTCCACGGGGAAGGAACCGTCCCGGTCGTGCTCGGCCGCTCGCGCGGCGAACCGCGGTGCCAACCGGCGTGCTGCCTCAAGCGCGTGCACCGTCATCTCGTTCCTCCTCGGCGTTCCATACCCCGCCACGGCCTGACTATCCTTTGCGGACCCCCCGGCCCTGGTAGAGCACGGCGGTGGACCGGGTCGGCACGATGCGCGGCGCGCGGCCGGCGGGCACCGCACCGGCCGACGCGCCCGCGCGGGCCCGACGCAGCAGCCAGGCGAGCATGCCGCCGACCTGCGGACGGATGCCCCGCAGCCGCAGGTCGACGCCGTGCCGGGCGCACTCCGCCACGAGCGCCCGCGCGTCCACGAACAACCGCGGATCGTGGATGCCGCGGGGCACCGTCGGCAGGCGCTCGGCGATCCGGACCGCGACGAGCCGGGCCAACGCCGTGTCGTTCAGGGTGTCCAGCACCAGCACACCGCCGGGGCGCAGCAGCCGGCACGCCTCGGCCACCGCACGCGGCCAGGCCGGCACGTGCTCCAGCAACTCGCCCGCCGAGACCACGTCGGCGCAGCCGTCGGGCAGCGGAACCGCGGTGGCATCACCCTGGACCACGCACACCCCGTGCTCGGCCGCCTGGACGAGCGCCGAGCGCGTCAGATCCACCCCGACGTGGCGGTAGCCCTTGCCGGCCAGGTGCGGCGCGAGCAGACCCGCACCGCAGCCCAGGTCGACGAGCAACGCGCCCGGACGGGTGGCCGGCGGCACCAGCGCGGCCCGCGCCTCGGCCAGCCAGTGCAGCATCGCGAACGCGCCATCCGGCCGCCACCACTCCCCGGCCAGATCGTCGTACTGACGCGGATCGTTTCGCGGCAGCACCCTCGGACCGGTGGACGCCCCGGCCGCAGCCACGTCTCGCATGGAACCGAGCGTGGCACGACTGCTCGGTAACGACCAGACTTCCCTTATGTCGTCGAGGGTGTTAGGGCTGGTCAGAGCGAGCCATCCGGAACCGGCCGCAGCGGTGACCACGGTGGCCGGTCTGCTGACCTGGGGCGTGGGCCACCGGCCGACCGGAATCGTCTCGGTGGTGCTCGCCGTGCTGGCCAGCCAACTCGCCGTCGGCTGGACCAACGACGCGCTCGACGCCGAGCGGGACGCCACTGTGGGGCGTACCGACAAACCTGTCGCAAGTGGCGCGGTCGGTCGACGCGTCACGGCCTGGGCCGCCGCGGCGGCCGCGGTGGCCTGCCCACTGCTGGCGCTGACCACGAACCCCGTTGCGGCGTTCTGGCTGACGCTCGCCCTGGTCTCCGCCCTGCTCTACGACTGGCCGCTCAAGGCCACCGCGTTCTCGGTGCTGCCCTACGCCGTGTCGTTCGGCGCGCTGCCCGCCTTCGTGGTGCTGGCGCTGCCCGGTCGACCCGCCCCACCCGTCTGGCTGGTCGCGGCGGCGGCCTGCCTGGGTGCCGGCGCGCACTTCGCAAACGTGCTCCCCGACCTGGCCGACGACGCCCGCACCGGCGTGCGGGGCCTGCCCCACCGGCTGGGTGCCGCCGGCAGCCGGATGGCCGCGGCGGGCCTGCTCCTCGCGGCGACCGCGACCCTGGTCCTCGGACCACCCGGGCCGCCGTCGGCGATCGGCTGGGCGGCGGTCGGCACGGCCGCCGTGGTGCCGCCACTGAGCTGGTACGCCGGGCGCTCGGCGATCCGCGCCGGGCGGCGGCCGGTGGCGGCCTTCCGGGCGGTGATGCTGGTGGCCCTCATCGACGTGGTTCTGCTGGTGGCGAGTGGTCGGGTGGTGTGAGGGCCACCCGGGCAGGTGGCATTGCCGGGTCCGTGTGCGGACCTCGATCAGCCCCAACTACCCTGGAGCGCGGTCTGCGCGGGTATGGCCACCGTGCCCGGCGTACGGCCCGGGTGGGGATTGTGACGAGGAGGACCGACGTGACGCGCTCGATCAGAGGATCCCGGCGGGCGGCTCTGTTGCTGTCCGGGATCGCGGCGGCCAGCCTGCTGGCTTCCGGATGCGGCACCGGTCAGATCGCCGAGACCGCATTGAAGGAGCCGTCGGTCCAGGGCGTCAACCTCACGACCGAAAACGGTTCCTTCTCGGTGCGCGGCCTGCTCGTCGACTTTCCGGGCACCGAGGGTTACCGGGCCGGGCAGGACGCGGGGCTCGGCGCCGTGATCTACAACGACTCCAAGGAGACGGTGACGGTCACCGTCACCACCGAGAGCGCCCGCGAGGTGGTGATCAGCGGCGGCTCGGCGAGCCCGTCGCCGTCCACCGCGGAGTCCGCCTCCATGAGCCCGTCGCCATCCGGTTCGGCAAGCCCGTCGACCTCGACGTCCGGTTCGTCGAGCCCGTCGGCGACGCCCTCCGAGACCGGGTCGTCCTCGGCCACCCCGTCCGCCCCGGAGTCGGCGCGGGCGTCCGGTTCGGCCAGCCCGGCCGCCCCGGGCCAGCCGGCCCGGATCGAGCTGGCGCCGTTGAGCTACATCCAGTTCAACTCCGAGGCCACCACGCAGCTCCGGCTGATCGGCCTGACCGAGGCGCTGCGTTCCGGCCAGAACGTCGTCGTGACCTTCGACTTCGGCAACGGCAACACGGTCACCGGGCAGGCCCCGGTCGCGGTGCCGCTCACGCCGGCGGCTCCTCCGTCGCCGATCATCGAGCGCGAGGGCGGCTACGAGGGCAACGAGGGCGGCACGACCCACGAGTGACCCGACCCGCACATCGACAGACACCCCGGCGTGGTGACCACCACGCCGGGGTGTTTTCGTCGTACGCGGGGGCTAGCGTCCTGATGTGACCACCTCCCGATCGACCCCTCCGCGTGGCGGCACGGCCGGCGCCTCCCGTGGTCGGTCCGCCGCCCGCGACCCGCGTCCCGCCTACCAGTGCGACGCCTGCGGGCACCAGCCACCCAAGTGGGTGGGGCGCTGCCCCGAGTGCGGCGAGTGGGGGGCGGTGGTCGAGCACACGGTGACCGGCCCGACCGTCTCCGGTCGGGTGGTCAGCTCCCGGATGCCGTCCGAGCCGGCCCGACCGATCGCCACCATCAGCGCCGCTCCGGCCCGCGCCCGTCCCACCGGGGTCAGCGAGCTCGACCGGGTGCTCGGCGGCGGCCTGGTGCCCGGCGCCGTGGTGCTGCTCGCCGGCGAGCCGGGCGTGGGCAAGTCGACCCTCCTGCTCGACGTGGCGCAGCAGTGGGCGGTCGGTGCCGGCAGCCCTTCGCTCGTGGTCAGCGGCGAAGAGTCGGTCAGTCAGGTGCGGCTGCGTGCCGAGCGGATGGGCACCCTGCACGAGCAGCTCTACCTCGCCGCCGAGAGCGACCTGGCCTCGGTGCTCGGCCACCTCGACGCGGTCAAGCCGGGCCTGCTGGTGCTCGACTCGGTGCAGACCATCTCGACCACCGGCACCGAGGGGGTGCCCGGCGGGGTGACCCAGGTCCGCGCGGTCACCGCCGCGCTGGTCTCGGTCGCCAAGGAGCGGGGCATCGCCACCGTGCTGGTCGGGCACGTCACCAAGGACGGCCAGGTGGCCGGGCCTCGGGTGCTGGAGCACCTGGTCGACGTGGTGCTGCACTTCGAGGGCGACAAGCACTCGTCGCTGCGCCTGGTGCGCGGCGTGAAGAACAGGTTCGGCGCGGCCGACGAGGTCGGCTGCTTCGAGATGCACGAGGGCGGCATCAGCAGCCTGGCCGACCCGTCCGGGCTGTTCCTGACCCGCTACGCGGAGCCGGTCCCGGGCACCTGCGTGACAGTGGCCATGGAGGGGCGGCGGGCCCTGGTCACCGAGGTGCAGGCCCTCATCGGCGCGACGGTGGCGGGCTCTCCCCGACGCACCGTCTCCGGCCTCGACTCGGCCCGCCTGGCAATGGTGCTCGCGGTGCTGCAACGGCGCACCGAGCGGCTGACGCTGCACGACCGGGAGGTCTTCGCCGCCACCGTGGGCGGCATCCGGGTGGTGGAGCCGGCCGCCGACCTGGCGGTGGCCCTGGCGGTCGCCTCCGGTGGGCTCAACCTGGCGATCGCACCGCACCTGGTGGCGATCGGTGAGGTGGGGCTGACCGGCGAGGTGCGCCGCGTCGGTGCGGTGCCACGCCGGCTGGCCGAGGCGGCCCGACTGGGGTTCAAGGTGGCCCTGGTCCCACCCGGCTGCGGCCCGACCAGCACCGGCGCCGGGCCCGAGCAGATGCGGGTGACCGAGGTCACCGACGTCCGTTCGGCGCTGCACCATGCGGCCCGTGCGTCCGCCGAGTGACCCACTGTGCCGACGATGACGGCGAAACCGGACAGCACGTCACAAGCGGGAAACGTCGACGGGGGCGGCATCGTGACACATCACAGTAACCACGACAGCACCCACCGCACGGCAGTCCGTAGACTGTGCCCGTGCCGATCGACCGCGATACCACCAAGCCAGCCGGCGCGCCGCCTCAGGCCCGCACCGGCGCCGTGGGCTCGCCGGCCCGCCCGATCAGCGTGAACGTGACTGCGGGGCCCGCCGGGAGCGCCGGAGATCCGTTGCGGGCCAACCTTGCCCTGATGGCCCCGGGCACCGCCCTGCGCGACGGCCTGGAGCGCATTCTGCGGGGCCGCACGGGCGCGCTCATCGTGCTCGGCTACGACAAGGTGGTCGAGGGCCTGTGCACCGGCGGCTTCCCGCTTGACGTGGAGTTCTCCGCGACCCGCGTACGCGAGCTGTGCAAGATGGACGGCGCTGTCGTGCTCTCCAGCGACGGCACCAGGATCGTCCGGGCGGCCGTGCACCTGATGCCCGACCCGTCGATCCCGACCGAAGAGTCCGGCACCCGGCACCGCACCGCTGAGCGGGTGGCCCGGCAGACCGGTTACCCGGTCATCTCGGTCAGCCAGTCGATGCGGATCATCAGCCTCTACGTCAACGGCCAACGGCACGTGCTCGACGACTCGGCGGCCATCCTCTCCCGCGCCAACCAGGCGCTCGCCACCCTGGAGCGCTACAAGCTCCGACTTGACGAGGTGTCCGGCACGCTCTCCGCCCTGGAGATCGAGGATCTGGTCACCGTGCGCGACGCGGTGGCCGTGGTGCAGCGACTGGAGATGGTCCGCCGGATCGCCGACGAGATCGCCGGCTACGTGGTGGAGCTGGGCACCGACGGTCGCCTGCTCGCGCTGCAACTCGACGAGCTGATGGCCGGCGTGGACGCCGACCGGACACTCGTCATCCGGGACTACCTCCCCGTCGGCCGCAAGTCGCGCACCCTGGACGAGGCTCTCGTCGAACTGGACCTGCTCGGTGCCACTGAGCTGATCGACCTGGTGTCGGTCGCCAAGGCGATCGGTTACCCGGCCGCGTCCGACGCGCTCGACGCCGCCGTCAGTCCGCGCGGCTTCCGACTGCTGGCCAAGGTGCCCCGTCTCCCGGTGGCGGTGGTCGACCGCCTGGTGCTGCACTTCGGCAGCCTCCAGCGGCTGCTCGGCGCGACAGTGGAAGACCTGCAAGCCGTCGAAGGGGTCGGCGACGCCCGGGCCCGCGGTGTCCGTGAAGGGCTGTCCCGGCTCGCCGAGGCATCCATCCTGGAACGCTACGTCTGACCCGGCTCAGCCGGTGACGGTGAGCTTCACCGGCTCGCTGAGCTTCGTGCCCACCCGAGCGAACACCTGGTACGACCCGACCGGCGCGAACGGCCCGCCGGCCAGCGCACCGTCGCAACGGCTGGTGTCCCGCCCGTTCCAGGGCACCTGGTAGGAGCGCTCGAAGTTCGGCGTGAAGGACTGCACGTCCGAGCCCACGACCTTGCCGCAGGTGTCCGACGACCAGACCTTCTCGGCACCGGACTTGATGAAGATCTCCTGGAAGTCGGCACCGACGTTGCGACTACAGGTTCGATCCGACGTGTTCTTGATCTTCAACTGGAGCTCGACCACCGCGCCGCGCTGCACCGACGTCTGACTCGTCGACGAGACCACGCTGATCTCGTCGTTGGTGCAGGTGCCGTCGTCCTCCGAACCAGCCGCCGCGCCCAACGGCGGCGTGTTGCTGGTGATCGCCGGGCTGGGGTTCGTCGCAACCGGATCAGCGGACGGTGACGGGCCTCCGGTCTGCGGTGTCAGCACCGGGCCAGCGGAGTCGGACGTCGCGGCGGACGTCGCCGACGGCGAACCACCCGCCTTCGGCTCCCGGCCGCCGGAGCGATCGGAGCCGGTGCACGAGTAGAGCAGGACAATCAGGAAGAGGAGACCCGCTCCGAGTACGACGGCGCGACGCCGCCAGTACACGGCGGGTGACAGGGGGCCGACCGTCAGACGCATGATGCCCCCCACCGTAGCCGCGCCGTACCCGCCACGGCGGCACGACGCGCCGGAACCGATTCGACGCCCGCGGCAAACCATCCACTGTGGATGGAGCGCGTCCCGGTCACAGGTACACCTTGCGCTGGTAGACGGCGTGTGCGCCGGCCACCCGGTCCAGGAAGAGCAGCCCCGCACAGTGGTCGATCTCGTGCTGCAACGCCCGCGCCTCGAAGCCGTCGGTCACCAGCCGGACCGGCTCACCGCTGCCCGGCAGATCACCCTCCACCACCAACCGGCTGGCCCGCTTCACGTCCCCGGTCAGGTCCGGCACCGACATGCAGCCCTCCCGGCCCGGCTTCCACCGGGTCGCCTCGACCACCCGCGCATTGCACAGCACGAAGGTGCCGTGCACCGTCACCGCCTTCGGGTGCCCGGTCACGTCGACCGCGAAGACCCGAGCGCCGACCCCGACCTGCGGCGCCGCCAGCCCGACACAGCCCGGCGAGACCCTCATCGTGGCGATCAGATCGGCCGCGAGTTGGACCGTCTCCTTCGCCGTCGGATCGACCTCGTCCGCGGCCCGACTCAGCACCGGGTGCGGGGCAGAGACGACCGCCAGCACCTCGCCCGCCACGTCAAGCGACTCCGGCGTCCAGCCCCCCAGGCCGGTGTCCGGCCCGCGCTCCTCGCCGGTCACAACAGATCCGGGTCCGCCGGCCGGAGGGTGACCTCCACGCCCAGCTCGGCGGCCGTCCGGTGCAGCCGGTCGACCACAGTGTCCGCCACACCGGCCGGCAACTCGACCTCCGCCAGGACCACGTAGAGCGCTCCGGTCAACCGGGTACTCAGGTCGGTGACGTTGCCCCCGGCGTCCACGAGCACCCGGGTCATCGCCGCGACGATCCCCATCCGGTCCGAACCGTGCACCGCCATCACGTACGGCTCACCCGCAGGCGGGACATCGCCGTCCGGGGTGACCGCGCGTACCGTCGCCAGTAGCTGACCCTCGGCGGCAAGCGACGCCAGCGCGGCCTCGACCTCGGCGGCGGCCGGGCCCGTGCAGATGAGGGTCATCGCGAAATGCCCTCGCAGCCGCGTCATCGTGCTGTCGGTGAGGTTCGCGCCCAGTCGGGCCAGCACCTCCGCGACGTCGGCCACGATGCCGGGCCGGTCCCGACCGATGACGGTGATCGCGAGCTCGTTCATCCGCGCATTCTCCCCCGTCCACGGAACGACGACGTGGCACCCCGCCCGAGCCGCCCAACCAACGGGAACGCCGGGCGTGACATCATCAACGACGCCATGACGCAACCCGAGTTCGCCACCCTGGTCAGTCGTTGGTTCCAGCAGCACGCCCGTGACCTGCCCTGGCGTGAGCCCGGGGTCACCCCGTGGGCCATCCTGGTCAGCGAGGTCATGCTCCAGCAGACACCCGTGGTCCGGGTGTTGCCGGCCTGGCAGGCATGGCTGGCCCGCTGGCCGGACCCGGCCGCGCTGGCGGCGGACACCCCCGCCGAGGCGATCCGGATGTGGGGACGTCTGGGCTACCCGCGTCGGGCGGTCCGGTTACGCGACTGCGCGGTCGCGATCGTCGAGCGGCACGGCGGCCAGGTGCCGGACCGACTGGAGCAACTGCTGGCACTGCCCGGGGTCGGCACCTACACGGCACGGGCGGTGGCCGCCTTCGCGTACGGGCAGCGACACCCGGTGGTCGACACCAACGTACGCCGGGTCGTGAGCCGGGCGGTGGCCGGCGACCCGGACGCCGGGCCGGTCACCCGACCAGCCGACCTGGTCGCCACCGAGGAACTGCTCCCGGCTGAACCGGCCGCAGCGGCACTGGCCAGCGCCGCTTTCATGGAGTTGGGCGCGGTGATCTGCACGGCCCGCTCACCGCGCTGCACGGCCTGCCCCGTCGAGTCCGTCTGCGCCTGGCGGGCCTCCGGCCAGGAGGCGCCCGCAGGACCGACCCGCCGACCCCAGCGGTACGCGGGCACCGACCGACAGGTACGCGGCCTGCTGCTCGGCGTGCTCCGGGACAGCACCGGGCCGGTCCCGCACCAGCGACTCGACCAGGTCTGGACCGACGACGTGCAACGCGCCCGCGCCCTCGCCGGCCTGGTCCAGGACGGACTTGTCGAACCTGTCGACGCCGACTCCTTCCGCCTGGTCGGCGACGGCCCGTCCCTCCCCACCGCCGACCTCACCACCCCCACCGTGCCGGCCCGCCCCGCAACATCAGAGAGAGTGCTGCCTCCGGACGCCGCGAGGCGACACTTTCGCTGATGTTGCGCGGGTCTGTCTCGCGCCAGCGCCGAGCGCGCAGCGCGCGGACGACCGGGGGCGGGAGATGGCTCGTGTTGCCTGCGGGGTAGGCAGAAAGCGGGGCCCCGGTGGCTCACGCCACCGGGGCCCCGCTCCTTGCTGATTGTCGTTACTCGTCCACACCTGCGGCGGCGGTGCCAGCGGCAGTGCCACCGAGCTCGGCCGGGACGGCGTCCGGGACGGCGACGGGTTTGTCCGAGCCGCGGAAGACGAGCTTGGAGTTGTCGATGTCGTTGGGGTCGCCTTCGCAGTCGACCACGACGATC
>NZ_JBEZGM010000051.1:0-28512 GCF_040649995.1 Micromonospora sp. NPDC048835 | reverse complement strand
GTCCGCCGGTTTCAACATGTGGTTGGGCACCCCCGGCGGGGGGTGCGGTCACCAAAACCTCTTGATCACCGGAGGGTGGGGGTGGGGGTGGGGGTGGGGGTGGGGCGCGCTGGGCGGTGGGGGGAGAGGGCACGGAGGGTTTCGGCTGTGGCGATGGCGTCGCTGCGGGCGCTGCCGTGGCGGCCGTCGGTGCTGTAGAGGGTGGGGTCCGCCGTCAGGGGATGATCGGTCAGGTGCACGTGGACCGTGCTCAGGCGTTCGGCCAGGGTGGCCGTGTGTGCGGACAGGCGGCGCATGCGTTCCCCCAGGCCGACCCGGAGGTGCTCGGGCACCGCCGGACTGTGCGAGACGTCGAACATGCCCACGGTGATCACGTCCGCGCCCACGCCGCGAAGGGCGGTGATCATCGCGGTCAGCTCGGCGTCCACCGCCTCCGCGTCGTACGCCGGGTGGAAGGCGTCGTTGCCGCCGCAGACGACGAGCGCCAGGTCCGGTGCGAAGGCCACCGCCGGGGCGAGCTGGGTGGCCCGCACCTGGTGCGCGCGCAGCCCGCGTCGACCCAGGTTCCGGTACGCCAGCTCGGGGCGCACGACGCCCAGCTCGGCCGCCACCCGGTCGACCCACTGCACGTCCGGGTAGCCCGGGGTGGGCTCACACATGCCCTCGACGACGCTGTCACCGAGCGCCACGAACCGCCGCCACGGGTGGTCGTGCAACAGGTCGCCGGCTTCCCCGGGGCGCAGACAGTACGGGTCCGTCGATTCGGTGAACGTCGATGGCATTCCGGCACGCTAACCGACCGTCGGGCCGCGCGGCCAGGCTCAGCCGGTCAGGCTGACCTCGGCCAGGTAGACATGCGTCTGCCCCTCGTGCGAGGAGTAGTAGCTCACCCAGAGCAGGTCGTCGTGCCAGACCAGGCCGGGGTAGCTGGTGTCGCCGCCGGACGGCAGCGCAACCAGTTCGGTCAGCTCGCCCCGGCCCGGGTCGACGAGGCAGATCGCGGTGCGGACCTCCCCGTCGTGCAGGCGTACGCCGGCCAGCAGTCGCCCGTCGGGCAGCCGCAGCAGCGTCGGCCCGCCCACCTGGACACCCAGGTCGGTCCAGGTCCACTCCCGGTACGGCGGCGCGGCCCGGCCGAGTTGCGCACTCGCGTCGGTGCCGTCGCGGCGCAGCAGGCAGTACGCGGTGCCGTCCGGGGCGAAGACCAACCCGGACTCGTTGGGGTACCCGTCCTCGAACAACGTCGGCACCCACTGCTGGAGGTCCACGCCGTCGGTGCTGCGGTAGAGCCGGGCGAACCTCGGCGCCCGGGTGGCGTAGCCGACGCCGTACATCGTGTCGTCGTGCCAGGCCGCCCGCCACACCCAGACCCCCGGCTCGCCCACCGGGACCGGGTCACCCCAGGCGTGCCCGTCGCCGGACTGCCAGGTCACCGTCTGGAACGTCTTGGTGGCGGTGCCGGTGGCCGCCGCCGCCAGTAGTTGCAGACGACCGTCGGGCCGGGCGACGAAGCGCGGGTCACGCATGTCGACGCCCGCCTGCCGCAGAACGGCGGCGGACCGCCACGATCGTCCGTTGGCGGAGGTCAGCACCCGGATCACGCCGTCGTCGCTGAGGTGGGTCCGGGCTTCCCGGAACGCGCAGAACCAGCTCCCGGCGTACCGGACGAGGTCGGTGAACGCGCTGTGCGGGGCGCTGTCGCCGATCCGGTGAACGGCGGTGACCTCGGCGTTGCTGCGGCGAGTGGCTGACGACGTCATACCCGGCGGCCTCCTGGGTGGCAGGGCGCCGACGGTAGCCGAACCGGCCGACGCGTGAGCGGCGAGCAGAGGAACGCCTGACGAACACCCTTCGGCTGTCGGATCGGCGTCGTTCGCGCGGCACGGTCGGCGCGCTGGGATCAGATGGTGGCGCCGACCGCGCACGATGGTCGGTGGGCCGGCCGTTCGGTGCCGGGGCTCTCGGTGCGGGGGAGGTGAGCGCCATCGACTCGGTCCTCCAGGCCCTCGCGGCGAAGCTTGTCGAGGAGATCGTCAAACGGCTTGTCGAGTGGCTGACGCCGAAGGTGCTGCGGTCGGTGCCGCACCAGGCGTCGCCGAACTGCCCCCGTTGCGGCGGGTACGGCGTCCGCCGGTGGATGCGAGGTGGCATGTGGTTGTTCCTGCCATCTCTGCTGCTCTTCGGCTGGGGTTTCGGGTTCACCCTGCTCGGGGTGCCGGTGGTGGTGCTCAGGGTGGTCTTCGTGCTGGTGGCGGACGGCTTCGGTGGGCTGGTGTCCGCTCTGTTCGCCGTGCTCGGACTGCTCGTGCCCGTCACCCTGATGGTCGCGGGCGCGTTCGGCCTGGCGTACTACCACAGCTACCCACCGAAGTGGTGCGCCCGCTGTCACGGCCGGTGGCCGCGTCGGGAGCGGGACGAGTACCTGCGGGCGTCCGCTCCGGTGCTCACCTGCGGCTGCGGTCAGCGGCTGCGGGTGCCCCGGACGGCCACCGGGTCGCGCCTGCGCTGCCCCCGGTGCCGCACCGAACACGCCACCGCGACCTCGGCCAGGAGCTGAGCGGCCCCGGCCGGTAGAAACTCAGCGGTCCGCGTGGCGCTCGGCGAGCAGTTCACCGAGCACACGCCCGGCCCACTCGGCCTTGGCGGGGTCCTGATTGTCCAGGGTGATCAGCGCCTTCCACAGCGCCCAGCCCCGGCCCCGAGCCCAGGTGGCGTCGTCGAGGCCGAGCGCGGCGCGGAAGGCGGCCCGGCTGGGGCCGTGCAGCAGGGTCCAGGCGATCACGGTGTCGCAGGCCGGGTCACCCACGCCGGAGCAGCCGAAGTCGATGACGGCGGCGAGCCGGCCGTCGCGGACCAGCAGGTTGCCGTCCGCGACGTCGCCGTGGAACCAGACCGCCGGCCCGGCCCAGGTGGCGTCGAGGGCGGCCTGCCAGATTCCGGTGACCACGTCGACGGGGATCCGGTCGCGGTGCGTCTCGATCGCCGACCGGGTCTCCGCGTCGTAGGTGGACAGCGGGGCACCCCGCCAGGCGCTGTGCGGCCCCGCCGCCGGGCCGCCGGTGGCGTCCACGCCGCGCAGGGCGCACAGGAAGGTGGCGAGGTCGGTGGCGAACCGGGGCAGGTCGTCGATCCGATCGGGGCTGGCGGTCCGCCCGTCGATCCACCGGTAGACCGACCACGGGTACGGGTATCCGGCACCGGGACGGCCCTGGGCCAACGGCACGGGGATCGGCACCGGCAACCGTGGCCCGAGCACCGGCAGCCAGCGCTGCTCCTTGGCGACCTGGAGGGCGTACCCCGCCCCGCTGGGCAGCCGCACGGTCATCGTCTCGCCCAGATGGAAGGTGCGGTTGTCCCAGCCGTCGACCTCGACCGGGCGGATCGGCAGCTCCGCCCACCGGGGAAACTGCTCGGCCACCAGTCGACGGACCAGGGTCGCGTCGATCCGGTCGGCCACCGCGGTGTTCGCCACCGGCACGCCGTCCGTGGGTTGTTCGCTCATCGAGGACAGCCTGCGGCAGCCGGGCCGGGCCCGCAACGGGGTTTACCTGGTGGCGACGGGGGCGGCGCGCGCCGGTGTCCCCGGGCCGGAGGTCCGGTTCACCAGCGGGTACGCGGTGACCACCAGGCACGCCGCCGCCATGGTCAGCAGGGCCGGGGTGAGCCCCAGGGCGTCCACCGACCAGCCGCCGAGCAGTGCGCCGACAGGGAGCCCGACGAACGCCAGCGAACCGGCGATGCCGATCACCCGGGTCTGCAACTCCGGCGGCACCCGTTCGTAGAGCGCCACCCCGAGCAGCGGGTTGACCGCGGCGATGCCGATCCCGGACAGGAACGTCACCACGAGCACGACCGGCAGGTCGTCACTGATCGCCAGCGCGACCAGCCGGGGCGTGCCGGCGACGAGCGCGCCGACCAGGAACGTCAGCCGACGGGGCAGCCGGGGCCCGAGCGCGGTGAACACCAGGTTGCCCAGCAGCGCCCCCGCCGAGAACGCCGCCAGCACCAGGCCGAGGCCGCTCGGGCCGGGCAGCTCCCGGGCGACCCAGACCGGGATGTAGACGGCCACGCTGGCGTTGGCCACCATGTTCAGCGCCGAGATGACGACGAGCATCCCGAGCAGCGGACGGTCCCGCCCCAGGTAGCTGAAGCCGCCCCGCAGCGCGCGCAGGTAGCTCTCCGGCTGGGCGGGTTGCGCCGGGGCCGCCGGTGGGCGCACCAGCACGCCGATGAGCAGCGCGCAGACGCCGAAGGTGGCCGCGTCGATGAGGATCGCCTCAGTCACCCCGAACGCGGCGATGAGCAGGCCGCCCACGGCGGCGCCGAACAGGGTCACCACCCGGCTGAGCCCGTCGTACGCGGAGGTCAGCCGGATCAGCGGCACCCCGGCGGCCTCCGCGGCCGGGCGGAACATCACGTGCTTCACCCGGTCCCCGATGCCGCGCAGCGCGCCGGCCACCGCGACGAGCGCCACCAGCGGCGCGAAGCCCAACCACGGGGTCAGTGCGACGACGACCATCGCCACCGCGCTGCCCGCATCGCAGAGGATGGAGGTGCGGCGCAGGCCGAACCGGTCCGCCCAGGGCGTACCCAGCGCGCTGGACAGCAGGTACGGCAGCGTCTCGGCGAACGCGACCAGGCCCATCTTGGTGGGGCTGCCGGTGGTGACCAGCACCAGCCACGGGATGGTCACCACCGAGATGCGGGTGCCCAGGTTGGAGATGAGGTCGGCGCTGACCAGGACGACCAGTTGCCGGCGGGGGTTCACGCCTCGACCGCTGCCGCCCGGTGGGCCGCGTACCGCGCGCGCAGCGCCCGCTTGTCCACCTTCATCGACCGGTTCACCGGCAGCCAGTCGACGAACTCCACTGTGGTCGGCGCCCACATCTCGTTGAGCTCGGCGGTCACCAGGCCGACCAGCTCCGCCCCGCTGACCGTCGCGCCCGGGGCGGGCACCACGTACGCGTACGGCACCTCGCCGACCGTCTCGTCCGGCACGCCGATCACTGCGGCGGCCCGTACCTGCGGGTGCCCGAGCAGCACGTCCTCGATGGGACGGCAGAAGATCGCCCAGTTCCGTCGGTGCGTGACGATCATGTCGTGGGCCCGGTCGACCAGGTAGAGGTAGCCGTCGTCGTCGAGGTGGCCGATGTCGCGGGTGCGCACCCACCCGTCCACGAGCGTCTGCGCGGTCAGCTCCGGCTGGCCGTGGTAGCCGGCGAAGCTCAGTCGGGTACGCACCCACACCTCACCGTCGCGCCCGGTCGGCAGCACCGTGCCGTCGTCGTCGCGGATCTCGACGCGCACGTCGCCGTAGGGCCGCCCGCAGGAGCGCAGCCGCTGCGGGTGCTCCGGATCGTCGGTCAACCCGGGCAGCGCGGTGATCACGACCGCCTCGCTGAGGCCGTACACGATGCGCAGCACCGGACCGAACCGCGCGATGGCCTGGCGCAGCCGGGCGGGCGCGGCGGGCCCGGCGCCCACGTTGAACATGAACATGGCGGAGAAGTCCGCGCCGACGAGCGCCGGGTGGTCCAACACCTCGTAGAGCATCGGCGGGGTGACGAAGGTCGAGTTGATCCGTTCCCGCTGCACGGTGTCCACGAAGGTCACCGGGTCCCAGTCGTCGCGCAGGAACAGCACCCCACCGGTGAACAGGTTGAACAGGGTGGTGATCTGCCCGCTGGCCAGCCACATCGGTGAGTGCGACAGGTGCCGCAGCAACGGGAACCCGGCGGCCCGGAAGTCGGCGGCAAGGGTGAGGATCTGGGCGTAGAAGCTCTCCCGGTGGTGCACCAGCTTGGGGGTACCGGTGGTGCCACTGGTCTGCAGGAACGACTCGGGCGCCGGCACGGGCGACGGCAGGCCCGTCACGTCGGCGTCGGCGTCGGCGGTGAGGTCGGGGCCGGCGCCGCCCGCGCCCAGACAGCAGACAGGTGTGCCGGGCAGCGCGGCGGCCAACTCCGGGCCCAGGCTGGCCCGGTCCCGCGCGTCGTAGACCAGGGCGTCCGGGCGGGCCAACCGGATGAACTCGTCGACCTCCCGACGCGCGGTCACCGGGGCGACCCACATCGTCCGGCAGCCGATCAGGTGCAGGGCGAGTTGCAGCAGCGGACCCTCCACCGCGTTCGCGACGGTCACCAGCACCGCCGACCCGGGCCGTACGCCGTGCCGGGTCAACGAGGCGGCCATCGACCGCACCCGCGCGGCGGCCTCGGTGTAGGTGAGCCGCCGGTCGGCGCCCACCAACGCCTCCCGGTCGCCGAACTCGGCGAAGAGGTCCAACACCCTGTGCACGTACGTCGTGGTGTGCCCGGGTCCGTCAGTCATCCGGCAGCCCCCATCTGAGAAAGCGGCGGTCCCCGGGCAGCCCCCGGGAACGACGCGACGGTGGCGCGCTCGGGCGACCACACCGCCGCCGCCTGGAAGCCTAGGCGGGAAACGGCTGGTCGGAACCGTGCCGAGTGGGCGATCCGAGCGGCCCGCCGGACATTTGATGGCGTCGATCAGGTTGATTGACGCCCATCAGCGGCGGCGGCTAGGTTTCTGGACCATCGTCCAGGCGGGCGCCGTCAGCGGACGGCCCTGGGCTGCCACACGATGGAGGTTCCATGGCAACGGCAACCCCGAAGAGATGGCCTGTCATCGCCGCCGCGGCCGCGCTGTTGGTCGCCGGCGCACCCGCCGTCGTCGCCAGCGCCGGCCCGTCCGGCACCGCCGCCGGCCGACCCGACCGCGCCGAGTGGGCGGGCAGTTGGGCCACCGCGGTCACCCGGGGCAACTCGGTCGGCTTGACGAACACCGGCCTCAACAACCAGAGCGTCCGGATGATCGTGCACGTCTCGGTGGGCGGCCCGGCGCTGCGGGTACGCCTGAGCAACCTCTACGGCGAGCAGGCCGTCACCGTCGGCCGCGCGACCGTCGCCCGGCCGAACACCGCGACCCCCGACGACCTGTCCGACATCGACGCGGCGTCGGTGCGCCCACTGACCTTCACCGGCGCCACCACGACGACCATGAACCGGGGCGCCGAACTACTCAGCGACCCGCTCACCTTCCCGGTCGCCGACGACAGTGACCTGGTGGTCACCCTGCACTTCCCGACGCCGACCGGCCCGACCACGTTCCACGGGCAGTCCCAGCAGGCCAACTTCATCGGCGCGGGGGACCTGACCGGGGCGGCCGAGGGCACCGGCTTCACCACCCGGCCCACCTGCTGCTGGTTCTTCCTCTCCGGGGTCGACGTGCAGCGCAAGGGCAGCCCCGGCGCGCTCGTCGTGCTCAGCGACTCCATCGGCGACGGCAACGGCAGCACCGTCAACGCCAACCGGCGCTGGCCCGACCTGCTCTCCGACCGGCTGCTCGCCGAGCGGCCGGACAAGCGCACCCCCGGGGTGCTCAACCTGAGCCTGGCCGGCAACCGGCTCAACCACGAGGGCACCGAGCCCGGCGACGGCAACTACCCGGGTTACTACCAGCTCGGCCCGAACGCGGCCGCCCGGCTCAACGAGGACGTCTTCCCCCAGACCGGGGTGCGGACCGTCGTCACCCACCTGGGCATCAACGACATCTGGATGTCGAACGACGCACCCGAGGCGATCATCGGCACCCTGCGGCAGATCAACCAGCAGCTCCAGCAGCGTGGGCTGACCAGCCTGGTGGCCACGCTGACCCCGTACGAGGGGCACGGCGTCGAGGGCGTGTGGACGCCGCAGAAGGAGGCCACCCGCCAGGCGGTGAACGCGTACCTGCGGGGCAGCCGCGAGTTCGACGGGCTGCTCGACTTCGACAAGGTGCTGCGCGACCCGGCCCGGCCCAGCCAACTGCTGCCCGCGTACGACTCGGGGGACCACATCCACCCGAACGACGCCGGCAACCAGGCGCTCGCCAACGCCGTACCGCTGCGGCTGCTCGACCTGTGACACCGGCCGGGGGCGGCGGGTGGTCCCCGCCGCCCCCGGCGGCCACCGACATCCTGGGGAGGAGTTGGCCGTGCACGTGGAGGACATACTCACCGGCCTGTACAGCGAGCAGGGCAGACAGGATCCGTACCCGTGGTACGCGGACCTGCACCGGCTCGGCCCGATCAGCGCGGTCCCGGCGCGCGCCGAACACCGGACGGTGGCCGCGGTCGCGGTCGGCTACGACCTCGTCGACGGGCTGCTGCGCGATCCGGAGTGGACGAAACAGCCGCCACCGGGCTGGGAGGAGCAGGACATCCTGCGGACCTTCCAGACCTCGATGATGTTCGTCAACCCGCCCGACCACACCCGGATGCGGCACGTCTTCTCCCGCACCTTCACGCCACGCCGCCTCGGCGCGCTGGAACCGGTGATCCTGCGGGTGGTCGACGAGCTGCTGGACCGGATGGCGGACGCCGGGCAGGGCACCGTCGACTTCGTGGCCGACTTCGCGTACCCGATCCCGGCCCTGGTGATGGCCGAGTTCATCGGCATACCGGCCGCGGAGCTGCCGTGGTACCGCGAGCGGGTGGAGTGGATCGACGAGTTTCTGGACGTGGCGGGGAAGACCCCGCAGCGACTGGCCGCGGCCAACACCGCCGCCCAGGAGCTGCGGGTCTTCTACCGGGAGTTGATCGCGCACCGCCGCCGGATGCCCGGGGACGACCTGCTCAGCGGGTTGGTCGAGGCGCTCGACTCCGGGGAGGTGGAGCTGACCGAGGAAGAGCTGATCAGCAACCTGATCGTGCTGTTCAACGCCAGCTTCGTCACCACCGTCTACATGTTCAGCAACGGGCTGCCGCTGCTGCTGGCCCACCCGGAGACGGTCGCGGCGCTGCCCACCGACGACACGCTGGCGCAGGGCTGCGTCGACGAGGTGCTGCGGTTGGCCAGCCCGGTGCACTTCCTGGCCCGCGCCGCGCCCGCCGACACCGTGCTGCACGGTGTGCCGGTCGCCACCGGCGACAACGTACTGATCATGATCGGGGCGGCGAACCGGGACCCGGCCCGCTTCCCGGCCCCGGACACCTTCGACCCGACCCGTCCCGGCCCGCCGTCGCTGGCCTTCGGGGTGGGCCTGCACTTCTGCCTGGGCGCGGCGGTGTCGCGGCTGGAGGGTCGCCTCGCCCTGCCCCGGCTGTTCGCCAGGTTCCCCGCGCTGACGGTCACCGAGACGCCGACGTACAGCGGCAGCCTGTTCCTGCGCGGCATCGACACCCTGCTGGTCCGCACCTGTGGATAGGAGCGACATGGCCCCGCACCCCGAGGTGGCGGCGTACCGGGCGGCCCGCGCCGCCGCCGGCACCCCGCCGCTGTACGCGCAGACCCTGTCCGAGGCGCGCGCCGCGGACCTGGCCGCGATCCGGGCCGGCGCCGGCGCGGTCGAGCCGGTGACCGAGGTACGCGACGAGCGGTTCCCCGGGCCCGCCGGGGAGCTGCCGCTGCGGGTGTACCGGCCGACCGGGTCGGGTCCGCTGCCCACCCTGGTCTACTTCTTCGGGGGTGGCTGGACGCTCGGCAGCATCGACACCGCCGACGGCATCTGCCGGCGGCTGGCCAACGCCGTGCCCTGCCAGGTGGTCACCGTCGGCTACCGCCTCGCCCCGGAGCACCCGTTCCCGGCGGCGGTGCACGACTGCCACGCCGCCACCTCGTGGATCGCCCGGCACGCCGACGAGCTGGGCGTCGACCCGACCCGGCTGGCGGTCGGTGGGGACAGCGCCGGCGGGAACCTGGCCGCCGCGGTCACCCTGCTCAGCCGTACGGACGGGCCGCCGCTCGCCGCGCAGCTGCTGGTCTACCCGAACACCGACTCCAGCGGCGAACCGGCCGGGGACGACGACCCGGCGCTGTTCAACCGCCGTTCGGTCGCCTGGTACCGGACGCACTACCTGGCCGACCCGGCGCACGCCCGGGACCCGCTGGCCTCGCCGCTGCTCGCCGACGACCTGTCCGGGCTGCCGCCGGCGTTGGTGGTCACCGCCGAACTGGACCCGCTGCGCGCCGAGGGGCAGCGGTACGCCGAGCGGCTGCGCGACGCCGGGGTGCCCACCCGGTTGGACCACTACCCGGGCATGATCCACGGGTTCTTCGCCATGCCGGGTGCCTTCACCGACGGTCGGCGGGCGCAGGAGCGGGCGGCGGCGTTCCTCCGGGAGCACTTCGGGCTGCCGGCCGTGGATGGGCCGGCCGATGCCGCTGTGCCGGTGGTGACGAGCGGCCCGGTGGCGGGCGATGGGTGAGCGGGCGCTGGCCGACCCGCCGGCCGTGTCGCTCGCCGACTACGCCGAGCGGGCCCGGGCCGTGCTGCCGCCGGACGTGTGGGACTACCTGGCCGGCGGCAGCGCGGCCGAGGTGACCCTCGACGCGAACCGGCGCGCGCTGGACCGGGTCGCGGTGCTGCCCCGGGTGCTGCGCGGGGTCGACACCGTCGACCTGGGCACCCACCTGCTCGGCCGTCGGTACGCCATGCCGGTCGGGGTGGCACCGATGGCGTACCAGCGGCTGGTGCACCCGGACGGCGAGCTGGGTCTGGCGGCCGCGGCCGCCGCGGCCGCAATCCCCTACCTGGCGAGCACCCTCGGCAGTACACCCATCGAACAGGTCACCGCGGTGGGTGCGGACGTCTGGTTCCAGCTCTACTGGCTGCGCGACCGGGCCCTCGTACGCGACCTGCTGGACCGGGTCGTCGCGGCCGGGTGCCGCGCACTGGTGGTCACCGTTGACGTCCCGGTGCTCGGCCGACGCCCCCGGGACCTGCGCAACGGGTTCCGGCTGCCGGCCGAGGTGGTCGCCGCGAACCTCCCCGACGGTCGTGACGCGCTGGCGCACTCCGGCGCCCCCGGAGTGTCCGCGATCGCCGCGCACACCGCCGCGTCGTTCGCCCCGGCGCTGCGCTGGGCGGACCTGGCGTGGCTGCGCGAGCAGGTCGACCTGCCGTTGGTGGTCAAGGGACTGTTGGACCCGCGGGACGCCATCGAGGCGGTACGCGTCGGCGCGGACGCGGTGGTCGTCTCCAACCACGGTGGGCGGCAACTGGACGGCGCACCGCCCAGCGTCACCATGCTGCCGGAGGTCGTCGACGCGGTCGGGGACGGCTGCCAGGTGCTGCTGGACAGCGGCATCCGGGGCGGCACCGACGTGCTGCGGGCGCTGGCGCTCGGCGCGGCCGGGGTGCTGGTCGGCCGGCCGCTGCTCTGGGCCCTCGCCGTCGGCGGTGAGCCCGCCGCCCGGGACGCGTTGGCGCTGCTCGTCGCCGAACTGACCGACGCGCTCACCCTGGCCGGCTGCGCCGATCCGGCGGCGGCCGGCGAGCTGCGTACGCTCCGGGTGGGTTGAGCGGTGAGCGCCGCCGAACCCGTCGACCTGACCGTCGCCGACCTGCACCCCGCGCTTGGAGACCCGGCGCTGACCTCGATGAACTTCCTCAACGAGGTGTCCGAGCGGTACCCGGCGGCGGTGTCCCTCGCGGCCGGCCGGCCGTACGAGGAGTTCTTCGACCTGGCGGCGGTGCACCGGCACCTGGACACCTTCCACCGACACCTCGTCGACGACCTGGGGCACCCGCCGGAGCAGGCCCGGCGGGTGCTGTTGCAGTACGGTCGGACCAAGGGCATCGTGCACCACCTGATCGCCCGTAACCTCGCCGTCGACGAGGGGATCGCCGTCGACCCGCAGGACGTCGTGGTGACCGTCGGCTGCCAGGAGGCGATGTTCCTGGTGCTGCGGGCGTTGCGGGCCGGTCCCACCGATGTGCTGCTCGCGGTCGCCCCGACCTACGTCGGGCTGACCGGGGCGGCCCGACTGGTGGACCTGCCGGTGTGGCCGGTCGCCCCTGGATCGTCCGGGGTCGACCTGACCGACCTGGCCGATCAGCTCCACCGGGCGCGGTCGGCGGGGCTTCGTCCCCGCGCCTGCTACCTGATGCCGGACTTCGCCAACCCGTCCGGCGTCAGCATCGACACCGCCCACCGGCGACGACTGCTGGAGCTGGCCACGCAGGAGGACCTGCTGCTGCTCGAGGACAACCCGTACGGCCTGTTCCACAGCGAGGACGGGCCGCGCCCGCCCACCCTCAAGGCGATGGACAGCGGGCGGCGGGTCGTCTACCTCGGTTCGTTCGCCAAGACCGTGCTCCCCGGCGCGCGGGTCGGCTACGTCGTCGCCGACCAGCGGGTGGCCCTCCCGGACGGACGGGTCGGCCCGCTCGCCGACCAACTCGCCATGATCAAGAGCATGGTCACGGTGAACACGTCCCCGATCGCGCAGGCGGTCATCGGCGGCCGGCTGCTGGAACACGGGTGCAGCCTGGTGGCCGCGAACACCCGGGAGCGGTCCGCGTACACCCGGAATCTGCGCCACCTGGTGGCCGGCCTGACCCGGCGGTTCCCACCGGGGGAGGACGGCGCGGCGGCGGCGGTGCGGTGGACGGTGCCGGCCGGTGGGTTCTTCGTCGTGGTGACGGTGCCGTTCCCGGTCGACGACGCGCTACTGGACCGTTCGGCACGCGACTACGGGGTCCTGTGGACGCCGATGGCGCACTTCTACGACGACAGTCTGCCGGTCCACGCGTTGCGGTTGTCGGTGAGCGCGGTCACGCCGGAGCAGATCGACGTCGGGCTGGACCGGCTCGCGGCGCTGATCACCGACGAGGTGGCACGCCGGGCGGGTTGACACACCGCGTTCATCGGATGGCAATGCGCGACGACCCGCGTGTCGCCGTCCTGGGTGGACGGTCATAATAAACCGCATGGTTGCCTGGGAGTACGCCCTGCTCGTCCGTCGCTATCAGGGACAGGGTCGCAATTTTCACGTCTCGTTCGTCTGGTACGCGCCGGACGGGTCCCGCAAGGACATCACCGCCTACGGTGACACCGCCATCGCGCACCTCAACCGGGCCGGCCGGGAGGGGTGGGAGCTCGTCTCCGCCGCCGAGGACGTCAACAACGTCCAGGGCAGCACCGAAGTCCACCGCTACCACCTGAAGCGCCCCCTGGCCTGACCCGGCCCCCGTCCCGGCCCCCTTGTGCGCGTCGATCATGGAGTTGTGGTGGTGGACGAAAGTCGCCACTCGCCCTGATTCGGGCACCACAACTCCATGATCGACGGCGATGGCCTGTCGACCCGAGCCGCTCGGGTCAGCCCAGGTCGACGGTGGGGTAGAGGGGGTACGCGGCGAGCAGGTCGGTGGCCTGGCGGGCGACCTTGTCGGACAGGGCCGGATCCAGCGTGTACTTCGCCTTCGACGGGGTGCCGTCGGCGTTGGCGCCGGCGGTGGTCTGGGTCAGCACGGTGTGGATCAGCTCGGCGGTCTGGTCCATCTCGGCGGCGCCGAGGCCCCGGGTGGTCAGCGCCGGGGTGCCGATCCGGATGCCGGACGTGTACCAGGCCCCGTTCGGGTCCTGCGGGACCGAGTTGCGGTTGGTGACGATGCCCGAGTCGAGCAGCGCCTGCTCGGCCTGCCGGCCGGTGAGCCCGTAGCCGGACACGTCGATCAGCACCAGGTGGTTGTCGGTGCCGCCGGTGACAAGCGTCGCGCCCCGGCGCAGCAGCCCCTCGGCGAGCGCCTGCGAGTTGTCCACGATCCGCTGCGCGTAGTCGGCGAAGTCGGGCCGGCGGGCCTCGGCGAGCGCGACGGCCTTGGCGGCCATCACGTGCGGCAGCGGACCGCCGAGCACCATCGGGCAGCCGCGGTCCACCTGGTCGGCCAGCTCCGGCTGGCAGAGCACCATGCCGCCGCGCGGGCCGCGCAGCGACTTGTGCGTGGTGGTCGTGACGATGTGCGCGTGCGGCACCGGGTCGAAGTCGCCGGTGAACACCTTGCCGGCCACCAGGCCCGCGAAGTGCGCCATGTCGACCATGAAGGTCGCGCCGACCGACTCGGCGATCTCGCGCAGGATCCGGAAGTTGACCTTCCTGGGGTACGCCGAGTAGCCGCCGACCAGGATCAGCGGCTTGAACTCCCGGGCGGCCTCGGCCACCCGGTCGTAGTCGATCAGGCCGGTCGCCGGGTCGGTGCCGTAGCTGCGCTGGTCGAACATCTTGCCGGAGATGTTCGGCCGGAAACCGTGGGTCAGGTGGCCGCCGGCGTCCAGCGACATGCCGAGCATCCGCTGGTTGCCCAGCTCACGGCGCAGTGCGAACCAGTCCGCCTCGGTGAGGTCGTTGACCTGACGGACCTGGGCCTTCTTCAGGGCGGGGGACTCCACCCGGTCGGCCAGCACCGCCCAGAAGGCGACCAGGTTGGCGTCGATGCCCGAGTGCGGCTGCACGTACGCGTGCGCGGCGCCGAACAGCTCCCGGGCGTGCTCGGCGGCGAGCGCCTCGACGGTGTCGACGTTCTGGCAGCCGGCGTAGAAGCGGCGGCCGACGGTGCCCTCGGCGTACTTGTCGCTGAACCAGTTGCCCATGGCCAGCAGGGTCGCCGGGGAGGCGTAGTTTTCGCTGGCGATCAGCTTGAGGGACTCCCGCTGGTCGGTCAGCTCGGCGCCGATGGCGTCGGCGACCCGCGGCTCGACGGCTCGGATCACCTCGAGGGCGCTCCGGAATGCGGTGGACTCGGCGTTGCGGGACATGCGACCTCCAACAGACGTGCGGGAAGGCCCAGGCGCTCGGCAAACGTCCACGTGACGAGGCCGCTCCCCGATGGTTATCCATCCCCACGCGCCAGTAACGGCCTGGGCCGATCCTACCGGCCCGGGCCGGGCCGTTCGGTCCGCCCTCCGGGAGGCGACCCCCGCCGATGTGGTTGGGCGTTGCGTCGCGGGGCACACGGTAGGTGACCACCGCGCCGTCAAGGGTGCGGCCAGGTTTCGCACAGAAGGAGTCGAGAACATGGGCACACCCACCTCGGACCGGCCACTCGCCCTGGTGACCGGGGCTTCAAGCGGGATCGGGTACGAACTGGCGGCGCAGTTCGTCGAGCACGACTTCGACCTGATCATCGCCGCCGAGGACGACGGCATCGAGTCGGCGGCCCAGAAGCTGCATCGCGACGGTGGCCCGCAGGTCTGGTCGGTCCGCGTCGACCTGGCTCGCGAACAGGGCGTGACTGAACTGGTCGCCGCCGTCACCGCGACCGGTCGCCCACTGGAGGCGCTGGCCCTCAACGCCGGTCGGGGTGCCGGTGGCGCGTTCGTCGGCGGCACCGACCTTGCTGACGAACTGGAGGTCGTCGACCTCAACGTGCGTTCGACGGTGCACCTGGCGAAGCTGTTGCTCCCCGCGATGGTCGACCGGGGTGCCGGTCGGGTCCTGTTCACCTCGTCGATCGCCTCCACCATGCCGGGGCCGTTCCAGGCGGTCTACAACGCCTCGAAGTCGTTCGTGCAGTCGTTCTCCGAGGCGCTGCGCAACGAGCTGAAGGACACCGGCGTCACGGTCACCGCGTTGCTGCCGGGCCCGACCGACACCGCGTTCTTCGAGCGGGCCGAGATGCAGGACACCCGGGTCGGTTCGGGTGAGAAGGACGACCCGGCGAAGGTCGCCGAGCAGGGCTTCGCCGCGATGATGAAGGGTGACCAGACGGTCACCGCCGGCTCCCTGGTGAACAAGGTGCAGACCGCCGCCGGCAAGATCATTCCGGACAAGCTCAAGTCCGAGCAGCACCGCCGAATGGCCGAGCCAGGATCCCGAAACTGACGCCCGCGCCCCGCGCCCCGCGCCCCGCGCCCCGCGCCCCGCGCCCCGCGCCCCGCGATCTTGCACTTTCTGTTGCGACAAACGGCACTAAATATCGCTAACCAGGAGCAGGAAGTGCAAGATCGCGTGGGCGTGGGCGTGGGCGTGGGCGTGGGCGTGGGCGTGGGCGTGGGCGTGGGCGGGCCCTTCGACGTGCTGCGGTGGCCTCAGGCCGTCACCGCGTCGAGCGCCTTCTTGATCGCCTTCGGCGCGGTGGGGGTACGCGGCGCATCCGCGCGTAGCGCGATCATCTTCTCGCCGATCTCCTGGAGCTGCTTGCGGCCCAGCGCGTCGCGGACCTTGGGGAACCACTCCTCCTCTTCCTCCTCGACGTGGTGGGTGACGTTCTCGATCAGCACCGTCGTCTTGGCGTTGAACCGCTCGTCGCTGGCGTCCATGCTGGCCAGCTCGGCGCAGAGCACGTCGGCGACGTGGTGTTCCTCGTACGACTCGAGGATGTCGTCCTCCAGGTCGGGCAGCAGCCGGCGGACCTCCGGGTACATCACCTCGTTCTCCAGGTAGGTGTGCACCGTCAGCGCTTCCAGGATCTGGTTCACCAGCTTCTGCCGCTGGCTCGCCGGCCCCTCCTCGGCGTCCTGGAAGGCCTTGAACAGGCGGCGCATTTCTTTGTGGTCCTCTTTGAGCAGCACGATGGCATCGGTCGACACCGGTATGACCTCCCTGAACAGCCTCCTCTGGTGTGGTTCCGGTACCCCGACGACCACTGCGGAAACAGGCGAATCCGCCTCAGACCATGGCCAGGGTTCGGGGGATCTCGTCGAGCAACTCCCGAGCCAGGAAACCGATCCGGCCGTAGCGGGGGATCAGTCGTTGACCGCTCACCGAGTGCGCGAAGGAACCCCAGCAGGCCGCCTGGGCCGGGTCCGCGCCGCGGGACAGCAGCCCCGCCAACAACCCGGCGAGGACGTCGCCGCTGCCGGAGGTGCCGAGCCCGGCGTCGCCGCTCTCCTCTCGCCAACCCCGTCCGTCCGGGGCGGCCACGTGCCCGTACAGCGACACGACCGCCTCGTACCGGGCGGCCAACTCGGCCGCCTCGGCGTCCAGGTCGTCGCCCGGGTCCCGTCCGAGCAGGTGCCTGGCCTCGGTCACGTTGGGCGTGAGCACCACGGGCCGACCCGAGCCGACAAGCAGGTCCGGTGCGTGGCTGAGCGCACCGAGGGCGTACGCGTCGAGCACCAGCGACGTGTCCGGACGGGCCGCCTCCAGGACGAGAGCCAGCAGCCGGTTGGTTTCGTCGATCGCCTTCAGGCCTGGGCCGACCACCACCACGTCGGCCTGCGCGACCAGATCGCCGAGTTGGCCGTCCCGGTCGGCGGCCACCGCGCCGTCGGCGGTCTCCGGCAGACCGACCACCAGCGCCTCGGGTACCTGGATGCTCAGCGCGGCGGCGGTGGACTCGGCGGCGGCGAGTTGAAGCACCCCGGCGCCGGCGCGCAACGCGGCCACCCCGGCGAGCAGTACCGCGCCCGGTGTGAAGCGGGCACCACCGACCACCAGCACGGTGCCCCGGCTCTCCTTGCCACCGACCGGCACCGGCAGCGCCCAGTCCCGCAGCAACGCCGGTGTGATGACCTTTACCTCAGACCGGCTCGGCATGGATCTCGTCCTCCCTGGTCGGCTCGGCGCCCTGCTGACGCAGGTGCGCGACGTCGTTGAAGGCGGTGAGCGCGAGTCGCCCCTCGGCGTCCGCCGACCACTCGGTGATCGAACAGTTGGCGATCACGTCCTGCCGGGTGAGCGCCATCAGCTCGTCCTCGGTCAACCCCTCGACCAGATAACGAAGCAGGAAGACGAGCGCGTCATGGCCGAAGAGCAGCACCCGGCAACCCTCGTGGTCACGGCGCAGGTCGCCCAGGAGAGTCCGCAGCCGCAATGCCACGTCCGTCCAGGACTCCCCGCCCGGCGGTCGGTAGTAGAACTTGCCCAACCGTTCCCGACGGTCGGCCTCGTCCGGGTACCGCCGTCGTACCCCGTGCCCGGTCAGCCCGTCGAGGATGCCCAACTCCCGGTCGCGCAGCCGCTCGTCGCGGTGCACGGGCACTTCGGTGCCGGCCAGCGCCAGCCGCGAGGTCTGCACCGCGCGCAGGTACGGCGACACCACCGCCACGTCCGGCCGCTTCGCGTCCGGCAGTGCCGCCAGCCAGCGGCCGGTCGCCCGGGCCTGCTCCTGGCCGGTCGCGGAGAGCGGCACGTCGGCGTCGCGGTGGGTCAGGTCGATCAGCTCGGCGCCCGACGCCTCGGCCCGCGTCGCCGCGACGTTCGCGGTGCTCTCGCCGTGCCGGACGATCCAGAGGGTTGCCAGTTCCGCCATGCGGCCCCCCTACCCGGGTGCCGCACCCGGTAACCGTGTCCGGCCCGCCGACCCTCGGGCGAGGGCCGGCGGGCCGGTGGCTTACGGCTGGTAGGCGATCTTCGGCACCCAATTGGTCGTGTCGTAGGCGCTCGTGCCGTTCTGGTGCTGGTGGAAGCGCAGGGTGTCACCCGCGGCCACGCTCAGTTCGATCATGGGGAACGGAACCCGGTCCACCGGACCGACCTTCTGCCTGCCGGTGGATGGCCAGACGTTCGTCCCGTTCCGGGTCAATCGGACCAGCACTCCGTCGGCCCCCGAGCCGTTGTCGGTGTAGAGGTCGCCCAGCGCCGAGGTGATCCGAACCCTGCCGGCACGCGGAGCGACCCAGGCCCGCACCGACTCACGGTCGTCGTCGGCGTGTTGCGCGACCGGCCCGATCTGCAGGTACGGTGCCGTGCCCTGCCACCGCTGTTCGACGGCGTCCCACGTCATCGGGGTGCCGCCAACACCCTCGTCGTACTCCTCGTACGACCACTGCGCCGCGCCCTGCACGCTGCCGAAGTCACCGTTACCGGACCAGCTCACCCGACTGTCCCCGGTGTAGGTCAGGGTCGGCAACCAGAGGGTGGTGTCGTAGGCGGAGGTGACGTTCTGGTTGACGTGGAAGGCGATCCGGTCGCCTGCGGCCACCGTCACGTCCACGGGGTTGAAGGGCAGGGTGCTGGCTGGCTCGACCGCCGCGTAACCGGTGGCCGGCCAGACGGGCAGCCCGTTCTTGAGGATTTTCACGCGGACGCCGTCGGCGCCGGGGCCGCCGCCGGCGCGGATGCCGTCAAGGTCGGCGCCGACGCGCAGCGTGCCGGCTCGTGGCGCCGTCCAGACCCGCACCGAGTCGCGGTCGCCATCCGGGTGCCAGCCGATGGAGTCCAGCAGGGAGAACGTCGACGTGCCGTGCCAGCGCTGGTCGCCGTCCGACCACGTCATGTCGGTGTAAGCGGTGCCGTCGTACTCCTGGTAGCGCACTCCGTTCTCACCCTGTTTCTTAGCGGCGTCGGTGCTCAGGCTGACA
Source organism: Micromonospora sp. NPDC048835 (assembly GCF_040649995.1). Lineage (NCBI taxonomy): Bacteria > Bacillati > Actinomycetota > Actinomycetes > Micromonosporales > Micromonosporaceae > Micromonospora > Micromonospora sp. NPDC048835. Next base: position 9,488 of record NZ_JBEZGM010000051.1, on the reverse strand, counting down.
GTGTTGCGGTCGAAGCCGGCGGCGTTCAGGGTGACCTTCTGCCGGTACAACCAGCGCATGTGCTCCGGGAGGTCGACGCCGTTGTGCGGCCAGCGGAAGAAGTAGCCGTAGTAGACGTAGAACTGCCGGCTGACGATGCCGTTTGTGGAACCGTCGACCCCGACGATGGTCTCGTAGGGCTGAATGGTGGCCTTGCTGTTCGCGTTGCTGCTCAGGAGCCATGACGGCGTGTCGAAGCGGGCCGGGTCGTCGCCGACCGCGAGGAAGATGCCCTGCCCCTGGCCGCCGCTGCCACCGGTGAGCAGGTACTTGCCGAGGTAGGTGCTGTAAGCGGCGGCGCCGTGCGAGTCGTAGGAGTTCGTCGGGCTGGCAGCGACGACCTCGGTGGCCTGCCCGTGCATGCCGGGCTCGTTCCAGGCGCCGGCGTGGTATTTCGTCCACGGGCTGACCGTGCCGCGTTTGGCGGCGTCGATCACCTCGGCGACCGGGGCGCGGGCGACGACCGGCATGCCGAACTCGGTGAAGTACACGTGGAGGAAGCCGTCCTTGAGGACGAAGGGCATTCCGCCGATGTTGTCGGTCGAACCGTCGGGTGCCTTGGTGCGGGCGGCGACTGTCTTGCCCAGCAGGGTGAAGTGCTCCCCGTTGTCGGTGGAGTACGCCAACCCGCCGGCCCACCACCCGGATGTCTGCGGATTGGCGTTCTCGATGTGGCAAAACGCGAGGAGGTGACCTTCCTCGGTGCGGTAGATGCTTGCGATCCACCACTGCCCGTCGAGGCCGTGCGGATTGCGGAACCGGTTGGCCGTCGTGTCGGCGTACACCCGCGCCTGGGCGGGACGGGCGAGGTCGCCGCGGAACTTCTGCACCTGTCGGCCGAAGTCCGAGGAGTGGTAGAAGTCGAACTGGCTGCCGTTGGGGACGACCGACAGGCTGGCATCCAGCGCGGTGCGCTCACCGATCCGGTCGAAGTCGGCGGGGTTCATGACCAGTTCGGCCTGGTCGAGGGTGAACTTCGGCTCGTAGTCGTAGCTGACCCGCGGATTCCACGAGAGCCCGTCGTGCAGTCCCGTCCCTGCCCGGTTCGCGTGGAACAGGAGCGTGTCACCGGCGTTGACGGCGGTGGTGAAGACGTGTTGGGCCATGAACGCGGGTCGCAGGTGCTGGAAGTCGGCCGACGGCCACACCTTGCTCGTCGTGCCGCCACTACGCTTGCGGACGAAGGTCCGGACGCCGTCGACGTTCGTGATGTCGGGGTCGATGTAGGTCTGGTGGTCCATGGTGCCGCGCACCGTGACCGCGCCACCCCGCGGCGCTGTCCAGGCGATGACCGCGTCATTGGTGTCCGGGTGAAGTCCGCTGCGGCTGATGATGCAGAACTCGCAGTTGCCCCGCCACCGGTCCCGCGTCGGCTCCCACACCATTGGTGTGTAGGCGGCACCGTCCCACTGCAGATAGGACCACTGGCTCGCGCCCTGTGTACTGGAGAATCCCACCGCGAACTGGTAGTCGTCCGGCACGACGGTCGGCGCGGCCTCGGCGGGTGTCGGGCGCAGCGCAGGTGTGCCGACGAGGTTCGCCGCGGCGAGTACCAGGGCCAGCGCCAAGACCCCGTGGCGCACGGGCTTCCGAAGCATGATCACGAGGTCTCCAGCGGCTCGTCGACGGTCCGGCACACGCTAGACGATCACCCGACCCGCCGCGGCCCCTGCCCGGCGCGAAGGCGCACCCAAGCGACAGGGTGTCGCCGCGAACCCGCGGGCCGTTAAGTGCGGCACCGACACGCCACCTCGTCGTACGGCTGGGAGTGACGCTGCTGGGTCGGTGCCCTGCTGAGCGTCGCTGTCGGTCTCGGGGCAGCGCCGCGACCCGGTGACGCGAGACGATGGGCGCCGGACAGCCGACGGGGGTCAGGAATGACTGTCTTACGAGGTCTGCGTGAAGCGGCCCTGTTGTTCGTGGTGATCGGGGCGCTGGTCGCGGTCGCGGTGATGATCTGGGTGGCGGTCGACGGCGGTGACTACGTCGCTCGGCTGGGCATCGGCTTGGTTGTGGTGGGCGGGCTCATCGGCATGACGGGCGACCTGACGCTGAGCCGGATCAGCATGCTCGGTGCACGCGCCACGTTCGGTGCCGCGCCGGAGCGGGAGACGGCCGGCGGCGGGCGCGTGCTCACCGGGGTCGGCATCTTCCTCTTCGCGGGGCTGCCACTGATCGTGGTCGGCGTGCTGCTGCTCTCCTGACCGAGCGCTCCGTCGGCGCCGCGCCAGTGTCCGCTCGGTGGCCGTGCGCCGCGCTCGCGCGTCGTACCCTCAGGGCGTGGCCACGGCGGCGGAGGAGATCCAGGTGGGGGAGCGGCTGGTCCGCGTCTCCAGCCCCGACAAGCCGTACTTCCCGGAGCGTGGGCTGACCAAGCTGGACGTGGTCCGCTACTTCCTGGCGGTGGGTGACGGCATCCTGCGTGCGCTGCGGGATCGGCCGACCATGCTCGAACGCTGGCCGCGTGGTGTCTTCGAGGGCGCGACGATCGCCACCCGGCAGACCAATCGAGGCGACGCGTTCTACCAGAAGCGGCTGCCGGCCGGTGCGCCCGAGTGGGTGCGGACCGCGCACATCACCTTCCCCAGTGGCCGCACCGCCGACGAGGTCGCGCCGAGCGAGTTGGCCGTGGTCATCTGGGCGGCCAACCTGGGCACCCTGCGGTTCCACCCGTGGCCGGTCACCGCCGCCGACGTGGAACGCCCCGACCAGTTACGCATCGACCTCGATCCGATGCCCGGCGTCGGCTTCGAGCAGGTGGTGCCGGTGGCGCACGAGGTGCGGGCGTTCCTCGCGGAGCTGGGCATGACCGGCTACCCGAAGACCACCGGCGGTCGGGGGTTGCACGTCTACCTGTCGATCGAACCGCGCTGGAGCTTCGGTGACTGCCGTCGCGCGGTGCTCGCGCTGGGCCGGGAGATGCAGCGCCGGCTGCCGGACCTGGTCACCACCACCTGGTGGCGTGAGCAACGCGACCGGCCGGTCTTCGTCGACTACAACCAGATGGCCCGGGACCACACGGTGACCTCGGCGTACTCGATCCGGCCCACGCCGGCCGCGCTGGTCTCCGCGCCGCTTGACTGGTCGGAGCTGGACCAGGTTCGGCCGGAGGACTTCGACGTGCTCAGCATGCCGGCCCGGTTCGCCGAGCGCGGCGACCCGCACGCCGGCCTGGACGGTGACCGGCACTCGCTGGAACCGCTGCTGGAGCTGGCCGACCGGGACGGGCTGGAGGCCCCGCCGGAGCGCTGAGCCCCGGTCAGGCCCAGGGGCTGCCGGCCCCGTCGAACTCCTCGAAGACCAGCCAGGTGCGGGTGGACAGCACACCGGGAATGCTCTGCACCCGGCCCAGCACCACGTCCCGCAGTGCGGCGTTGTCCGGCGCGCGCACCAGGGCGAGGACGTCGTGGTCACCGCCGAGCAGCGCGGCGTGCTCGATGTAGCGCACCTGGGCCAGCTCGGCGGACACCTCCCGCCAGGTGTTCTGCTCGATGGTCAGGGCGATGTACGCCGACGTGCCCAGCCCGGCCGCCTCGGGCGCCACCTGGGCCCGGAACCCGGTGATCACCCCGTCGCGCAGCAGCCGCTCCACCCGCGCGTACGCGTTGGTGCGGGAGATGTGGATCCGTTCGGCGAGGGTGCGCACCGACGTGCGACCGTCGCGGACCAGCTCGTCGAGGATCCGCCGGTCGACCTCGTCCAGCGGTCGGGCCGATCGTCCCGATCCCGCACCCCGGCCCGCTTCGTCGGCGGTCTCCTGGCTCACCGCTGGTCCTTGCGCATGCCAACCGTCCCGCCTTCTGTGTCGATCTTGAGTCAATCATCCACAAGCGGAAGCATAGGCTCACCACACGTCCCAGGAGGTTCCGCCGTGACGACCACTCCCCAGGCGGTCCGCAGGGCATCCCCGCGCACCCGACGGGCGGCCACCCCGCCCGACCCGGCGCGCCCGCTGCTGCCGGAAACCGAACCGGTCCGCCTACTCGACCCGACCGGCACGCCGCTGCCCGCCCGCGCCGACTACCCCGAGCCACCCGTCGAGGTGCTGCGCGAGCTGTACCGCCGGATGGTGCTCGGCCGCCGCTTCGACACCCAGGCCACCGCGCTGACGAAGCAGGGCCGACTCGCCGTCTACCCGTCCTCGCGCGGTCAGGAGGCGTGCCAGGTCGGCGCGGTCCTCGCGGTCCGCGACACCGACTGGGTCTTCCCCACCTACCGCGAGTCGATGGCGCTGGTTGCCCGGGGCATCGACCCGGTCGAGGTGCTCACCCTGCTGCGCGGTGACTGGCACTGCGGCTACGACCCGACCGAGGTACGCACCGCACCGCAGTGCACCCCTCTCGCCACCCAGTGCGTGCACGCCGCCGGACTGGCACACGGCGAGGCGTACCAGGGTCGCGACACGGTGGCGCTTGCCTTCATCGGCGACGGCGCGACCAGCGAGGGCGACTTCCACGAGGGGATCAACTTCGCCGCCGTGTTCAAGGCGCCGGTGGTCTACTTCGTGCAGAACAACAGGTACGCGATCAGCGTCCCGCTGTCGCGCCAGACCGCCGCGCCGTCGCTCGCCTACAAGGGCGTCGGCTACGGCGTACCCAGCGAGCAGGTCGACGGCAACGACCCGGTCGCGGTGCTCGCCGTGCTCACCCGCGCGGTCGCGCACGCCCGTGCCGGTAACGGGCCGTTCCTGGTCGAGGCGCACACCTACCGGATGGAACCGCACACCAACGCCGACGACGCCACCCGCTACCGCGACGGCGCCGAGGTCGACGCCTGGCGGGACCGGGACCCGGTCGCCCGGCTGGAGACCTACCTGCGGGCCCGCGGCGCACTCGACGACGCGGCGGTCGCCGAGGTCGCCGAGCAGGCCGAGGCGTACGCGGCGGACCTGCGGACCCGGATGAACGAGCAACCCACGGTCGACCCGCTGAGCCTCTTCGACCACGTCTACGCCGAGCCCACCCCGCAGCTTGTCGAACAGCGTGAGCTGGTCCGCGCCGAGCTGGCCGCCGCCCGCGCCGAGGAGGGTGACGCCTGATGGCCACCACCATGGCGAAGGCGCTCAACGCCGCGCTCGCCGACGCGCTCGCCGCCGACGACCGGGTCGTCGTCTTCGGTGAGGACGTCGGCGCGCTCGGCGGCGTCTTCCGGATCACCGACGGCCTCCAGGCCCGCTTCGGCGAGACCCGCTGCTTCGACACCCCCCTCGCCGAGGCCGGCATCGTCGGTTTCGCCGTCGGCCTGGCCATGTCCGGCCTGCGCCCGGTGGTCGAGATGCAGTTCGACGCGTTCGCCTACCCGGCGTTCGAGCAGATCGCCTCGCACGTGGCGAAGCTGCGCAACCGCACCCGCGGGGCGCTGAGCGTGCCGATCGTCATCCGCGTGCCGTACGCGGGTGGGATCGGCGGAGTCGAGCACCACTGCGACTCGTCCGAGGCGTACTACGCGCACACGCCCGGGCTGAAGGTGGTCACCCCGGCGACCGTCGAGGACGCGTACTCGCTGCTGCGCGAGGCGATCGACGACCCCGACCCGGTGGTCTTCATGGAGCCCAAGAAGCTCTACTTCGCCAGCGCCGAGGCGTCCCTGCCCACCCACACCGCGCCGTTCGGCCGGGCCGTGGTGCGCCGACCCGGACGCGACGCCACCCTTGTCGCGTACGGGCCGGCGGTGCCGGTCGCGCTGGAGGCCGCCGAGGCCGCCCGCGAGGAGGGGTGGGACCTGGAGGTCGTCGACGTCCGCACCATCGTGCCGTTCGACGACGAGACGATCACCGCCTCGGTCCGGCGTACCGGCAGGTGTGTGGTGATCCAGGAGGCACCCGGCTTCGCTGGCGTCGGCGCGGAGATCGCCGCCCGGGTGCAGGAGCGCTGCTTCCACGCGCTGCACGCCCCGGTGCTGCGGGTCGCCGGTCTGGACATTCCCTACCCGGCGCCGATGCTCGAGCACACCCACCTGCCCGGCGTGGACCGGGTCCTCGACGCGGTGGCCCGCCTGCAGTGGGACGACCAGCCGGACGCGCGTTGGGCGGCGGCATGACCACCGTCGACCGGACGCAGGTCTTCCTCCTGCCCGACCTGGGCGAAGGGCTGAGCGAAGCCGAGATCGTCGAGTGGCGGGTAGCCGTCGGTGACGTGGTCACCGTCGACCAGAGCGTGGTCGAGGTGGAGACCGCCAAGGCCGTCGTCGACGTGCCCTGCCCGTACGCCGGCCGGGTGGTCACCCTGCACGGCGCGGCCGGTGAGGTCCGTCCGGTCGGTCAACCGTTGATCACCATCGCGCCGCTCGACGGGGGCGACGAGCCCGCCGGGCACGCCACCTACCGCGAGGAGGAGCAGGCCGGGTCCGGCAACGTGCTGATCGGGTACGGCACCGGCCACGGCGGCGCCACCCGCCGTCGGCGTCGGCCACGACTGGCGGTGGCCCCCGAACCGGCCGACGTCGGCGCGGCGGACCCGTCCCTGTCCGACGCCGCCGGGTCCGACGGCGGCTCGACGGCCGGTCGTACCTCCGCCGCAAACGCCGCGTCCGGCGGCCCGGCGCGATCACCGGTCGCCCTGGTCATCTCGCCGATCGTGCGTCGGGTGGCCCGCGAGCGCGGCGTCGACCTCGCCACCGTGCGGGGCACCGGGCCCGGGGGCGTGATCCGCCGCGCCGACGTGGAGGCCGCGCTGACCGTGCCCGCCGCCCGGCTCGCCGCCGTGCCGGACCCGAAGGTCGCGTCGGCAACGGTCGGTGACGGCGACGTGATCGTCCCGCTCACCGGCGTCCGCAAGGTCATCGCCGACAAGCTCTCCCGCAGCCGGCGGGAGATCCCGGAGGTGACCATCTGGGTGGACGTGGACGCCACCGGACTGCTGGAGACCCGTGCCGCGATCAACGCCGCCACGCCCGACGCGCCGGTGAGCATCCTGGCCCTGCTGGCCCGGATCTGCCTCAGCGGGCTGCGTCGGTTCCCGCAGCTCAACGCCCGGGTCGACACCGAGGGACAGCGGATCGTCCAGTCCGCCGGGGTGCACCTCGGCATCGCCGCGCAGACCGACCGGGGTCTGCTGGTGCCGGTGCTGCGCGACGCCCACCGGCTCACCACCGCCGAACTGGCCGCCGAGCTGACGGCGACCACCGCCGCCGCACGCGCCGGCAGCCTGCCCCCGGCCCGCCTGACCGGGGGCACCTTCACCCTGAACAACTACGGGGTGTTCGGCGTCGACGGCTCCACCCCGATCATCAACCACCCGGAGGCGGCCCTGCTCGGGGTCGGGCGGATCGTGGACAAGCCGTGGGTGGTTGACGGGCAGCTCGCCGTCCGCAAGGTGACCCAGCTCAGCCTCACCTTCGACCACCGGGTCTGCGACGGCGGGGTGGCCGGTGGCTTCCTGCGGCACGTCGCCGACTGCGTGGAGCGCCCGGCGCTGCTGATCGCCGCCGTCTGACGCGTACCCCCTCGGTCCCGGCGTCGCCCGTGCGGCGCCGGGACCGACGCACGTCCGGGCCCGCGGCGCCGCGAACGGGCCGCTCATTCCCGGCGGTGTCGTCCGGCGCCGGGTTTCCCGGCCACCGCAGGGGGAAGTCGGCCCCGCCGGAGCGCACCGCACGCGTCGAAGGGAGCCGGCCTGTGGCCGTGGCAAACGAGCTGCTACTGAACTCGGTCCGGGTACGACGGCCCGCCTCGGCCGGCGCGCCGCTGTACTGCGACGCCCTCGAGTACGGGCTGACCGGTGACGGCTCGACGAACGACCAGCCGGCGCTTGCCGCCCTCGTGGACCGCCTCGGCGCCGGGTACGCCTCGGACGGACGGGCCCGGGTCATCTACTGCCCGCCGGGCATCTACTCGATCCGGGACGCCGGCACGGTGTGGCGCAGCGGGGTGTCGTTGATCGGGGCCGGCCCGGCGGCGACCCGGTTCATGCTCAGCAACGAGGGCAACCGCGCCGACCCGACGCCCCTGGCGTTCTGGACCACCGTGCAGCACGGCGCCGACCGGGACCGGCACATCGCCGACTGCACCTTCTCCGACTTCCAGATCGACGGCTCCGGCGTCGCCATGGCCGAGTACAACTACCTGGCCAAGGGCCTCGGCCTGCAGTACGTGGTGCGGGGCGTCTTCCGCAACCTCTACATCCACCACACCGCGGCCACCGGGCTGGGCTGCGACTTCCTCCAGGACTCCCTGATCGACGGTGTGGTGGTGGTCGGTTGTGGCCGACTGGACAACGGCGAGCAGATGGGCGGCGCCGGCATCGGGATCGGCATCGGCGGGTGGGGAGCGGTGGAGCGGCTGACCATCGCCAACTGCACCGCCCTGGCCAACGGCACCAACGGCATCTTCCTGGAGTTGCAGAAGGACTACTGGGCGCCGCCGCGCGGCTACCGCATCGTCGGCTGCCACAGTCAGGGCAACCGCTTCGGCATCTCCGACTGGGGCGCCGACGGCCTGATCGTCTCCGCCTGCACGATGACCGGGAACCTGGAGACCGGGTTCGACGTGTCGGCGCAGGGCACCTCGTCGGTGGCCGGCCGGGGTGGGCTGCTCACCGACTGCGTCATCGACGGCAACATGCGCGACGGGGTGAGCATCGGCAACAGCCCCGGCCCGTACACCGTCCGAGGCAACCGGATCAGCGGCAACGGCCGGCACGGCTACCACGCGCACGACCTCCGGCGCGGCTACCGGGGCGCGATCCGGGACGTGGTGATCGAGAGCAACGAGTTCTGGGGCAACGGCCTCGACGCGATCCGGATCGACCACCAGATGACCGACGCGGTGCTGCTCAACAACCGGATCCGCAACAACGGACGGCAGTACGGCGAGGGCACCGGCGGCTCGGGCGACGCCGTCAGATACAGCGAGCGGTGCCTGGTGGACCGGTCGGCCAACTGGCCGCACGACGGGCACCGGGGCAAGGTGCTGCGGGTCGGGAAAGCCGTCGCCATGGTGGCCTCCAACACCGGCGACGAACTCACCCTGGCCCCGGTCCGCCCGGACGCGTTCACCGCGTGGAGCGGGGACGTGCCACCGCCGGGATGCGGATACGAGTTGGCCGCCGCACCGAAGCTGCGGGCCGGCATCACCATCGACGCGCCGTTCGACTCGGCCACCATCCGGGGTAACCGGATCTGGGACAACCACGACACCCAGACCCAGACGCACGGGCTGTGGATCACCGAGCGGGGCAGTTGCGTGGACTGCCGGGTCGAGGACAACGACCTGGCCGGCAACGCCGACGAGGGCATGCGACTGGACACCCCGCCGGTGGGCGGCCGGTGGCGGGACAACCACGTGGACAGCGACTGGAGCTGAGCGCGACCGGGGCTTGACGACGTGCGGCGGGGGGGGGGGGGTGGGGGCGGCCGCCCCACGGCTTGGGAGGGGGGGGGGGGCGCCCCCGGGCCGCCCCGCGGGGGGGGGGGGGGGCCCCGGCCGCGCGGGCGGGGTGGGGGGGTGGCCG
>NZ_JBEZGM010000050.1:0-28771 GCF_040649995.1 Micromonospora sp. NPDC048835 | reverse complement strand
GGGGGGGGGGGGGGGGGGGGGGGGGGGGCGGGGGGGGGGTGGGTTACTTGACTGAGGGGGTTACGAAGGGGGGCTTGGTCAGGGTCAGGGGGGCTCGGCGGCCTCGGATGTCGATCTCTACCTGGGCGCCGTCCGCCAGGTTGGCGTCGGTGTCGAGCAGGGCCAGGGCGATGCCCTGCTTCCTCGTCGGGCTGAAGGTGCCGCTGGTCACGGTGCCGACCTGAACGTCACCCACGTGCAGGGTCATGCCGGGCCGTGGGATGGCCCGGTCGACGGCCACCAGGCCGCGCAGCGTACGCCGGGGGCCGGCGGCCTTCTCGGCGAGCAGCGCGTCGCGCCCCCAGAAGGCCGGCTTGTCCCAACCGACCGCCCAGCCGGAGCGGGCCTGCACCGGGCTGATGTCCAGGGAGAGGTCCTGCCCGTGCAGCGGATAACCCATCTCGGTCCGCAGGGTGTCCCGGGCGGCCAGCCCGCAGGCGCGCAGCCCGAACGCCTCGCCAGCGGCGAAGAGCGCGTCCCACACGGTCACCGCGTCGTCCGCCGGCACCACCAACTCGTAGCCCAGCTCACCCGTGTAGCCGGTACGGCAGACGGTCAGCTCCACCCCGGCCAGGCTCGCGGCGGAGAAGCTCATGTAGCCGTGCTCGGTGGGCAGGTCCAGGGCGGCGAGCAACTCGGCCGAGCGGGGGCCCTGCACGGCCAGCACCGCGTACGCCTCGTGCTCGTCGGTGACTGTCACCTGCGCGGGCGCGGCGGCGCGCAACCGGCGCACCACCTCGGCGGTGTTCGCCGCGTTCGGGATGAGGAAGACGTGGTCGTCGGCGTAGAGGTAGGCGATGATGTCGTCCACCACACCGCCGGTGGCGTCGTCGCAGCAGAGCGTGTACTGCGCCCGGCCGGGGCCGATCCGACCCAGGTCGTTGCTGAGGCAGGAGTTGACGAAGTCGGCCGCGCCGGGGCCGCTCACCCGGGCCTTGCCCAGGTGCGACACGTCGAAGACCCCGACCGCCGTACGCACCGCGGTGTGCTCCTTGAGCACCCCGCCGCCGGCGTACTCCAGCGGCATCTCCCAGCCCCCGAAGGGGGCGAACTTGGCTCCGGCGGCGGTGTGCCGCTCGTGCAGTGGGGAACGGCGCAGCCGGGTCGCGGCGGCGTCGGAGGTCACGTCGGTCATGGGTGGCAACTTACCGGGGGCAACGTCGCTGGTTAGCATCGGCGGGAGCCCGCTGGCGCTGTCGGCGGGACAGCCATGACGTCCGGCAGGTAGGTTCCGCCGGAGACCTTCACCGCTGGTACGCGACGCCGCGACCGGCCCGGCCCGCCCGGAGTAGCTTCAGTGACATCACCCCGCACCACCAACCTGAGTCTGGTCGACACCGACCCGGCCGAGCTCGCCGTCGACGCGATCGTGATCGGCGTGCACAGCCAGACCGGAGAGCAGGGCGCCACCAGCGGCCTCGCCGGCACCCTGCTGCTCGCCAGCGGCGCGGAGAGCATCGCTGCCGCGTTCGATGGCAAGCTGACCGAGACCCTCGCGCTGCTCGGGGCGACCGGCGGGCCGGGTGAGGTCATCAAGCTGGCCACGCTGGGCACGGTGACCGCTCCGCTCGTCACCGCGGTCGGGCTCGGCCCGGAGCCGTCGGGTGCCGCCCCGGCCCCGGAGACGCTGCGCCGGGCCGCCGGTGCCGCGATCCGGGCCCTGGCCGGCGCACCAAGGGTCGCGCTGGCACTGCCGCTGCCGGACGACGCGGACGCGTCGGCCGAGCTGCGGGCGGTGGCCGAGGGCGCGTTGCTGGGTGGGTACCGGTTCGCCGGTTACAAGACCCGCCCCCAGCCGACCCGGCGGGAGCCGGTGAGCGAGGTGCTCATCGCGGTGCCGGACGCCGGTGACGCGGGCGCCCAGGCGGAGGTCGTCCGGGCGCAGGCGGTGGCCGGCGCGGTCCGGCTCAGCCGGGACTGGGTGAACACCGCGCCGAACGAGCTGCGTCCGCCGTCGTTCGCCGACGCGGTGGCGAGTGCGGCGCGTGAGGCGGGCCTGGGCGTCGAGGTGCTCGACGAGGCGGCGCTCGCCGCCGGCGGGTACGGCGGCATCGTCGCGGTCGGGCAGGGCTCGGAGGCCCCGCCGCGCCTGGTGAAGCTCACCTACACCCCGCAGGGCGGCGGCAACGGCAAGCGGGTCGCGCTCGTCGGCAAGGGCATCACCTTCGACACCGGTGGCATCTCGATCAAGCCGGCGCAGGGCATGTGGGAGATGAAGTCCGACATGGCGGGTGCCGCCGCTGTCGGCGCGGCCATGCTGGCGATCGCCGCGCTGAAGCCGTCGGTGGCGGTCAGCGGGTACCTGCCGATGGCGGAGAACATGCCGTCGGGCACCAGCTACCGGCCGGGTGACGTGATCACCATGTTCAACGGCAAGCGGGTCGAGGTGCTCAACACCGACGCCGAGGGCCGGATGATCCTTGGCGACGCCATGGCCCGCGCCTGCGCGGACGGCACCGACTACCTGTTCGAGACGTCCACCCTGACCGGCGGCCAGGTCATCTCGCTGGGCAAGCGGATGGCCGGCGTGATGGGCACCCCGGAGCTGTGCGACCGGGTGCAGGTGGCCGGCGACGCCGTCGGCGAGCCGGCGTGGCCGATGCCGCTGCCCGACGACGTGCGTAAGGGCATGGAGTCGGATGTGGCGGACATCTCGCAGGTCAACGCCGGGATGGACCGGGCCGGCCACATGCTGCAGGGCGGCGTGTTCCTGCGCGAGTTCGTGACCGACGACGTGGCCTGGGCGCACATCGACATCGCCGGGCCTGGCTACCACTCGGGCGAGCCGGTCGGCTACTGGACCAAGGGCGGCACCGGCGTCCCGGTCCGCACGCTCGTCCAGCTCGTCGAGGACGTCGCCGCCAACGGCTGACGGTACGAGACAGCGAGGGGCCCCCGGTCGACGCCGGGGGCCCCTTCGCGTGGCTCAGTACCGCTCGGGGCGACGTTTGCGGCGCTCGTTGAAGTCGCGCATCCGCTGCGGGTAGCCCATCAGTCGGACGTCGTACACCGGGATGCCCATCCGGTACGCGAAGCGCCGGGCCCCGTCCGGGCCGTCGATGCGGCGGCGGGTCCACTCCCCGTCGTCGGCGATCAGGATGACCGTGGTCTCGGTCACCGTCGTCCGGGGCTCGATGTACGCCTCGACGCCGCGCCGGCTCCGGATGAAGTTCTCCAGATGGTCCAGATCGCCGCGATCGGCGGCACGGTCATGGCTCGGCACGGCCGCCTGTTTGCGGCGCCGGAACAACCCCACCGGATCTCTCCCCCAGCGTGCGTCATCGACAACGGTGCCAAGGGTACGTGTCGATGACGTGTCGTTGGGCACCTCAGTACGCACCCTGTGCCCAGTGGTGACAAGATGACCGAGGTGGGGTGTGTCCGTGTTACATCCCCGTGACCCCCGATGCAGCGACGCGACCTGGGAGTTGGACGTGAGCGAGCCGAACGAAGCGACCTTCGACATTGTCATTCTCGGAGGTGGCAGCGGCGGCTACGCGACCGCGCTGCGCGCCGTCCAGCTGGGCCTGAAGGTCGCGCTGGTGGAGAAGGGCAAGCTCGGGGGCACCTGCCTGCACAACGGCTGCATCCCGACGAAGGCTCTGCTGCACGCGGCCGAGATCGCCGACCAGGCCCGCGAGTCGGAGCAGTTCGGCGTCAAGGCCGAGCTGATCGGCATCGACATGGCCGGGGTCAACTCGTACAAGGACGGCGTGATCGCCCGGCTGTACAAGGGCCTGCAGGGCATGTTGAAGGGCAACAAGGGCATCACCATCGTCGAGGGCGCCGGCAAGCTGGTCGGCAAGAACGTGGTCGAGGTGGACGGCAAGCGCTACACCGGCCGCAACATCGTCCTCGCCTCCGGCTCGTACGCGAAGAGCCTGCCCGGCCTTGAGGTCGACGGCGAGCGGATCATCACCAGCGACCACGCCCTCACGATGGACCGGGTGCCGTCGTCGGTGATCGTGCTCGGTGGCGGTGTGATCGGCGTCGAGTTCGCGAGCGTGTGGAAGTCCTTCGGTGTGGACGTGACGATCGTCGAGGCGCTGCCCCGGCTGGTCGCCGCCGAGGACGAGGAGTCGTCCAAGGCGCTGGAGCGGGCGTTCCGCAAGCGGAAGATCAACTTCAAGGTCGGCAAGCCGTTCGAGAAGGTCGAGAAGACCGAGGGCGGCGTCAAGCTGACCATCCAGGGCGGCGAGACCGTCGAGGCCGAGCTGCTGCTGGTCGCCGTCGGTCGCGGCCCGAACACCGCGAACCTCGGGTACGAGGAGCAGGGCGTCACGATGGACCGCGGCTACGTGCTGACCGACGAGCGGCTGCGCACCAGCGTGCCGAACGTCTACGCGGTCGGTGACATCGTGCCCGGCCTCCAGCTCGCGCACCGGGGCTTCCAGCAGGGCATCTTCGTCGCCGAGGAGATCGCCGGGCAGACCCCGGCCGTCATCGACGAGGTCGGCATCCCGCGGGTCACCTACTGCGACCCGGAGCTGGCCTCGGTGGGTCTCACCGAGGCGAAGGCCAAGGAGCAGTACGGCGCCGACAAGGTCAAGACGTACAACTACAACCTGGGTGGCAACGGTAAGAGCCAGATCCTCAAGACCACCGGCTTCGTGAAGCTGGTCCGGGTCGAGGACGGCCCGGTCGTCGGCGTGCACATGATCGGTGCCCGGGTCGGTGAGCTGATCGGTGAGGCTCAGCTCATCTACAACTGGGAGGCGTACCCGGCGGAGGTCGCCCAGCTCGTGCACGCCCACCCGACCCAGAACGAGGCCCTGGGCGAGGCGCACCTGGCCCTCGCCGGCAAGCCGCTGCACGCGCACGCCTGATCACCCAAACCGCGGCGTCCGGCGACGGGCGAAGATCCCCCCAGGGGAATGAAGGAGTCTGGAGAACATGCCGGTATCGGTCACCATGCCCCGGCTCGGCGAGAGCGTCACCGAGGGCACCGTCACGCGCTGGCTCAAGCAGGAGGGCGACACGGTCGAGGTCGACGAGCCCCTGCTCGAGGTCTCGACCGACAAGGTCGACACCGAGATCCCGTCGCCCGCTGCGGGCGTGCTGAGCCGCATCGTGGTCGGCGAGGACGAGACCGCCGAGGTCGGCAGCGAGCTGGCTGTCATCGCCGGTGAGGGCGAGTCGACCGGCGGTGGCGAGGCCGCCCCGCAGGAGCAGCAGCAGGCGCCGGCCGAGTCGGTCGAGCCGGCCGCCGAGCCGACGGCCGCCGCCGAGGGCACCGCCGACGAGGTGGCCCAGGACGAGGCCCCGAGCGAGACGCCGGCCCCGGCCGCCGCCTCGTCGGGCGAGGGCACCGCGGTGAAGATGCCCGCCCTGGGTGAGAGCGTCACCGAGGGTACGGTCACCCGCTGGCTGAAGCAGGTCGGCGACAGCGTCGAGGTCGACGAGCCGCTGCTGGAGGTCTCCACCGACAAGGTCGACACGGAGATCCCGTCGCCGGTCGCCGGCACGGTTCTGGAGATCAAGGTCGCCGAGGACGAGACCGCGGCGGTCGGCGCCGACCTGGTCGTCATCGGCGGTGCCGGTGCGGCCCCCGCCCCGGCGCAGCCCGAGTCGAAGCCCGAGCCGAAGGCGGAGGCCAAGCCGGCGCCGAAGGCCGAGCCGAAGCCGGAGCCGAAGGTCGAGGAGCCGACGCAGGGCGCCTCGTACAACGAGCCCGCCGCGGAGACCGAGAGCTCGGCGCAGCCGGCGAAGACCGAGCAGGCCGCGCAGCCGGCCGCGTCGACCTCGACGCCGCCGCGTCCGTCCGCCCCGGCACCGGGTGCCGGTGAGGAGGCCGCCGGGTACGTCACCCCGCTGGTCCGCAAGCTCGCCGCCGAGCACGGTGTCGACCTGTCCGCGCTCAACGGCACCGGCGTGGGTGGTCGGATCCGCAAGCAGGACGTGCTGGAGGCCGCCGAGAAGGCGAAGGCCGCCAAGGCCGCGCCGGCCCAGGCTGCTCAGCCGAGTGCCGCACCGTCGGCCGCTGCGGCGAAGCCGGCCGTCAAGCCGGAGCCCAGCGCGAAGCGGGGCACCACGGAGAAGCTGCCGCGGATCCGGGCGACCATCGCCAAGCGCATGCAGCAGTCGCTGCACGAGACGGCGCAGCTGACCACCGTCGTCGAGGTCGACGTCACCAAGGTCGCCAAGCTGCGGACGCGGGCCAAGGACTCGTTCCTGGCCAAGCACGGTGTGAAGCTGTCGTTCCTGCCGTTCTTCGCCCTCGCCGCGATCGAGGCGCTGCAGACCCACCCGATCATCCAGGCCAGCATGGACCTGGAGGGCGGCACGATCACCTACCCGGCTGCCGAGCACCTCGGCATCGCTGTGGACACCGAGCGCGGCCTGCTCGTGCCGGTCATCCACAACGCCGGTGACCTCAACATGGGCGGCATCGCCAAGCGGATCGCCGACCTGGCCGAACGCACCCGGGCCAACAAGATCACCCCGGACGAGATGGCCGGGGCGACCTTCACGCTGACCAACACGGGCAGCCGGGGTGCCCTCTTCGACACCCCGATCGTGCCGTCGCCGCAGTCGGCGATGCTCGGCACGGGTGCCGTGGTGAAGCGGCCGGTCGTGGTGAACGACCCGGAGTTGGGCGAGGTCATCGCGGTCCGGTCGATGGTCTACCTGGCCATGTCGTACGACCACCGGCTGATCGACGGCGCCGACGCGGCCCGCTTCCTGACTGCGGTCAAGGAGCGGCTGGAGGCCGGCAACTTCGAGTCGGAGCTGGGCCTGGCCTGATCCACCCGCAACGCCGAAAGGGCGCCCCGGTCGTCGACCGGGGCGCCCTTCCGTTTGCGCTCCTCAGCCCTTGAGCAGGGCGGTGGAGACCTGCCAGAGCCGCTCGGCGGCCTCCGGGTCCAGCGCGTAGTCGGCGACCCCGGTCCGCTGGCCGGGCTGGGCGGGGGCGGCCTGCTGGCAGTCCTCGAAATAGCGTCCGCCCACCTCGTCCAGCAGCGGCGACGCGGCCACCAGCACGGAGGTGGCGGCACCCTGCTCGACGGTCTTCCAGGCCGCCGCGTTGCCCGACCGCAGCCGGTCCAACTCCTCCTCGCTCACGTAGCGCTGGAGGTTGGTCCGGATCGCGCCGGGCATCAGCGAGTTGGTGTAGATGCCGTCGTCGGACCAGCGCCGGGTGGCCTCCACGGCGAACAGCACGTTCGCCGTCTTGGACTGCCCGTACGCCTGCCACGGCTCGTACTCCCGCTTGTCGTACTGGATGTCCTCGAAGACCACCGGTGAGCGCAGGTGGGCGGCGGAGCTGACCGAGACGATCCGGGCCCCGTCACCGGCCGAGAGGGCCGGGCGCAGCCCGGTCGCGAGGGCGAAGTGCCCCAGGTGGTTGGTGGCGAACTGCATCTCCCAGCCCTGCGGGGTGCGCGACAGGGGTGCGGCCATGATGCCGGCGTTGTTGACCAGGATGTGCAACGGTCCGTCCCAGTTGGCCACGAAGTCGGCCACCGAACCCTGGTCGGCGAGGTCGAGCGGGGCGACCAGGACCCGGTCGTTGCCGGTGGTGCCGGTGATGTCGTTTGCGGCCTGCTGGCCCGCGTCGGGGTTGCGGACGGCCAGGGTGACCTCCGCTCCGGCGCTGGCCAGGGCACGGGCCGTCTCCACGCCGATCCCGGACGACCCGCCGGTGACGACCGCCCGCCGTCCGACGAGGTCGACGCCACGGATCACGTCCATGGCGGTGGAGTGGTGGGAGAACGAAGTGGTGATCGGGTTGTTCGTCGTCATTGTCCATCCTTGTCCGGGGTAGGGCGTACCGACCGGCCCACTGCGGGACGCCGTGGGTCCGGGTGCTTCCCCGAGCCGGACCGGAGGTAACGCCGGGCTCCGTCGCCATCGCCGTTCGGGCCTCCGACCAGCCCGGACGCTGCCAGAGTGGGGACGTGAGCGGCTACCGGCGGCGTGGACGGTTGGGGCCGGCCGTCCCGATCGCCCCCGGTGCCCGGGTGGACAAGTTCGAGGTCTTCTTCGATCTGGTCTTCGTCTTCTCGTTCTTCATCATCACCCGGGCCACCGCCGCGAACATCACCGGCCGGCAACTGCTGCACGCCGGCCTGGTGCTCGCCGTGCTCTGGTGGATCTGGGTGGTGCACAGCCTGGTCGCCACCCGGGTACGGCTCGGCGAGGGTTACGTCCCGGTGCTCATGGTGATCGCGATGGTCGCCCTGTTCGCGTTCGCGTTGGCGCTTCCGCAGGCGTTCAGCGACCCGAAGGGCAGCGCCGCCGGCCCGATGCTCGTGGCGATCAGCTACGTCGTGGTCCGGGCCGTACACATGGTCCTCTATCAGCACGTGGTGCGGGACAGCCCGCAGGAGCGGCGGCAGCTACGGCGGTTCGCCCCGGAGCTGGCGGTGAGCATCGTGCTGCTGCTGGCGGCGGCGCTCATCCCGCCGCAGATCCCCGACCCCGACCAGGCCGCCCTGGTCCGCGACGGCCTCTGGATCATCGTGGTGGTGGTGCAGTACGCCACCGGTTTCATCGTCGGCACCTGGGGCTGGGGAGTGACAAGCGCCGAGCACTGGACGGAGCGCTACGACCTCATCCTGATCATCGCGCTGGGCGAGTCGATCATCTCGACGGGGGTGGGCGGCAACCTGCTCGGCAAGCCCGTGACCTGGCCGGCGGTGGCGGCCGCCGCGCTCGGCATCGTGGTCACCGCCGCCCTCTGGTGGGCGCACTTCGACTTCATCGGGCCGGCCGCCCGGATCGCCCTGCACGCGGCGGAGGGCGGCCCCCGGGTGGCGATGGCCCGCGACGCGTACGCGTACCTCTACCTGCCGATGATCGCCGGGGTGATCCTCTTCTCGATCGGCAACGAGGAGATCCTGCACAAGATCACCGACCCGGCCGGCGGGATCGCCGAGAAGGTCGAGGGGTGGGCGGTGCCGATGCTCTTCGGCGGGTTGATCTGCTACTTCGCCGTCAACCTGCTCTTCCAGTTACGCACCCTGCACACCGTCACCTGGACCCGCATCGGCGTCATTGTGGTGCTCACCGCGGCCCTTCCGTTCGGCCAGCACCTGCCGGCGCTCGGCGCGCTCACCCTCGCGACGGTGATCTGCGTGGGCCTGGTGGCCGTCGAAGTGATGGTGATGGCGCAGTCCCGGCACGCCCTGCGGGCCACCGTCTTCGAGGAGCGGACCAGCCACGAGGCCCACGAAGCCGCCTGGCGCGCGCGCTGGCACGACGTCCGGGAGACCGACGAGCCGACCACGCCGTGACGCGGCCGGTATAAGATCCGGTGCAGCGTCGCGGTGCACCCGGCCCGAAGGCCGCCGTGGGCATGGAGGCGCGGGGACAAGCAGCATGGGACGAACGTGCACCCAGTCAATTCACCGGCCGACCGGCTCGCCGCCGTCGGCAACCAGATGATCGAGATCCATCTCTGGCTCCGCGCGGAACTGGCCCGGCTCCAGGCAAGCCTCGACGCCCCGTCCCGGGACCTGCGGGCACACTGCCTGACCTTCTGTGCCGCGCTCGGCCGACACCACACGGGTGAGGACGGGGGCGCGTTCCGGCTGCTGGCCGAGGAGATCCCGGAGCTGCGCCCGGTCATCCAGAACCTGATCACCGATCACGAGGTGGTGGCGGGCATCCTGGAACGGGTCGAGGCCCTCCTGGGCGGCGACGCAGGGGTGCCGGTCGCCCAGGTGCGCGCCGAGTTGGGCGGGTTGGCCGCCCTGCTCGAGTCGCACTTCCGCTACGAGGAGAAGCGGCTGGTCACGGCGCTGAACGCGCTCACCGGTCGACCCGGGACGACGGAGCAACTGCTCGGCCTGACCGTGCCGCCGCACGCCACAGGGCCCGGCTAAGGCCTGTTTCACAAGGGCGGTCGGGCCGAGGCGGAGTCCGGGCGGCGATCCGGTCTCCGCTGGGCCTGCGTGCCCGGGGTCGTGCCGGGCAGTTGCTCGTAGAAGCGGATCTTCTCCCGAAGGTGGTCGTACTGGCGTTGGAGCAGGCGCATCTGCTCCTCGACCCGCACCGCGTGGTGGCGCAGCAACTCGTGCCGCTCGTCGGCGGTGTGCTCGCCGTCGCGGGCCAACTGCGCGTACCGGCACATCTGCGCGATCGGCATCCCGGTGTCGCGCAGGCAGCGGAACAGCACCAGCCAGCCGAGGTCTTCGTCGGTGAAGATCCGCTGCCCACCCGCCGTGCGCTCCACGTCCGCGAGGAGGCCGATCTTCTCGTAGTACCGCAGAGTGTCCAGGCTGAAGCCGCTGCGGCGGGCGGCCTCCGAGGGGGCGTAACCGCTCATGTCGCGAGATGGTAGCGCTTGACCTGGAGCGCACTCCAGATTGGAGGCTGGTGACCATGACGACGACACGAACGCTGGGACGCAGCGGCATCACGGTGAGCGCGATCGGAATGGGGTGCTGGGCCATCGGTGGCCCGCTCTGGGGCGACGACGGGCAGCCGTTCGGCTGGGGTGAGGTGGACGACGACGAGTCGATCCGCACCATCCATCGAGCCCTCGACCTCGGGGTGACCCTGTTCGACACCGCGAGCAACTACGGCGCCGGGCACAGCGAGCGGATCCTCGGTCGGGCCCTCGCCGGACGGCGGGACAGCGTGGCCATCGCCACCAAGTTCGGCAACGTCAGTGAGGAGACCACCCGACTGGCGCTCGGCACCGACGCCGGCCCGGCCTTCGCGGTGCGCAGCCTGGAAGACTCGCTGCGCCGGCTCGGCACCGACCACGTCGACCTCTACCAACTGCACATCAACGCACTGCCGGTGCCCGCCGCACTCGATCTGGTCGACACCCTTGAGGCCCTTGTCGACCAGGGCAAGATCCGGTCGTACGGCTGGAGCACCGACGACCCGGCCTCGGCGGAGGCGTTCGCGGCCGCCGGCCCGCACTGCGCCGCGATCCAGCACGACGAGTCGGTGCTGCGCGACAACGCAGCGGTGCTCGCGGTCTGCGACAAACACGACCTGGCCAGCCTCAACCGTGGCCCGTTGGCGATGGGGCTGCTCACCGGGTCGACGCGGGCGGTCGGGGCGGACGACGTACGCGGACGGGCACCGGAGTGGCTGGAGTGGTTCACCGACGGCCGGCCGACGCCACGTTGGGCAGCCCGGGTCGACCAGGTCCGCGCGGCGCTGACCGCCGACGGTCGCACCCTGGCCCAGGGCGCGCTGGGCTGGCTGCTGGCGCGCAGCCCTCGTACCGTGCCGATTCCCGGCCTGCGCACGGTCGCCCAGGCCGACGAGAACCTGGCCACCCTGGAGCTGGGCCCACTGGACGCCGACTCCTACGCCGAGGTGGAGCGCCTCCTGTCCGACCTCCGCACCCCCTAACACGCCCTCACGCCCTCACGCCCTCGCGCCCTCACGCCCTCACGCCCTCGCGCCCTCGCGCCCTCACGCCCTCACGCCCTCACGCCCTCACGCCCTCGCGCCCTCGCGCCTCGGCGATCTTGCACTTGCTGTGCTGGCAAAACGGATTTAGCGGGGCGGAACGGCGACCGAAAGTGCAAGATCGGCGAGGGGTGGGGGCCGGGGGTGCGTCCGAGGGCGGAGGTTTGGACGAAGATGGGGGTATGCGGATCCTTCTGGCCGGCGCGTCCGGCTTCCTTGGCACCCGGCTGGCCGACCTGCTCGTCCGCGACGGGCACGAGGTCACCCGGCTGGTCCGTCGAGGGCCGGGTGGGCCGCAGGAGCGGCGATGGGACCCGGCCGCCGGGCACCTCGACCCGGCCGTGGTCGCCGAGGCCGACGCCGTGATCAACCTGGCCGGCGCGGGCGTCGGCGACAAACGCTGGAACGACGACTACCGGCGGTTGATCCGCACCAGTCGGGTGGACACCACCACCACGCTGGCGACCACGATCGCCGGGCTACCCGCCTCGGACCGGCCCCGGGTGCTGCTCAACTCCTCGGCCGTCGGCTGGTACGGCAACACGGGCGACCGCGCGGTCGAGGAGGACGCCCCGGCCGGCGAAGGTTTCCTGGCCGACGTCTGCCGGGTGTGGGAGGCCGCGACCCGCCCGGCCGAGGACGCCGGCGTACGTGTGGTTCGGCTGCGTACCGGCCTGCCCCTGCACCGCGACGGTGGCCTGCTCAAGCCGCAGTTGCTGCCGTTCAAGCTCGGCATCGCCGGCCGACTCGGCAGTGGCCGGCAGTGGCTGCCGTGGATCTCGATGGCCGACTGGCTGGACGCGATCCGCTTCCTGCTCGACAACGACGACATCGCCGGCCCGGTCAACGTGGTGGGGCCGAACCCGGTCACCAACGCCGAGTTCACCCGCGAGTTGGCCCGGCAACTGCACCGGCCGGCGGTCATCCCGATTCCCGCGCTGGCGCTCAAGGTGGCCCTCGGCGGCTTCTCCCACGAGGCCCTCACCAGCACCCGGGTCCTCCCCGGAGTCCTGACCAGAGCCGCCTACCCCTACCAGCACCCCACCCTCAACACTGCCCTAAAAGCAGCCCTAACCCCCTAACCCCCTAACCCCCCCCACCGACACCCGTGTTGATCAAGAGGTTTGCGTCAGAATCCGGCCGTCGGATGACGCAAACCTCTTGATCAACTTGGCAGGTGGGGTGGGGTGGGGTGGGGTGGGGTGGGGTGGGTGGGGTGGGTGGGGTGGGGGGGGGTTAGCAGCCGATTACCCAGTGGTTGGGGGCGGTTTGCTTGAGGGTGCTGGTGTAGAAGGTGTTGTAGAGGCCCATCCGCTCATTGGAGCCGTTGGCGTAGGCGTAGCCACCGGACTGGTACGCCCGACCGGCCGTCACGTGCGCGTAGTTGCTGGCCGTCACGCAGGTCGGCGCCGTGGTGGGGGTGGCCGTCGGGGTCGGCGTGGCGGTCGCGGTGGGGGTGGGGGTGGGGGTGGCCGTCGGGGTCGGGGTCGGGTTCGTCCCGCCGCCGTTCAGCCCGAAGAAGAGCGCGTCGCGGTACGTCGAGCAGATGGTGTCCAGGAAGTACGCGGTGGCGGTGCCGCACTGCTCGGTCGCCGAGCCCGGGTCGACGGGGGTGCCGTGGCCCATCCCGGAGATCCGGTAGAGGCGTACGTCGTCGTTGCCGTACACCTCGAGGCTGGTGTTGCCCGGCAGCGACGAGGTGCTGGTCGGGGTCTGCGACACGCCCCGCACGTTCGTCCACTGGTCGCGGGACTCCGTGCCGTTGAGCGGGGTGACTGTGGTGTCCGAGGTGCCGTGCCAGATGGCCACCCGGGGGCGCGGGCCGGTGTAGCCGGAGTACGCGCCCCGGACCAGGTCGCCCCAGGCGGCCGGGGTCTTGTCCGCGCCCGGGTTCATGCAGCTGAACGCGTTGACCATGCTGGTGGCGCAGCGGTACGGGATCCCCGCGATGATCGACCCGGCGGCGAACACGTCCGGGTAGGTGGCGAGCATGACCGCGCTCATCGCCCCGCCCGCGGAGAGCCCGCTGACGTAGACCCGGGAGCCGTTCACAGCGAAGTTCGCCTTGGCGTGGTCGACCATCTGCTTGATCGACAGCGCCTCGCCCTGCCCCCGGGTGGTGTCCCCCGCCTCGAAGAAGTTGAAGCAGGAGTTGGCGTTGTTGCCGGAGGGCTGCTGGGCGACGATCAGGGCGAACTTCCACTGGTCGGCGTACTTCTGCCAGCCGGAGTTGGCGAAGTAGCCGGATGCGTTCTGGACGCAGCCGTGCAGGAGCACGACGGCCGGGGAGTTGGCCGGCAGGTTGTCCGGCCGGTAGGCGTACATGGCGAGGTTGCCGGGGTTGGAACCGAACCCGGTGACCTGGGTGAGGGTGGCGGCCTGGGCGGGGGCGGCGATGGCGACCGCGCCGGCGGCGGCGAGGGCGATCCCGGCGACCGCACCGAGCAGCCGGGTGAGGGTGGACGAGGAGCGGCGCACGGCGGCCTCCTGGAGGGGCGGACTGTGAACTGGGTCACGGTCGAGTTGCCGAGACGTTACGACGACGTGTCGCCGCTATGACATGGGGCACAGTCACACATTCAAGGCAGCCGTTGTGTACGCGAAACCCGCCCGTCGCCACCGCACCGAAACCGACGACAACCGCCGGTCTGACCGGCCCGTCCAGGTCCGGTTGGTAACGTCCGCTGCGTGCCGTCCTCCCCGTCGCTGGCCACCGGGCCCGCACCAGCGTCACCGCCGCGCGTCGTCCGGGACCGCCGGGCCGACCTGATCGTCGTGCTGGTGGCGCTCGCGCTCGCCGTCTGGGTGACGAGTGGGCTGTGGCGGGACCCGAACACCCGCACCATCACCGTCAACTCCAGCGACCAGGCGCTGTTCGAGTGGCTGCTGGCCTTCGGCGGGCACGCGGTCACCCACGGGGAGAACCCGCTCTTCACCTACCTGATCAACGTCCCGGACGGCGTGAACCTCGCGGTCAACACGACGGTCACGGTGTACGCCGTCGTGTTCGCCCCACTCACGTACCTGATCGGGCCACCGGCCACGTTCCTGGTGATCCTCACCCTGAACCTGCTCGCCACCGCGCTGGTCTGGTACTGGCTGCTCTCCCGGCACCTGGTCCGCAGCCGGCTGGCCGCCGGGGTCGGCGCCCTGTTCATCGCCTACTCCCCCGGCATGGTGTCGCACGGCAACGCCCACCTGAACTGGACCGCCGGTTGGCTGGTGCCGCTGCTGATCTGGCGGCTGTTCGCGCTGCGCCGGGTCGGGCACTGGCTCCGCGACGGGCTGATCCTCGGCGTGCTTGTCGCGGTGGCCTTCTCGATCGCCGCGGAGGGGCTCTTCTTCACCGCGCTGGCGCTGGGGGTCTTCGTCGCCGTCTGGGCGCTGCATCCGGCCAACCGCGCCGAGGCACGCGCCGTGCTGCCCAGCTTCGTGCGTGGGCTCGGGGTGACCGCCGTGGTCGCCGGCGTGCTGCTGTCGTACCCCCTGTGGTTGCACTTCGCCGGGCCGCAGCGGTTTCACGGCACCGGCTTCGACCCGGTGATCCACTCCGAGGACATCGCGGCGTTCGCCGCCTTCCCGCGCCGCTCGCTTGCCGGCGAGGCCGGGTTGGGCACCTCGCTGGCACCGAACCCGACCGAGGAGAACTCGTTCTTCGGCATCCCGCTGCTGGTGCTGACAGTGGTCTGTTTCGTCGCGCTGTGGCGGCGGGCCGACCCGCACCGCCGGGCCACCCTCTGGGCACTGGGCGCCCTCGCGCTGATCTTCACGGTGCTCTCCTTCGGGCCGGTCGCCAAGGTCGACGGCCGGCGCACCGACCTGCCCATGCCGTTCGACGTGGTGGGACAACTGCCGGTGGTGAACGCCGCGCTGCCGGCCCGGCTGGCCCTGGTGGTCGCGCCGGTGGTCGGGCTGTTGCTGGCGTACGTCGTCGACCAGCTACGCGCCGCGCCACCCCGGCACCGCTCCACGGAGCTGGCCTGGCTGCTCGGCTTCGCGGTGGCCCTGGTGCCGCTGCTGCCCACCCCGCTGTTGACCGACGAACGGGAGCCGATCCCGCGGTTCATCACCTCCGGCACGTGGCGGGAGTACGTCTCGCCCGACGGGGTGCTGACCCCGGTGCCGCTCACCGTGGACATCTACCCGGACGGTCAGCGGTGGCAGGCGTACGCGCTGTCGCACCGGCAGGGCGAGTTCGCCATTCCGGGCGGCTTCTTCCTCGGCCCCGGCGGGCCGGACGGGCGGGGCCGGATCGGCCCGGTGCCGCGCACACTGAGCGCGTTGATGGACCAGGCGGGCCGCACCGGGCTGGTCCCGATCGTCACCGACGGCACGATCCAGGAGGTCCAGTCGGACCTGCGGCACTGGCGCATCGAGACGGTGGTGCTCGCCGACCAGGTGCACGGCGCGAAGTTCGAGGTCGACGAGGAGGCGCTGCGACGGACCGGCATCGCCCTGTTCGGCGAGCCGCAACGGGTCGACGACGTGTGGCTCTGGCGCATCCCGCCCACCGATCGGTAGACCACGACGCGGCCGGTCGGGGCATCACGACCGGCCGTCATCGCGTCTAATGGGCCGATGGAATCGACCGGCGGGCGATTGCGGCGTGCCACAGTCGTCGGGCTCGCGCTGGGGCTCGTCGCGCTCAGCGCTCCAGCGGCCACGGCCGCTGGCCGGCTCCGCCGCCTGGCATCCCGACGGCCGGCGGCTCGCGCTGCTCGCCTTCGATGGCTGCGCCGGCCTCAGGTGCACCGCCGAGCAGGTGGCGGCGCGCAATTGGCGAGTCGAGTTCCTGGACACGGCAACGGTCAGGCGGTCGGCCAGGCCCTGCCGGCCGGCACCTCGGTCAGCGGGATCGTCGGCTGGCGCGGCGACGACCCGCTCCTGCGGTTCGTCAGCAGGACGGAGGCGGACACGGACCGGCAGGCCACTCTCGCCGTGCTGTCGCCCGAGGGCGGTCGCGAGGTGCTGGTGACGACGCCGGTCGGGTCGACCGACCTGATGGTGCCGGGCGACCTGCTGACCCGGGCCGCGTTCGGTGGGCCGGAGCCCCGGCCGTCACCGTTCGCCGCCCCGCTCTGGGTCTACCTGACGCTGGCCGTGCCGACGCTGCTCGTGATCGCTCTCATCGTTCGCCGGGTCCGCCGCCACCGCGCTGCGATGGGCCCTGTTCCGGCCTGACGACGAGCCGCCGAGCGATGCCGCGACCGGCACGACGACGTCCTCGTGAGGCGGCTCACCAGGGATGATCGCCCCCGACGGGACTAGGCTGGTTGCCGTGACGACGACGACCCCCGGCCTGACGGCCGTCCGTGCCGGCCTGCTCGACTACCAGGCCGCCTGGGACGAGCAGCGGAGCCTGCACGAGTCGGTGGTGGCCGGCGAGCGCGGCGACACGGTGCTGCTGCTGGAGCACCCGAGCGTCTACACCGCGGGCAAGCGCACCGAACCGTGGGACCGGCCCATGGACGGCACCCCGGTGGTCGACGTGGACCGTGGCGGCAAGATCACCTGGCATGGGCCGGGGCAGCTCGTCGGTTACCCGATCCTGCGCCTGCCCGACCCGGTGGACGTGGTCGCCTACGTGCGCCGGACCGAAGAGCTGCTCATCGACGTGTGCGCCGAGTTCGGGCTGACCGCCGGTCGGGTCGAGGGGCGCAGCGGGGTCTGGGTGCCCGAGGACGACCGGGGGCCGGCCCGCAAGGTGGCCGCCATCGGCATCCGGGTGGCCCGGGGCGTCACCCTGCACGGCTTCTCGATCAACTGCGACTGCGACCTGACGTACTTCGACCGGATCGTGCCGTGCGGCATCCGGGACGCGGGCGTCACCTCGCTCACCGCCGAGCTTGGTCGGCCGATCAGCGTCGCCGACGTGCTGCCGGTGGTCGAGCGCCGACTCTCCACCCTCATCGAGGTCTGAGGCAGCGGCCCCCGGCTTACCGCCGGGGGCCGCTGCGCTCACGGAGTCAGCCGGTGCAGGTCACGGGGGAACGCGGTGACCTCGCGGACGTTCGCCGCACCGACCAGCCGGGCCACGAACCGTTCCAGGCCGATGGCGAAGCCACCGTGTGGCGGCATGCCGTGCCGGAACGCGTCCAGGTAACCGGCGTACGGCCCGGTCGGCTCACCCCGGGCCGCCAACGCCGCCAGGTAGTCGGCGTGCCGGTGCAGCCGCTGCCCGCCGGTGACCAGCTCCAGACCACGAAAGAGCAGGTCGAAACCGTTCGAGTACGCGGGCCGCGCCGGGTCCGGGTGGGTGTAGAACGGCCGCTTCGCCATCGGGTAGCCGGTGACGAAGAGGAAGTCCGACCCGTGTTCGCGGCGGGCCCACTCGCCGAGCGCGCGTTCGTGGGCGGGCGCGAGGTCCGGCTCGTCGGCGGGTGCGCCGGCGATCGTCAGTGCCTCGGTGAAGTGCACCGCCGGGATCTCCGCCGGCACCTGCGGCGGGGTGACGCCGAGCGTGGCAAGTGCGCCAGCGGCCTGCTCGCCGACGGTGGCGAGCATCCCGGCCACCGTGTCGCGCAGCACGCGCATCACGTCCCGGTGGTCGGTGACGAAGCCCAGCTCCGCGTCGAGCGACGTGTACTGCGCGAGGTGCCGGACGGTGTCGTGCGGCTCGGCCCGGAAGACCGGCCCCACCTCGTAGACACGTTCGAAGACGCCGACCATCAGTTGCTTGTAGAACTGCGGCGACTGGGCCAGGTACGCGGGCCGGCCGAACCAGTCCAGCGCGAACACGTTCGCTCCGCTCTCGGTGCTGGAGCTGACCACCTTCGGCGTGTGGACCTCCACGAAGTCGTGGGCGTCGAGTGCGGCCCGGAACCCGGCCACCGCGGCCGCCGAGATCCGCAGCGCGGACGACCGGGTGGGGTGCCGCAGCGCGGTGGGCGCGTTGTCCAGCTGGGTGGGCAGGCTGGCGGTGAGCGCCGGCCGGTACAGGTCGAACGGTGGTGGCACGGCGGGCGGCCCGAGTGGACGTACCGTCGGGTCGGTCAGCTCGACCCCGGCGGGCGCGGTGTCGTTCGCGGTGACCGTCGCGGTGACCTCGACGACCGTCTCCTCGGTGAGTTTCTCCAGCTCGGCGCGGACGGTCGGGTCGGTGACGACCACCTGGGCCAGGCCGGCGGCGTCCCGCACGATCAGGAACGCGACCGACTTGAGCAGTCGGCGGCGGTGTACCCAGCCGGCGATCCGCACGGTCGTGCCGACGTGCGCGGGCAGGTGGTGGGACAGGGTTCGTTGCATGGCGAGTTGCTCCTCGGTCGATCGCCACGCTTCGCTGCCCCGGGGCGGCGAAGCGTCGCATCAGCCCCAGGGAGGTGTGGGCGAGCGGGAACCTCGCGGTGCCACCACACCTTCGCCCCCACCGGAGCGGGGGCCTCGTTCGTCGCCTGGTGACCGGGGCCAGCCGGGCGGGATCTACTTGGCGTGGCCGCCGTTCTTCCCGCAGCTCGGGAGGGTCTTCGCACCCCGGCGCCAGACCGCCTCTCAGCACCGGCGGCTCTCTGCACTGGCGGGTCGGGGGCTACTCGGCTCCGTCATCGCTGTTGGCGGTGACCGTAGCACCCGAATCCCGCTCGTGTGACGCACATTTTCGACACTCCGGTGTCCGGCGTCACAACGTTTGGGGCGTGACGCCGGTCGCCTGGCGTACATAGACGGCTGCCGTCCGGCGTAGGCTCGTTTTCGTGACGATCGAGCACTCCGCGCCGACGACCGGCCAGGCAGCGCGCACCGCGACGGCAGCCCCTGAGGGGCGGCGTCTGCTGCGCATCGAGGCGCGCAACGCCGAGACGCCGATCGAGCGCAAACCGCCGTGGATCAAGGTCAAGGCCAAGATGGGCCCGGAGTACACCCAGTTGCGCGGGCTCGTCTCGCGCGAGGGGCTGCACACCGTCTGCCAGGAGGCCGGCTGCCCCAACATCTACGAGTGTTGGGAAGACCGGGAGGCCACCTTCCTCATCGGTGGCGACCAGTGCACCCGGCGCTGCGACTTCTGCCAGATCGACACCGGAAAGCCGGCCGAGTTCGACGCCGACGAGCCGCGTCGCGTCGCCGAGTCGGTGGTCTCGATGGGGCTGCGCTACGCCACCATCACCGGTGTCGCCCGGGACGACCTGCCCGACGGCGGCGCCTGGCTGTACGCCGAGACCGTCCGGCAGATCCACGCCCTGCAGCCCGGCTGCGGCGTCGAGCTGCTGATCCCGGACTTCAACGCGGTGCCCGAGCAGTTGGCCGAGGTCTTCGGCTCCCGCCCGGAGGTGCTGGCCCACAACGTGGAGACCGTGCCGCGCATCTTCAAGCGCATCCGGCCGGCATTCCGCTACGACCGTTCGTTGGACGTGATCCGGCAGGCCCGCGCCGACGGCCTGGTCACCAAGAGCAACCTCATCCTGGGCATGGGCGAGGAGCGGGCCGAGGTCTCGCAGGCGCTGCGCGACCTGCACGACGCCGGATGCGAACTGATCACCATCACGCAGTACCTGCGCCCCACCCCCCGCCACCACCCGGTGACCCGCTGGGTCAAGCCGGAAGAGTTCGTGGAGCTGCGCGAGGAGGCCGAGGAGATTGGCTTCGCCGGCGTGATGAGCGGGCCGCTGGTGCGCTCGTCGTACCGGGCCGGCCGGCTCTACAAGCAGGCCATCGACGCCCGCGCCGCCGCCTCGGTCGCCGTCGTCAGCTGACGTCGCCGGCAGCGCCGCGCGGCCGTTCCACGCCCGGGTGTCATGATCCTGTGATGACCGTCGGGGTACGCGAGCAGCCGCGCGGTGCGGGCTCGCCCCGCCCGCGACCGGGCGCACCGGCCGGCCTGGTCGGCTGGCTCACCGGGTTGGCCGTGGTCGGCGGGGTGGGTTACCGCCTCTGGCTGCTGCTGAACGCCGCGCCGCCGACGAACAGCGACGAGGCCACCATGGGGTTGGCCGCGCTGCACATCGCCCGGGGCGAGGGCTTCCCGGTCTGGTTCTACGGTCAGCAGTACATGGGCACGCTCGAGGCGTACCTGGCCGCGCCGGGGTTCGCCCTCGCCGGTGGGCCGTCGCTGCTCGGGCTGCGACTGCCCACGATTGCCCTGTACGCGCTGTTCCTGCTGCTGGCCTGGCGGCTGACGCTGCGACTGACCGGGGACCGGTGGTTCGGGCTGCTGGTGGTCGTACTCCTGGCCCTGGGCTCCGACCGGATCGTCAAGAACCAGCTCATCGCCGGCGGCGGTTATCCCGAGATGAACGCGGCCGGGGTGGCGCTGGCCCTGCTCGCAGTGGATCTCGCCTCCGGTCGACCGGAGCGGCGGACGGCCGACACCCGGCGACCCGACGGGCGGACGGCCGACACCGGGCGACCCGGTTGGCGGCTGGCGCGCTGGGCCGCGTGGGGGTTCCTGGCCGGGCTGATGCTCTGGGTCGACCCGCTCGTGCTGCCGTACGTGGCCGCCACCGGCGCTGTCCTCATCGGGTTCTGCCGCCGGGAGCTGTGGGGTGCCGCCGGGGCGCTGCTCGGGGCGGCGGCCGTGCTGGGGGCGGCCCCGCTGCTGCTGCACAGCGCGCTGACCGGACGCAACCCGCTGCACGCCGTCCTCGCGGCCAGCGGCGGAAACGCCGACGCCGGCTGGCCGGACCGGCTGCACGGTGCTCTGGTGCTCGGCCCCGGACTGGGCATGGGCTTCTGCGCCCCCGGGCAGTGCGCCACCTGGCAGCTGTGGTGGGCGCTCGTCCTGCCACTGCTGCTGGCCATCGCCGGCGTCACCGCCTGGCGGGCCCTGCGCAGCCCCGGCCCGACCCCGATCTCCACCGACCCCGCCGCTGTCGGCGTTGTGTCGGCCCGGGTGGCGGCGGCGGTTCGGCTGGCGCTCGTGCTGGCCGCGGTGACCACCCTCGGCGCGTACACCGTGAGCAGTTCCGCCGGGCTCACCCCGGTGGAGAGTTCCCGCTACCTGTCCTGCCTGCTCATCTCCCTGCCGGCACTGCTCTGGCCGGTTTGGGCGGCGGCTCGGCACGGGCTGCGCCGCGCGTCGACCGGCGAGCACGCCGTCGGGTCGACGCTGGCCCGGTCGGTCGCGGTGGTGTTGCTCGCCGCCACGCTCGGCACCGCCGCCCACGCCACCTGGCGGGCAGCGCAGACAGTGCCGGCGACCCGGGCCGCCGAGGCCCGGCACACCGAGTTGGTGAGCACCCTGCGTCAGCTCGGTGTGCGGCACGTGCGAGCCGGTTACTGGACCTGCAACCGGCTCACCTTCGCCAGCGCCGAACGGGTGGTGTGTGCCGTCGTCGACGACACCCTGCGCCCCGGCTTCGACCGCTACCCCGCGTACCGCCGCGAGGTGGACGGCGCGGCGAGACCGGCCTGGGTCGCGCCGACCGGCTCCCCACTGGCGGACGTGCTCGACGAGCGACAGCGCGCCGAGCCGGGCAGCCTCGACCTGGTCACGGTCGACGGCTGGCGCATCTACCTGCCGCGCTGACACCGGACGACGGACGCCCGCGCGGCGGGCCTCCAGCGTGGCGGGCCGGCCGGCCGGCGGCACGTCGGCGTAGAGGCACGGCGGCACGGCGGCACGGCGGCACGGCGGCCGTGGAGACACGGCGGGCCGTCAGCGCGGTGGCCCTTCAGCGCGGCGGCGCGGCGGGCCGTCAGCGCGGGGCGGCGGTCTCGGTGAGCAGGCCGAGGCGGTGGGCGAGGGCGGCGGCCTCCATCCGGTTGGTCACGCCCAGCTTCGCGATGATCCGGGAGACGTGCACGCTCGCCGTCTTCGGCGAGATGAACAGTTGCTCGGCGATCCGGCTGTTGCTGTGCCCCTCCGCAACCAGGCGCAGCACCTCCCGCTCCCGGGCGGTCAGCAGGTCCGCGCCGGCCCCGCCCCCGGCCGCCCCGCGCAGGCCGACCCGCCGCGCCAGGGTGGTGGCCGCCTCGACCAGCGGCGTCGCACCCAACCGGCGGCCGATCTCGGTGGCCTCGACGACCGCTGCCGCCGTCTCGTCGCGGCCCCCGGCGGCGGCGGTCACCTCGGCCAGGGCCAGCAGCGCCCGCCCCAACGGGTACGGCTGCCCGTCGGCCCGCCACGCCTCGACCGCCGTACGCCACGCCGGCAGCGCCTGGTCGCCGACCGCGAGCAGCGCGGTGACCTGGGCGGCGTGCGCGCGGGCCGCCGGGTGCCGCGCCGGCAGGTCGGTGGCGAGCGCCGCCACGGCGGCTGCCAGCTCCCGGTCACTCACCCGGGCTGCGGTACGCGCGGCGGCGCTGAGCACCGGCCAGCCCTCCCGGGGCAGCCGCGGCAGACTCTCGTCGGCCACCGCGACACGGGCCGCCCGTACCGCCTCGATCTTGTCGTCCGCGGCCAGCGCCGCCTCGATCGCCAGTTCGTGCAGGGGCAGGCGGTGGTTGGGCCACAGGTAGGGCCGGCCGAGGAAGGTGAGCGCCCGGTCGACAAGCTCCTCGGCGCCGGGGTGGGCGCGGGCCAACCGCAGCCCCGCGCCCAACTGGAGCCAGTGCAGCCCGGTGACACCGGACAGGTCGATCCGGGCGGCCTCCGCGCAGACCGCCTCGGCCTCGTCCCACCGTCCCAGCGCGATGAGCGCCTCCGCCCGGTTGGAGAGCAGGTACGCCCCCGTCGAGCGGCTGATCCCCACCCGTCGCGCCTCGGCGGCGCCGGCCTCGGCGGCCTGCGCGGACTCGGCGTAGCGGCCCAACTCACAGAGCATGTCCGACTCGAACACCATGGCGAGCACAAGCGTCGGTGCGTCCCCGGCCGCCCGGGCCGCGGCGGCCGCCCGGCCCAGCTCGGCCAGCCCACCGGTCAGGTCCCGCTCGCCGTGGCAGAGCAGCGCGATCCGCGTCGACAGCAGGGCCACGTGCTCGCCGAGAGCCTCGGCGTCGGCACCGGCCTCGGCTGCCACCCGCGCCGCCTTCTGCGGATCGATCTTGACCAGGTGGGTGGCGATGTCGGCGAGCAGCCGGAGCCGCTCCACGCCGGGCGGGCCCCCGGCCGCCAGCCGGTACGCCTCATCCAGCTCCCGACTGCCGTCGCTCTTGCCGAGCACGGCCATCAGTCGACCCCGCTGATCCAGCAGGCGGGCGGCGCGCAGCGGCGCGGCGTCGGCGTCCACCTCGGCCAGCCCGGCCCGGGTCAGGGTGATGGCCCGGCTGAAGTCGCCGGCGGTGACCGCGGCGCTGAGCGTCTGCTCCAGCAGCGCCAAATGGTCCATGCCGAGCAGGTCGGCGGCGTCCGGCACCAGCTCCCACAACTCCAGCGCCCGCTCCAACAGTCGGCGCTGCTCCGCGTACGCGTACCTGTCGGCGGCGGCACACGCGGCGGCGCGGGCGGCGACGAGGGCACGCGGGTGGTCGTGGGCGGCGTACCAGTGGTGGGCGATCTCGGCCGGGGCCCGGCCGGCGGCGACCAGGTGCGGTTGGGCCTCGATGGCGGCGGCGAAGCGGGCGTGCAGCCGGGCGTGCTCACCGGGAAGCAACTCGTCGTGCACCGCCTCGCGGACCAGCGCGTGCCGGAACTCGTAGTCACCGTCCCGGTCGGCCACGACCAGTTGGGCGGCGACGGCGGCGCGCAACGCGTCCTCCAATTCGGCCTCGGGCAGCCCGGCGACCTCGGCGAGCAGGTCATGGGCGAAACGGGTGCCGCCGGCCGCCGCGATCCGCAACACCCGCTGGGCCGGCTCGGGCAGTCGGTCCACCCGGGCCAGCAGCAGGTCACGCAGCGTCTCGGGGAGCGCCGCGCAGCCGACCGGGTCGCCGGCGACGGCCAACTCCTCGATGAAGAGGGGGTTGCCCTGGGTGCGGTCGTGCACATCGTCGACGGCCCGGGCGAGCGGTTCGACGCCGAGCAGGTCGGCGAGGATCGCGCCGGTGCCGTCACGGTCCAGGCGGCCCAGCTCGACCCGTTCCACGCCCCGGGCCCGGTCCAGTTCGGCGAGGAACGGGCGCAGCGGGTGCCCGCGCTGCAACTCGTCCGTGCGGTAGGTGCAGACCAGCAGCAGCCGGGCCGGCCTCGCCGCCCGGACGAGGAACCCGATGAGGTCACGGGTGGAGCGGTCGGCCCAGTGCAGATCCTCGATGATCAGGACCAGCGGGCGTACATCGGCCAGCCGTTGGAACAGCTCGGCGACCAGGTCGAACAGGTAGCCGCGCGGGGCGTCGCTGAGCGGGACGGCCCGTGCGGTGGCAAGCGTCGCGGAGACGCGGCCCAACTCCGGCAGGAGCGGGGCGAACTCCGCCTCGTAGCCGGCGAAGACCTCGGGACCGTCGGCGCGGAGCACCGCACGCAGCGCGGCGGCGAACGGCGCGAACGGCAGACCCGCCTCGCCCAGTTCCAGGCACTGGCCGACGAGCACCCGTGCCGCGCCCTCGGTGGCCCAGCCGGCGAACTCCTCCAGCAGCCGGGTCTTACCCACACCCGCCTCGCCGCCGACAAGCACCGTCGTCGGCTCCCCGGCCCGCGCCCGACCCAGCGCGTCCCGTAGTGCCGCGATCTCGCGGTGACGCCCGACGAGGACGGAACTGGCGGCGCGTACGGTCACATGGTCGAGCATGCCATGGCGGCCCGCCCCACCGTCCCCGCCGATCGGCCGGTGGCCGGGCGACGGGGACGGCTCCGGTCGAGCCACACCTCCGGCCGACGCGGTGACCCTGGCAGCCGCGTTGGGCACGGTCGACGTGGTGGCCGCGTTGGGCGCGGTGAACGTGGCGGCCGCGTTGGGTGTGGTCACCGGCGGGCGTCGCTGGTGCGACCGGCCTGCCGGCGCCGGCCCAACCACCCGCGGCTGACCGGACGGGGCAGCGACCGGGCGAGCCGGTCGGCGGCCGCGTCGGCGCGCAACTCGGCGGCGTGGGAACGGTGCAGGGTGAGCAGGAAGTCTGCGTCGTTGCCGAACATGTCGGGCTCCTTCGTGGCGTCGTCGTCTGCTGCTGACGACTCTTCGCGCGAAGGCCCCACCCGGGCATGGGCACGATGCCTCATCTTCCCGGTCGGCACCCTCCTTACCCGTCCGGTTCGGGAGCCGCAGGCGACGTAAGGTACTCAGTTGCCCCGGCACCCGGACGCGGATCAACGGGGCAGGCGGCGACCACTAGACTCTTTGGCATGGCAAAGCCCCAGGAGAAGGTCTCGTTCGGCCAGCGGCTGAAGCAGATCGGGATGGTGTTCCAGTTCACCGCCAAGCAGGACCGGTGGTTCGCGCCGTTGGTCGCCGCCGCGGTGCTGATCCCGCTCGCGCTCACCGTGGTCGCGGTCATCCTCTGGAGCTGGATCTGGCTGCCGATCGGCATCCTGTTCGTCCTGCTCGCGGTGCTGATCGTGCTCAACCTGCGGTCCAACAAGGCGATGATGAACGCCGCCGAGGGGCAACCCGGCGCGGCGGCGCAGATCATGGAGAACATGCGCGGCGACTGGCGGGTGACCCCGGCGGTCAGCTCGACCACCCAGATGGACATGGTCCACCTGGTGATCGGCCGTCCGGGCGTGATCCTGCTGGCCGAGGGCAACCCGCAGCGGGTGCGCGGGCTGCTCGGCCAGGAGAAGCGACGGCTGTCCAAGGTGATCGGCTCCGCTCCCCTGCACGACTACGTGATCGGGCAGGACGAGGGCGAGCTGCCCATCCGCAAGCTCCGCACCACGCTGCTGCGCCTGCCCCGCGCCCTCTCCGGCAAGGACGTCAACTCGCTGGACAAGCGACTCAAGGCCCTCACCGCCCGACCGCAGATGCCCAAGGGCGCGATCCCGAAGAACATGCGTCCGCCGGGCGCCTTCCGCCAGTCGCGGGGCCGCTGACCCCCAAGAGGTACGCGTCGAAGGAGCCGGACCCTGGCGGGTCCGGCTCCTTCGTGTACTCCCCCATGCCGCCCCGCGCCCCGCGGGCGAGACAGCAACATCCCTGATGTTGCGGGATCTTGGCGACGCGGGCGCGGGGCCGGCGCGGGCAGAGTCATGATCGTGCTCGAACGTGGGAGTCGGGGCCTCCGCCGTGTGCAGGCCACTAGATCAATGATCGGGCACGATCTTGGGGAGGCCGAGACTCGGCCCAGGCGCGATCTTGGGGAGGTCGAGGCTCGGTTCAGGCGTTTTGGGGACGCCGAGGGGCGGTTCAGCTACGGGGGGCGTCGACGATGACCGAGTCGGCGAGTCGGTCGTGCAGCCCCCGGCGGTGCTCATCCATGATCAGCGCGGGGACGACGAGGGCCAGCAGCAACCCCCGGATCAGCCCTCGGAGCACTCCGATCCGACCGCCGTCGTGCCAGTTCACGCAGCGGATCTTCGTGATGTACATGCCGGGTGTCTGGGCGAACAGGCCGAGGAAGAAGCCGTACACCAGGACCAGTACCAAAACCGGTGCCCAGTCGTCGCGTACCGGATCGGCGAAGAAGTTGGACACCAGCAGACAGAGCACCCAGTCGATGATCAGGGCACCGAACCGCCGCCCGAGGGTCGGTGGGGTGAAGGTGGGGTCGGTGGCTGGCGCTGCCGGGGTGTGCGGATTGGTCACAGCGGTCAAGGGTATCCGCGCCGGAATGAGGGCCTGCCGGGTGCCGTCGTCACTGTGTGCCGATTCAGGCCAAACGCATCAGATGTCACTAGACTGGCACAGTCGGTACGGCGTTCGCAGCGGACCGAGGCGTCGACCGGAGCGTCGCTGACGCTGCGCGAGGGACGTAACACGGCAGAAACAACGGAGACACGGCCGGGCAACCCCCCGGCCCTAGCGTCGCCAGAAGCCTAGCCACCCAGTGGACGTGCCAGGAGGATGTGTGTTCGCCAATCCCGAGGAACTGCTGCGATACCTCAAGAACGAGGACGTGAAGTTCGTCGACGTTCGTTTCTGTGACCTTCCCGGCGTGATGCAGCACTTCAACCTGCCGGTCGAGTCCGTCAACGACGACCTCTTCACCGACGGCCTCGCGTTCGACGGTTCGTCGATCCGCGGTTTCCAGGCGATCCACGAGTCGGACATGCTCCTGCTCCCGGATGTCGCCACCGCGTTCATCGACCCGTTCCGCGCGCAGAAGACTCTCGCGCTGAACTTCTTCATCCACGACCCGTTCACCCGCGAGGCGTACACCCGCGACCCGCGCAACGTCGCGAAGAAGGCCGAGGCGTACCTCGCGGCCAGCGGCATCGCCGACACCGCGTACTTCGGCGCCGAGGCGGAGTTCTACATCTTCGACTCGATCCGCCACGAGACCTCGGCGCACCAGTCGTTCTACTACATCGACTCGATCGAGGGCGCGTGGAACACCGGCCGCGAGGAGGCCGGCGGCAACCGCGGTTACAAGACCGCGTACAAGGGTGGCTACTTCCCGGTGCCCCCGGTCGACCACTACGCCGACCTGCGCGACTCCATCGTGCGCCGTCTCGTCGACACCGGCTTCACTGTGGAGCGTTCGCACCACGAGGTGGGCACCGCCGGCCAGTCCGAGATCAACTACAAGTTCTCGACGCTGCTGCACGCCGGCGACCAGCTCCAGCTCTTCAAGTACATCGTGAAGAACGAGGCCTGGGCCAACGGCAAGACCGCGACGTTCATGCCCAAGCCGCTCTTCGGTGACAACGGTTCCGGCATGCACACCCACCAGAGCCTCTGGCTCAACGGTGAGCCGCTGTTCTACGACGAGACCGGCTACGCCGGCCTGTCCGACATGGCCCGCTGGTACATCGGCGGTCTGCTGCACCACGCCCCGTCGCTGTTGGCCTTCACCAACCCGACGGTCAACTCGTACCGTCGCCTGGTGCCCGGCTTCGAGGCGCCGGTCAACCTGGTCTACTCGCAGCGCAACCGCTCCGCCTGCACCCGCATCCCGGTGACCGGCAGCAACCCGAAGGCCAAGCGCGTCGAGTTCCGCGTTCCGGACCCGTCGGCCAACGTCTACCTGGCCTTCTCCGCCATGATGATGGCCGGCCTGGACGGCATCAAGAGCAAGATCGAGCCGCCGACGCCGATCGACAAGGACCTCTACGACCTCCCGCCGGAGGAGTGGGGCGACGTCAAGCAGGTCCCCGGCTCCCTGCCGGCCGTGCTCGACTCGCTCGAGGCCGACCACGACTATCTGCTCGACGGCGGCGTCTTCACGCCCGACCTGATCTCCACCTGGGTCGACTGGAAGCGCGCCAACGAGGTCGACCCGGTGCGTCTGCGCCCGACCCCGCACGAGTTCGCCATGTACTACGACTGCTGAGCAGTCCTACGCACGACGACTGCCGAACAGTCGCTGGAACACCGGCCGGGGGGGGGGGGGGGGGGGGGGGGGGGGCGGCGGGGGGGGGGGGGGGGGGCGGGGGGGGCGGGGGGGGGGGGGGGGCGGCGGCGCGGGGGGCCGCCCCCGGCCCCCCCCCCAAACCCCCCCCCCCCGGCGGGGGGCG
>NZ_JBEZGM010000049.1:0-29689 GCF_040649995.1 Micromonospora sp. NPDC048835 | reverse complement strand
GTCAAAATTCGGCCTTGGCGTTACGCATACCTCTTTATCAACAAGGTGGGGTTGGGGGGTGGGTGGGGGGGTGGGTGGGTGGGGGGTTAGCGGAGGACTGTGGGGGGTTCGGTCAGGTGGGGGGTCAGGGGGGCCTTGGGGGTCAGCCAGCTTTCGGTGGGGGACTGGTCGGGGTTCACCTGCCAGTCGCGGGAGACCCGGTCCACCCCGAGCGGGTAGATGGTCAGCGTGCCGTCCGGGTCGATGCGCAGCCGCAGGAACGACTTGGAGTCCTCGATGCCCTGGCCGGCGAAGAGCTCGTTGACGTTCACCCCGAACGAGCTGGCCACCAGTAGGTACGCCGCCACCAGTTGGCTGGCGACCAGGCCGATGACCGGGCCGTAGAGCACCGCTGCGGCGGCCGCCGGCAGTGGCCACGGCCAGCCGTAGAACGGCAGTGCCAACCACGCCCAGGTGCCGGCCGCAGCCAGGGCCACCTGCGCCACGCCGTGGCCAACGCCCAGGATCCAGTGCCGCGCGTGACGCTTGCCGCTCGCGCTCGGCGGCTTGGCGAACAGGGCCGCCCCCAGCACCGTCACGATCACCATCAGCACCAGCGGGACGCTGAACAGTCGCTGGTCGGTGCTGTCGGCCCAGTTCGCCGTCGCACCCGCCATGGCCAGCATCAGCAGCGTGTGCAGAGTGCCGAGCAGTGTCGTGAAGCCCGGGTTGCGGAACGGCAGCCGGGGGAAGATGCCCCAGCCGTAGCGGCGGGACCGTGCGGCGTCGGGGTAGCGGGCCACCAGGTCGTACGGTCGGGCCGAGCTGGCTTTGCGGGCCAGCGTGTCCCGCGGTGGCACCTCGATGCGCTCCAGCAGCTTGTGCGTGGGGTAGAGGTACGCGCCGCCGCCGCCGCAGGTGATCAGCTGCCGGTCCGGCCCGGAGTAGCGGGCGTAGTGGTGCAGGTCGCCGGAGAGCAGCAGCCGCACCCGCGCCCCGGTCGGATCGATGATCGTCCGGATGAAGTAGTCGATCGAGTCGTACGCGGTGGGGTTGTCGGCGGCCTTGATCCAGGTCGGCGAGGGCGCGGCGATGATCACCTTGGACTCCGGCCCGA
Organism: Micromonospora sp. NPDC048835; assembly: GCF_040649995.1. NCBI lineage: Bacteria > Bacillati > Actinomycetota > Actinomycetes > Micromonosporales > Micromonosporaceae > Micromonospora > Micromonospora sp. NPDC048835. The sequence goes on along the minus strand of NZ_JBEZGM010000049.1, from coordinate 28,593 downwards.
GCCGCCGGGCCACCTCGTCGAAGTAGGCCAGCTGCGGATCGTCGAGGTAGGAGCCGGACTGGTCGTCGACGCCGAGGAACCACCAGCCGGCCGGCAACTCCACGGCGAAGTACGACCGGGACTGCCCGGTGGCCCAGCCCGCGAAGTTCCGGTCCCGGGAGCGGACGAACAACCGTAGGAACGCGGTGAGGCCGTCGTACCAGTCGTGGTTGCCGGGCACCGCGAAGAGCGTGGGCTTCTCGGCCGGCGCCACCGGCAGGGCGGCCTGGTAGGGGCCCTTGCAGCGGTCCTCGTACGCGGCGTAGGCCGCCGACGGGTACACCTGGTCGCCGCCCATCACCAGGGTCTGCGCCCGGGGCAGGCGGTGCCCGTCGACGGTCAGCTCCGGCTGCGCCAGCAGGTACGCCACCGAGTAGGTGGAGTTGAAACCGTCGCCGAGGTCGGCCACGTAGTCGAGCCACAGCCCGCCGTCCGGCCCGACCTGGCGGAAGATGTCGTCGCCGAACGCGTTCTGCAACTCACGTTTGTCGAGGTACGCCCCGAAGAGCACGGCGAGCAGCGTCCGGATGCCGGTGCTGATCAGCAGGAACGGCGCCAGCCACGGCACCGGCTTGCGCGGTGTGAAGCCCAGCTCCAGCGGGTCGGTGCTGCGCGGGCGGTGCGCGACGCGTTCACCGGCCGGCGGGGGGTCGGGACGCTCGGGCTGGGGGGAGTCGTCGCGTTCGTCGCTCACCCGCCGCAGCGTAGTCCCGCCCTGGATCATCCGCTGTCCGGCAAACGACCAGATGTCCGCTTGGTGCGGGTAGCTGCGTGGGGGTATCCCGTTCGGGCGGTGCCGCCGGGGTGCCGTACACTTGCTGATCGTTGCCGCCTTAGCTCAGTCGGCTAGAGCGACGCACTCGTAATGCGTAGGTCGACGGTTCGATTCCGTCAGGCGGCTCGGCACGGAAGCCCAGGTCATTGGCCTGGGCTTCCGCCGTTTCCGAGGTCGACGAAACCGCCGCCGGCACCCGCGAACGCGACAGCCACGGGCGCGCCACGGCCACACCGTTTCGTTAGTCTGCCCAGCGCCGACTCCAGGCAACGACGAGCAAGCCGCCGCGTCGGTGGCAAGGGGGAATCCATGAAGTTGCGTCCCGCGCTGTTAGGTGCCATCGCCTTCGCTCTCGCGGCGGTCGGCTCGCCGATCCCCACCGAGACACCCGTCGCCGCGCAGACCTCCGCTGCCGCCTGTCCGGTGCCGGGGCGACCCACGACGAAGATCCTGACCGTGGGCGATTCGATAACCGAGGGCGCGACGATGACCGAGTCGGCGACCGCTGGTTACCGTGCGGAACTGGGGCGACTGCTCGACCAGAGCTGCGTCCCGCACGAGTTCGTCGTCGCGGCTGTCGGCGGGGTGACCTGCAACTACTGGTCGTCGCGGATGGCCAGCCTGGTCACCACGCACGAACCTGACCTGATCCTGCTGAACTGCGGGACCAACAACAACCTGTCGGCGGCCAGCGAGGCGCAGATCGTCGCCTTCGAGCGCACCTACCGGACGCTCTTCGACAGCGCGTTGGACCTGGACCCGGAGGTCGTCATGTACCCGTCCTGGGTGCAGTACAGCGCCGGGCACGCCACCACTGGCTGCACGACGCCACCGGGTCCGAGCCCTGCCTGGCTGCCGGCGAGCGAAGCCAAGGTCAACGACGCGATCTATCGCAGCGTGCGGGTGATCGACGAGTACGGCAACCGCGTACCGACCTGGATCGACTACCAGTCCATTCCCGAGGGCTACCTGGACGAGTGCGGCGTGCATCCCACGCCTGGCGGTTACGACGTGATGGGTCGGCTGGCGTACAACGCCATCGCTCCTCGGCTGGGTGTCGCGCCGGCACCGCTTCCGTGTGGGTTGGTGGGCCGGCGGCCGGGCTCTTCGGTCGGCCAGTGGGTGCCGTGCGCCACGATGAACCTCAACCCCTGATGACCGAGGCCTGACAACGGACGATCAGGGCTGGCGCCGCCCGACGATGACCCCACCGAGCCGGCTCTCCGCCGACGTGACGGTCGACTGCGAATCCACTGTGAACCCGTGCTGACGCATCCGGGCCGCCACCTCGGCTGGCTGACGGCGATGGACGCGCACGTTCATCGGGTGGCCGCCGTAGCCCTCCGTCTTGAGGGTGGTCTCGTCGCCCACGTGGAAGCCGAGCAGCAGCGGGCCACCGGGCCGCACCACCCGCCGGAAGTGCGCGAACACGGCGTCGATCCGGTCGTCGGGGATGTGGATGAGGGAGTACCAGGCGACCAGGCCGGTGACCGAGTCGTCGGCCAGGTCGAGGTCGGTCATCGAGCCGACCTCGAACCTCAGCCCAGGATGATCGCGGCGGGCCACCTCGATCATCCCGGGCGAGAGGTCGATTCCGAAGGCGTCGACGCCGAGCGTGTGCAGGTGGGCGGTGATGCGCCCGGTTCCGCAGCCCACGTCCGCGACCGGGCCACCGCCGGCGGCCTCCACCAGCTCCGCGAACGAGGCCAGCCCGGCTCGTTCGTACGGTGCTTCCGCGAGGAGGTCACGCACCAGGCGCGCGTAGCTGACCGCGACCGTGTCGTACGAGGTGCGGGTCGCTGCCAACCAGGCGTCATCGTCCACGATGGCAACGCTAGAGCAGAGTCCCGGCGGAAGTGTCGGTGCCTGTCGATACGGTCCGGTGGTGACCGTGACCACCGATGCACCTGGGACGATGCCCACCCCCGCCGACGAGGCCCGACTGTGGGCCCTCGTCGAGGCGGCCTGGGCCGAGTTGGGCGCCGAGCCCTTGGCGTTGCGTCAGGCCCTCGTCGAGCGCGACCCCGCCGCCGCCGCTGACGACGGCGACGACGACGCACCGCTCTATGCGATCGACGCCTGGCTCGACGCGTTTCTGGGCCGGCTCCGGCAGTTGACCGCCGAGCTGACCGGGTCCGAGCTGACGGATCTCGACCGGGTGGTGGAGCGCAAGCTGTACGACATCGATCGGGAGGACATCCACGAGGTGACCGACGGGTCGGACGACGGCTTCCTCTACGCCCGTGGGTTCATCGTCGCCCTGGGGCGGGCCTACTACGAGGCCGTCCGCGCCAATCCCGCCATGGCGGTGCCGGACGCCGACTGCGAAGGCATGTGTTATCTCTTCGCGCACCTGCACAACGACCGGTTCGGTGCGTGGCCGGAGACCGGCTCGGGGATCTCCCGCGAGTCGTTCGGCAACCGGGCCGGCTGGTCGGTCTGGAGTGACGACGAGCCGGATGCCGAAGGTCAGCCGAGCCGGCCCGACGGTGCGGCTCAGACGTAGATCTTCGTGGCGTACTCCGGGCCGTAGTACCGTTCCAGGTCTTCGAGGTTCTCGTTCGGCGCCTCGACCTCCTTGACCAGACGTGCCCGCGACGGCAGGGCGTCGGGCTGCCAGGTCTCCGGCTTCCACAACGCCGACCGCAGGAACGCCTTCGCGCAGTGGTAGAAGATCTGCTCGATCTCCACCACCACGGCGAGCACCGGCCGGTGCCCCTTGACCAGCATCTCGTCGAACCAGGGCGCGTCGCTGACCAACCGGGCCCGCCCGTTGATCCGCAGCGTGTCGGTCCGCCCGGGGATGATGAAGAGCAGCCCGACGTGCGGGTTGTCGATGATGTTGTGGTAGCCGTCGGCCCGCTTGTTGCCCGGCCGTTCGGGCAGCGCGATCGTCGTGTCGTCGAGCACCAGGGCGAACCCCGCCGGGTCGCCCTTGGGGGAGACGTCGCAGCTGCCGTCCGCGCCGGCCGTGGCCACCAGGCAGAACGGCGAGGCGGCGAGCCACTCGCGATCCCGTTCGTGCAGGCGGGGGCGTTCCTTGTTGGCGGCCCGTGCGTTCGGCACGCCGAGCAGTTCGCGTAACTCCTCGTGCGAGGTGATCTCCACCGTCACGTTGGTCCTCCCCGAGCCGTTGATCCGGTGGCGGGCACCACCGTTCGTCAGCCTAGGCCGCCGTGACCAGCACGAGGTTTGTGCCAGGTCGCCTGGGGTACGGGCTCACCCGACGCCCGCCGCACGTGACCGTTGAGCAGGACGCCGACAAGTGGAGGCCGGGAGATGGAGAGCCGACTCAAGGTACTGGGCCACCCGGTCCATCCGATGTTGGTCATGTTCCCGGTCGCGTTGCTGGCCACCGCGGTGCTGTTCGACCTGGTGGACACCGTGGGTGGTCCCGACTTTCTCGGCGAGGTCGCCTACTGGAACATCACCGTCGGCCTGATCGGCGGGCTGCTCGCCGCGGCGGCCGGCTCGTTCGACCTGTTGGCGATCCCGGCCGGCACCCGCGCCAAGCGGGTGGGTCTGCTGCACGCGGGGGCCAACGTCGCGGTGATCCTGCTCTTCGCCGCCGTCTGGGCGGTGCGGCTCAACGCGGAGTCCCGAGCCGCCGGTGGGGCACTCGTCGCCATCGAGGTGGTCGCGGTGGCGATCCTCGGCATCAGCGCCTGGCTCGGTGGCGAGCTGGTCGACCGGCTCGGTGTGGGCGTCGACCGGGACGCCGGCCTGGACGCGCCCAGCTCACTACGGCCGCCGACGGCAGCCCAGCGGATCGGAGAGATGTGATGAGCGAGCAGCAGTCCGGTGGCTTCGGTCGGGGCTGGCGGGGCAGCCGGCAACAGGGCTGGGACCCGATGGGGGAGTTGCAGTCGCTGCGCGCCGAGTTGAGCCGCCTGGTCGGTGGCAGGGCCGGGGCGTCCGACGTCGAGTTGACCGAGACCTCGGACGGCTGGGAGGTCGTCGTCCGGCTGCCCGGGGTGGCCCCGGAGGAGGTCGCGGTCGAGTTGGACGACCGCGAGTTGTGCGTGCGGGCCCGCTCGGAGGCGGAGGTCAACGCCGACCACGGCATCCCCGGTGGCTTCGAGACGCGTGGCTTCGAGTACCGGGTCAACCTGCCGTCGCGGGTCGACCCGGACACCATCGACGCGGTCATGGACCACGGCCTGCTCCGGGTGCGCCTGCCCCGGGCGACCCGGCCCGCGCCGCGCACCATCACCGTGGGCCGCACCGGGCCGCGCTCCGGCGACCACTCCATGGGTACGCCGATGCCGGCCGACCCGGCCGCGGACCGGGAGTTGCACCGCCCGGACACCGCCGGCGAGATCGACCGGCCGTAGCGGGCCGGGTGGTCACCGCGTCCGTGCTCGGCCCGGCCGCCGAGCGCCTCCCCGACGTGCGGCGGATCGCCGTGCTGCGCGCCAACGCGCTCGGCGACTTCATCTTCACCCTGCCGGCGCTGGACGCGCTGCGTGCGGCGTACCCCTCGGCGGAGATCGTGTTGCTCGGCGCGCCGTGGCACGCGAAGCTCTGGCGTGACCGGCCCGGCCCGGTGGACCGGGTGCTCGTGGTGCCGCCGGCACCCGGCATCCGTACGCCGGACCCGGGTGAGCCGGAGTCGTCGATGGACGACTTCGTGGCCGCTGCCGCCGGTGCGGGCTTCGACCTGGCGGTGCAGATCCACGGGGGCGGCGCCAATTCCAATCCGCTGGTCAGCCGGCTTGGTGCCCGGGTGACCGTCGGTCTGCGCGCCGAGGACGCGCCGCCGTTGGATCGGTGGCTCCGCTACGTCTACTACCAGCACGAGGTGATCCGCTACCTGGAGGTGGTGGCGCTCGTGGGAGCACCCGCCACCACGATCGTGCCGACGCTTGCGGTGACCGACGCCGACCGGGTCGAGGCGACAGGGGTGCTCGGTCCGGCCGACCGGCCCCGGGTGGCGCTGCATCCGGGCGCCTCCGACACCCGCCGCCGCTGGCCCGCCGAACGCTTCGCCGAGGTGGCCCGGGCGCTGCACGGGGACGGGTACGAGGTGCTCGTCACCGGCACGCCCGCCGAGCGGGACGTGGTCGACGGGGTGGTCGCGGCGGCCGGGGTGCCGGTGCGACCGCTGGTGGGCACGCTCAGCCTCGGCGGGTTGCTCGGTTGCTACGCGGACTGCGCGCTTGTCGTCTCCAACGACACCGGCCCGCTGCACGTGGCCGCCGCGGTGGGTGCGCCCACCGTGGGCATCTTCTGGGTCGGCAACCTGATCAACACGGCGAGTCCGTTGCGCGGCCGGCACCGGCCGATCTGCTCCTGGACGGTGCACTGCCCGGTCTGCGGTGTCGACTGCACGCCCGGCATCTACCCGCACCGGCCGGGCGACGGCGAGTGCCCGCACCGGGACTCCTTCGTCACGGACGTCCCGGTGGCCGAGGTGCTGGAGGCCGCCCGGGAACTGCTTCCTCCCCGGTGACGCCGCTCAGGCCGGCTGCGGGGTGTCCTCCTCGGCGAGAACGACCTCCCACGCCTCCACGTCCCGGTCGGTGACCGTGGTGGGGGACTCCAGGTGGTAGGCGCCGCTGGGCACGATGCCCGCCCCGCCGTAGCGGGCCAACACGGCGAGCTGGGCGGCCACGTCCTCACCCTGGTGCTTCTCCTGTACGCGACGCCAGAAGTCGAAGCCACCCGCGTCGACGAGCTTGGCCCGGTCGTAGAGCACACACCCGCCGATCCAGGAGACCTTGTACGCCCGCCACTCGCCCGCCGGCAGCGCCAACTGCTCGGTGATGTGCAGCAGGTTGGCGGCGGAGTGGATCCGGGCCCGGTTCCACTGCGGAGTGTCGGGCCGGATCCGCTCCGGGGTGGGCGGGCCGGCCCACTCCTCGTAGTGGCCGTGCGACTCCGGCCGCACGTCGTCGACGTACGAGAGCCCGTGCACGCCGTTGCCGACGAACCCGCAGCCCAACTCACCGATCGCGGTGACCAGCCGGTGCAGCGTCCCCGGTTCCAGCCAGATGTCGTCGTCGAGGGTGAGGACGTACCGGGCGGCCGAGGCGGCGAGCAGGTACGCCCGGTGTTCGGCCAGCCCTCGCCGGGGCAGCCGGCGGGTCAGCAGCACCGGGTGACCCCGGTGGCGCAGCGCCCGGACCATGGTGGCCGCGGCGGGGTGCGCGTACGCCGGATCCCCGTCGGACTGGTCGCTGACGACCACCCCGAAACCGGGCAACCCCTCCTGGGCGGCCAGCCCGCCGAGGGTGACAGCCAGCTCGGCGGGCCGGTTCCGGGTCGGAATCAGCACGTCGACGAGCCGGTCGGCGCGGAACTCCGCCGGGGTGCCGAGGCCGAGGGGGCGGTTCACGACGCCTGGGTACGGGTGCGCAGCGACGGGTCCGGCTCCCGGTCGGTCAGGTGTGGCGACGGGTCCTGACTGTGCGAGCGGATCCGCTCGATGATCGCCGAGGTGGAGCGGTCCGGCACGTACCCCAGGGTGCGCACCTGACCGCCGAGTCGCCGCACCAGCGGCGCCTCCGGCACCAGCTCCGGCGGGTAGTCGCCGCCCTTGACGTACACGTCCGGTCGGACCGCCTCGATCAGCGCGGCGGGTGAGTCCTCCTCGAAGAGCACCACGTGGTCCACGCAGGCCAGCGCGGCGAGCAGGGCACCCCGGTCCTCGGCCGGGTTGACCGGCCGGTCCGGGCCCTTGAGACGTCGTACGCTGCCGTCCGAGTTGACCGCCACGATGAGCAGGTCGCCCAATGCGCGGGCCTGCTCCAGGTAGCGCACGTGCCCCCGGTGCAGCACGTCGAAGCAGCCGTTGGTGAAGACGATCGACCGTCCCGCCTCGCGGTGTGCGGCGACGATCGTGTCCAACTCGTCCCCACCGACGAGCGCGGGGTGGCCCGCGGTGTCGGTCGGCTGGTCGAGCGCGGCGAGCAGGTCGTCCCGCCGGCACACGCAGGTGCCGGTGTCCGAGACGGTGATGGTGGCCGCCAGTTGGGCGAGTTGGGCGGCGGTGGGCAGCGGCGCGTCGGCGGCCAGGGCCAACGTCATGGCCGCCAGGTACGCGTCGCCGGCACCCACGGCGTGGCTCGCCGGCACCGGTGTGCTGTGGCTGCGTCGGGGCTCCCCGTCGGCCCCGCCGACCACCGCGCCCTCGGTGTCCAGGGTCACCGCGACCACGTCGGCGCCGGTGTGGGCCCGCAGTTCGGCCAGGCGCGACTCGGCCAGGACAGCGCGGTCGACGCCCTCACCGGCCCGGGTGTTGACGGTGACGCCGGTGCCGGTGACGCTGAGCCCGTCACCGGTGAGGGCCACCCGTCCCTCCCCCGGGGTGGGTTCGCCGACCGGCCCCGGGTGCCCGGGCCGGGGCGGCTCGGCCGTGTTGTCGTCGGTGCGTACCGCGCCCGGGGCCGCGCCCACGGTCATCTCGGAGGGGCCGTCGGTCGGGTCGCCGTGCGGGTGTTCCAGGTGCAGTTCGGTGCCGCCGGTCGGTCGGGTGGTGCCGCCCGCACGGGCCAACAGCCGGGTCGCCTCGGCGAAACTGGGGGTGACCACCGTCGGTGCGAGGCCCCGCCAGTCGGCCAGGTCGTGGGCGTCCAGCGCGACCGTGGCGTACCGCTCGCGGTTGGTGACCAGCCACCCGCGGACCGCCGCCGGCAGCGCGCCCAGGCCGTAGTCGCAGACCACCAGGGTCGGCGCCTCCCCACCGGCGGCGGCGCGCAACTCCTCGGTGGCGCAGCTCAGGGCGGTGAGCAGCCGGCCCACACCGTCGTGGTCCAGGGCATCCTCCGGGTCGCCGGAGTCCTCGCGTAGCAGGATCTGGTTGCCGGCGAGCATCCGCCGCTTCACCGGGGTGGGCCGTCCGGGTTGGTTGACCGTGCGGTCCCAGACACTCGCGCGGTCCAGGCAGTCGTGCAGTTCGTCCCCGGCGACGTCGGCGCCGACGGGTGCCACCAGCACCGCCCGGCCGCCGAGGGCGGCGACGTTGACGGCGGTGTTCGCGGCCCCACCGGCGGCCGAGATCCGCCGCCGCAGGGTGAGGACCGGGGCGGGCGCCTCCCGGCAGAGCCGGTCGGAGTCGGCGAACCGCCATTCGTCCAACATGGCGTCACCGACGATCAGGACTGGGCGTCCGAGCCAGCTCTCCACGACGGTGGCGAGCCGGCGCTGTTCCGCTGCTGCTCCTGCCATGCCTCCCCGGGTCCCCAGCGGCCTCCCGGACAAACCTGCGCGCCGGCCGGCCCCGGCGGGTCGGGTGACCTTCGATGGCTGCTGAGCGGTCCGCACCTGCCCGGACGTGTCGCAGCCTGTCCCGACCTGTCCCGACCTGTTCCGACCTGTTTCGGGCGTTCCCGGGCGGGAAGGGGATTGGGGTACCCGGAGAGGAGTTGCATCGAGATGGCAACGACATTGCAGGGCAAGCGGATCGCCTTCCTGGCCGCCGACGGTGTCGAGGAGGTCGAGTACGTCCAGCCACGTGAGGCGGTCGAGAACGCCGGAGCGACGGCCGAGTTGGTGTCGCTGAAGCCCGGTTCCATCCAGTCCTTCAACCACCGCAAACCCGACGACCTGCCCGCCTTCTGCCAGCAGATCACCAAAACCTTCACCACCACCCCCTGACCCCCGCCCCTCTCCGTTGATCATGAAGTTGTTGTCACGACACGCCGTGCGTGGTGGCAACAACTTCATGATCAACGCCATCGGGTTGGGTGGTTCGGCGCATGTTCTCCGGCTGTCGGGATAGAAGGGCACATGACCACCGAAGCTTCCGACGCACCGGTGCTGAATCGTCAGCAGATCCGGCTGCTCATGTTGGGCCTGATGACCGGCATGTTGCTTGCCGCGCTGGACCAGACGATCGTCGGTACGGCACTGCCGACGATCGTGGGCGAGTTGGGCGGTATCAACCACTACTCCTGGGTGGTGACCGCGTACCTGCTTGCCTCGACCGCCTCCACACCGCTCTACGGCAAGATGGCCGACCTGTACGGGCGTCGACCGGTCTTCCTCTTCTCGATCGGCACGTTCCTGGTCGGTTCGTTGCTGGCCGGGTTGTCGCAGAACATGACCCAGCTGATCGTCACCCGGGGCATCCAGGGTCTCGGTGCCGGTGGTCTGTTGACGCTCGCGTTCACCATCATCTCGGACGTGGTGTCTCCCCGGGAACGTGGTAAGTACCAGGGCCTCTTCGGCGCGGTCTTCGGGATCTCGTCGGTCGCCGGGCCGCTGGTCGGTGGTTACTTCGCGGAGACCGACTGGCGGTGGATCTTCTACATCAACGTGCCGCTGGCGATCCTGGCGATCGTCGTCTGTTACCACGTGATGCGGCTGATCCCGTTCGAACGTCGGGACCACGCGATCGACTGGCTCGGCGCCGGCCTGCTGGTGGCCGGGGTGAGTGCCCTGCTGCTCGCGCTGAGCTGGGGCGGCAACGAGTACGCGTGGGGCTCCGGCGTGATCATCACGCTCTTCGTCGTCGGCGCGGTGCTCGGGGTGCTCTTCGTCCTGCAGGAGGCCCGGGTGGCCGAGCCGATCCTGCCGCTGCGGCTGTTCAAGAGCGCCACCTTCGCGCTTGCCAACTCCGCCCTGCTCATCATCGGTCTGGTGATGTTCGGCTCGATCATCTTCATCCCGCTCTACCTGCAGATCGTGAAGGGCGCCTCGCCGACCCGCAGCGGTCTGCTGATGCTGCCGATGATGGCTGGCATCATCATCACCTCGATCCTGACCGGCCGTGCGATGACCCGGATCGGGCGGTACAAGTGGTTCCCGGTGGCCGGCTCGGTGACCCTCCTGGCCGGTATGTTCCTGTTCACCCAGTTGGAGGTGGCCACCTCACTGTGGGTGGCGTTCGGCTTCATGGTGGTGATCGGCGTCGGGCTGGGCCTGTGCATGCAGTCGCTGATCCTGGCGGTACAGAACGCGGTGTCCGTACGCGACCTGGGCGCCGGCACCTCCTCGGCGACCTTCTTCCGGTCGCTCGGGGGTTCGTTCGGGGTGGCGATCCTCGGCACGGTGCTCTCGTCCCGGCTGACCGGCGGGCTCGCCGACCGGTTGCCCGGTGCGATCGCGCAGCTTCCGCCGCAGGAGCAGGCCGCCGTGGCGGCGAGCGGTGGTGCCAACATCTCGATCAACGACCCGGCCACCATCCTGGCCCTGCCGGGGCCGGTACGCGCGGCAATCCAGGGTGCCTTCGTGGACGCGCTGGACATGGTCTTCCTGACCGCCGGCCTGATCGCGATCGTGGCGGTGCTGGTCACCCTGATGCTGCCCAACACCCAGTTGCGGGGCGCCGGCCCGCAGGGTGCCACCGGTGGGGCGGACCCGCTCGGCGGTGAGGCCCCGGCACCTGGTGGTAAGCCGCTGACCCGGGAGTCGAAGGAGGAGGCCGCCGCCGACATGGAGGCCAAGTCCCAGACGATGATCTGAGGCCCCGACCTGACCGCTCGCGAGGCGGTCGGCGTCAGGCCGGGCCCTCGGCGGTCAGGCGGGTCGGCGGTAGGCGCCGTACCACCAGGTCGCGGCCAGCTCCCGGGCGGCTGCCGCGTCGGTGTCGGGGTCGGCCGAGGTGGTGCTGACGTGGTCGGCCAGGAAGCGGTCGCCGCCGATCACGATCAACCGGCTGGCCGTGGTCACGTCCAGGTCGGCGGGGGTACGCCCGGCCTGCTGCTCGACGCGGAGCAGCTCCGCGGTGCGGGTCACGAACTGCTCCAGCCCGGCCGCCCAGTACTCCCGGACCGCCTCGTCGTAGGCGGCGACCTCACTCACCGCGGCCAGCACCGGGGCGTACGTCCGGTAGATCCGGATCACGTCGGCGAAGACCTCGGTCAACTGCGCGAGCGGGTCGCCGGGGCCGCCCGGGTTCCATTCGCCGGTGCGGTCGAACGAGCTCTCCCGCATGGTGCCGGCCAGGCGCATGAGCAGCTCGGTCTTGTCCCGGAAGTGGGTGTAGAAGGTCGAGCGGGCCACGCCGGCCTCGGCGGCGATCCGCTGCACGCCGAGGTCGGTGAAGCGGGTCCCCTGCTTCAGGAGCCGCTCGGTGGCCGCCAGCACCCGCGCTTCGACGGCCGCGCGTCCGTCGGGGTTGCGTGGGCGGCGACGGGTGATCGAGGGCATAGCCGGAATCCTAGGTGGCCGGGGGCGGGTCGGGCGACGTACGCTCGTCGCCGGACACAGTGTCCGACATAGTGACCACGGAGTGCCTGACCTCGGCCTCCGACCCAACACGAGGAGCAACACACGTGAAGTACCGACTGCTGGGCAACACCGGGGTGTACGTCTCGGAGATCTCGCTCGGCGCGATGACCTTCGGCGGCAACGGGCACCCGCTCTGGGGCACCCTCGGCGGCTTGGCGCTGCCCGAGGCGCAACGGATGGTCGACACCGCGCTTGACGCGGGCGTCAACTTCGTCGACACCGCCGACGGCTACAGCGACGGCGAGAGCGAGGAACTGCTCGGCAAGGCGCTCGGCAAGCGGCGTCGCGACGTCGTGCTGGCCACCAAGGTGCACTCCCGAACCGGCCCCGGCCCGAACGACGTCGGTACCTCCCGGCTGCACATCATGCAGAACCTGGAAGACAGCCTGCGCCGGCTGGGCACCGACCACATCGACCTTTACCAGATCCACAACTTCGACCACATCACTCCGATGGAGGAGATGCTGCGCGCGCTCGACGACGCGGTCCGGCAGGGCAAGGTCCGCTACATCGGCGCTGCCAACTTCGCCGCCTGGCAGATCTCCAAGGCGCTCGGCATCTCCGCCCGGGAGAAGCTGGCCGGGTTCGTCTCGGTGCAGGAGTACTACTCGCTGCTGGGCCGGGACGTCGAACGCGACGTCGTGCCGATGGCGCTCAACGAGGGCGTCGGGGTGACCGTCTGGAGCCCGCTCGCCGGTGGTTTCCTCTCCGGCAAGGTCGGCCGGGACGGTACCGTCGCCGACAGCGGCGCGCGCAGCGCCCAGCCCGGCTACAGCAGCTTCACGCCGTTCGACCCGGAGCACGCCTTCGGCGTGGTCGACGTGCTCAAGGGCGTCGCCGAGCGGCACGACGTCAGCCCGGCCCGGGTCGCCGTCGCCTGGCTGCTGTCCCGACCGGCCGTGACAAGCGTTGTCGTCGGCGCGCGCAAGCTGGACCAGTTGGTCGACAACATCGCCGCCTCCGACCTCACGCTGACCGCGCAGGACCTCACCGAGCTGGACGAGGCCACCAAGCTGCCGGTCGCGTACCCGAACTGGATCCAGGAGGGGTTCTTCGCCGGGATGCGATACCCGCAGTAGTGCGGCGCGGCCGGCCTACTTGAGGATCAGCCGGTTCGTCTGCTCGAAGACGTCCAGGTCGGCCAGGGTCTCGATGACCGAGGTGGAGAGTGGGGCGGGGAACCGGTCGCGGGCGAAGAATCCGGCATCGGTGGTCTCGTCGGTGACCCGGGCCAGCTCCCCGTCCCACTCCTCCACCTTGAACGCCGTCGTGAACACCTGGTACGTGTGGCCGTACATGTTGGTGCTCGTCCGGTCCGGGCCGGTGTAGAGGGCGAACGCGCAGACCCGCAGCGCCCGCAGCCCGGTCTCCTCGCGGACCTCGCGGACCGCACAGTCGGCGATCGACTCGCCCAGCTCCATCGCGCCGGCCGGCATGGCCCACTGGCCGTTGTCCGAGCGTCTGATCAGCAGGATGCGCCCGGCGTCGTCGTTGACCACCGCGCGGGCGCCGACGAACATCAGCGTCCGATCGCCGGCGATTGCCCGCAACTGCCCCACGTACGAGTCGGCCCAGGAGATGCTCACCTGCGACAACTTACGGGGGTTCCCAACGTGTGACCGCCGACACTAGCTTGTTACCCATGCGTAGCACGATGATGGACGCCCCTCTGCAGATCTCCCGGATCCTCGACCACGGCGCAGGGGTGCACGGCGCCGCCGAGGTGGTCACCTGGACGGGCGCCGAGCCCCGCCGGATGACGTACGCCGAGGTGGGCCGTGCCGCGGCCCGGCTGGCACACGCGCTGCGCGACGAGTGTGGGGTGACCGGCGACGAGCGGGTCGCCACCTTCATGTGGAACAACAACGAGCACCTGGTGGCCTACTTCGCGGTGCCGAGCATGGGCGCGGTGCTGCACACGCTGAACATCAGGCTCTTCCCCGATCAGGTCGTCTACATCGCCAACCACGCCGAGGACCGGGTGGTGCTCGTCGACAGCACGCTCATCCCGCTGCTGGCCCGGGTGATCGGGGAGCTGACCACGGTGCGGCACGTCGTGGTGGTCGGCGGCGGCGACCCGGCGCCGCTGGTGACGGCTGCCGGTGACCGGATCACCGTGCACCACTGGGACGCGTTGCTCGCCGACCGTCCGGACACCTACGACTGGCCGGAGGTGGACGAGCGCGACGCCGCGGCGCTCTGCTACACCTCGGGCACCACCGGCAACCCGAAGGGCGTGGCCTACTCGCACCGCTCGATCTATCTGCACTCGTTGCAGGTGTGCATGCCTGAGGGTTTCGGTCTCGGGCCGACCGACCGGGAGTTGGCGATCGTGCCGATGTTCCACGCCATGTCGTGGGGCCTGCCGTACGCGGCCTTCCTCTCCGGCGCGTCACTGATCATGCCGGACCGGTTCCTCCAGGCCGCGCCGATCGCCGAGATGATCGCCGCCGAGCGGCCCACCCTGGCTGGCGCGGTGCCGACCATCTGGACCGACCTGCTGGCCTACCTGGACGCCCACGACGTGGACACCACCTCGCTCGGTGAGGTGATCGTCGGCGGTTCGGCGTGCCCACCGGCGCTGATGCACGCGTTCGACGAGCGGCACGGCATCGACGTCATCCACGCCTGGGGAATGACCGAGATGTCCCCGCTGGGGTCGGTCTCGCGTCCGCCCGCCGGGGTGACGGGGGAGCAGGCATGGCGCTACCGCTACACGCAGGGGCGGGTGCCGGCGGGCGTGCAGGCGCGGATCGTCGGCCCGTCGGGCGAGCCGATGCCCGCCGACGGCGAGGCCGTGGGCGAGCTGGAGGTCCGTGGGCCGTGGGTGACCGCCAGGTACGTCGGTGACGACGCCCCGGACGAGGAGAAGTTCCGCGACGGCTGGCTGCGTACCGGCGACGTGGGCACCCTCTCGCCGGACGGGTTCATCACGCTCACCGACCGCGCCAAGGACGTGATCAAGTCCGGGGGCGAGTGGATTTCGTCGGTGGAGTTGGAGAACGCGCTGATGGCCCACCCGGCGGTGCTGGAGGCGTGCGTGGTGGGCGTCCCGGACGAGCGCTGGGACGAACGTCCACTGGCCACCGTGGTGGTGCGGGAGGGTGCTTCGGTGACCGCCGAGGAGTTGCGGGACTTCCTGGCCGGGTCGGTGGCGCGGTGGCAGTTGCCTGAGCGCTGGGCGTTCATCGACACGGTGCCGAAGACCAGCGTGGGCAAGTTCGACAAGAAGGTCGTCCGTTCGCGGTACGCCGAGGGTGAGCTGACTGTCCGGGAGCTGACAGCCCCGTAACGTTTTCCCGGGCACTGTCGCCTGTTGGGGCGGGAGTACTCCTGAACGATCCCTCCCCAGGGGCGGCCCCGGCGTTCGCACCGCGCCGGGGCCGCCCGCTCCACGCGGGATGACCCGCACCGTCATTGTTGCGAAAGTTGTTCGCCTTTGTCCTGCTGACGGGGAAATCGGATTGTCAGCGACCCGATCAGACGTCGCTCGTGGTGATCAGCACCTTGCCCACCGCCGAATCCTCCACCGCCCGGTGCGCTGCGGCCGCCTCGGCAAGCGGGTAGCGGTGCAGCGGCAGGCCGGCGTCCGCGCCCACCCCGATGCCACCCTGGCTGGCCGCCGCCGCCACGTCCTTCACGCCCTGCGCCTTGGCCGCCTTCGGCTCCGTGTAGACGAGCACGAACTGCCAGCGCGCGTTCGGCGCCATCATGGCCCGGATCGGGATGCTCACCTCGGCCCCGCCGCTGTCGGCGTACATGCAGACCGCCCCGCCGTGCCGCAGCACCTGCACGTCGGTCGCGGCGTTCCGGGCCGGAGAGACCTCGACGATCGTGTGGACCCCGTCGGGGGCGATCTTGTGGACCTCCTCGACCACGTCCTGCTCCCGATAGTTGATCACAAAGGACGCGCCGGCCGCCGCCGCGAGCTGTGCCTTCTCCGCACTGCTCACCGTGGCGATCACGGTGGCGTCGGCCCAACGGGCGAGCTGGATCGCGGCGTTGCCGACCGCGCCCGCGCCGCCCTGGACCAGCACCGTGTGATCGGCGAGCGCGCCGGCCCGCAGCGTGTCCGGCATGAACTCACCGGCGGTCAGACAGCGGTGCGCGGTGAGGAACGGGATGCCCAGGGCCGCGCCCAGCTCGAACGCGGCGTCGCCGAGGCGTACCGCCTGCCGGACCGGCACCAGCGTGTACTCCGCAGTCGTGCCCCACGGACGCTGCCAGGCGGCCTCCCATACCCACACCCGCTCACCGATCAGATCCGGGTCGACCCCCGCGCCTACCGACTCGACCACCCCCGCGCCGTCCTGCCCGGGAATCTGCCACCCGGCCGGCGCAGAGCTGCGGCGGGACTTCCAGTCGGTCGGGTTCACCCCGGAGACCGCCATCCGCACCAGGACCTCGCCCGCACCCGGCTCCGGCACCGGACGGTCGACCAGCTCCAGCACCGAAGGGTCGCCGACGCGCTCGTACACGATGGCCTTCATCCGTGGTCTCTACCCCGCCCGGTGCGGGTCAACCCCGCTCGTCGACCAGCTCCGGGGTCAGCTCGCCGATCGCGTTCAGCGTCACCACGGCCATCCCCGCGGCATCCGGGTCGAGCGGGTACGCGCCGTGCGGCACCGCCACCACCCGCATCCCGGCCGCCGCGGCGGAGCGCACCCCGTTGGACGAGTCCTCCACCGCCACACAGAGCTTCGGGTCGACGCCGAGGAGTTGGGCCACGTTCAGGTAAACGTCCGGCGCGGGCTTGCCCCGCTCGGTCTGCTCGGTGGAGAGGGTCGCGCCGAACGCGTCGGTCAGGCCGGTCGCGGCCAGCGCCGCCTCGATCAGCCGGGTCGGCGACGAACTGGCCAACCCCAGCGGCCACCGTGCGGCCAGCCGGCGCACCACCTCGTCGGCGCCGTCGATGAGGGGTACGTGGTCCCGGTAGCGTCGGGCCATCTCCTCGACCACCTCGACGGCGACCTGCTCGGCGGTGCGGCCGACCCCCAGCTCGCCGCTGAGGTAGTGGGCCCACTCACCGGTGCTCATCCCCATCAACCGGCGTTGGGTGTCCGGCTGCCACGTCCCGCCGTGCTCGGCCACGTACGCCCGGCGGACCTCCTCCCACACCGGCTCGGAATCCACGATCACGCCGTCCAGGTCGAAGACCACCGCATCAGTCACGGCCCCATCCTGCCCGACCGACGGCCGTCCGGTCAGCCGGGCAGCGCCGGCAGACCGAGCGGGCTGCCCTCGGGAAGCAGGGTGTGGCCGGAGCGGGCGATCGGCTCGAGCAGTTCCCGGAGCCGGTCCGTGTCGGCGGGGCCGAGCGCCTGCCACGGGTGCGCGGCGGCCCGGTCGGTGGCTTCCTCGACGGCCTCGAACCCGGCCCGGGCGTGCTCGGTGGCCGCGCCGTCCCCGGTCAGCCAGCCGCGCTTGGTGAGCCGCTCGCGGGCGGCGTGCCACTGCTCCTCCGACCAGCCCCGGCCGAGCAGGTACTGCGGCGGCGCACCGTCGAGCGCGACCCGCCCGGTCAGCGTCTCCACCGGGTCCAGCCCGGCGGCCACCAGCGCCGCCACGTGCCCGTCCCCCCGGTGCTCGCGCAGGGTGGTGGCGGCCTGCCACAGCCGCGCCAGCGGGTACTCGCCGGCCGGGAGTGCCGCGTTTGCCGCGCCGAGCACCCGGCCGGCGGTCTGCGCCGCCGCAGCGGCCCGCTCGAGCAGGTCGGCGGCCTCCACCAGGTGCGATTCCGGTAGCTCGTAGGTCAGCTCAGCGAGCGCCTGCACGGCGCCGGTCAGGCGGGCGCGTAGCGCCTCCTGCGGGGTGGCCAGCCGCCACACCGCCGGCAGCGCGCGGGCGACCATCGGCGGCGCGAAGTTGAAGAAGGCGGCGACCACCGGGGCCGCCTCGGCGGCGCCAAGCGGCGCGGCCCGGCCGGCGAAGTACCCACGCCAGTAACCGCGCAGCCCCACCGCCTCGTACGCGGCACGGGCCCGGGGGTGCAGATAGGTGACCGCGTGCACCGGCTCGAAGTACGCCCACATCGACCGGGCGGCCCGCCCAGACTCGTCAAGCGCCGTCACATGCACCTCCGCGTCCCCGGTTCCGGAATGCTCACCCCGGGCGGTGAACCGCCCGGGGTGACGCCGAACCTACTGCCGCTGGGTGACGGGCCGGAAGCCCCATGTGAACAACTCCATCGCGTCCCGGCGACAACCGGGACGACCCGGACAGGTCACTGGGCGGCGAGCACGTCCACCACGAACCGCAGCGGACCGGTCGGACGTCCGCCGCCGGCGGCCTCGTCGTTGCCGTACGCCAGCTCGCCCGGGATGTCGAGCTGCACCCGGCTGCCCACGGTCACGCCGACCAGGCCCTGGTCCCAGCCGGGGATGACCTGGCCGACGCCGATCGGGAAGGTGGCCGGCTGCCCGCTCTTCCAGGAGGAGTCGAACTCCTTGCCGTCCTTGTAGAACACCCCCACGTAGTTGGTGGTGATGTTCTGGCCCTTCTTCACCGCCGGACCCGTGCCCTTGATCAGCGGGGTGACCGCGAGCTTCTTGAGGTCGCCCGTGCCCGGCGTCACCGTCGGCTTGGTGCCGAGCGCCGGGTCGGCACCCTCGGGCAACTGCGGAGCGGGGGGTGCGCCGGCCTCGTCGGGCGCCGGGGCGGAGGCGGACGGGGTGCTGTCGGCCTGGGTCTTGGGCTTGTCGTCACCCCCGCCGATGGTCACGAAGACGGCGATCAGCGTCCCGACCACGGCGACAGCGGCGAGGCCGCTGATCCACGCGTTGCGCTTCCGCCTCGCGTCGGCGGCCTTCTTCTCCGCCAACTGGGCGGCCAGGCGGCGCCCCGACTTGGTCGCCGGGCTCTGGTCCTGGCCTGCCGACCGGTTCTGCTGCGTCCGCTCGCTCACGTCGTCGACTCCCTGCTGCGAAGTGTGGCCGGCACCCGGTGCCGGGGGGAAAGCCGACGCACACGGTACCCGCACCGCGGCCTACCGTGCCCGCCGCGGACACCTCGGATCGCCCAACGCGACAGTTCCGAGTCGTTCCCGGGCGGTTATTCCGGTACGACCATGAAGTCGGTCACGAACGAGGTGACCCGGCCGTCGGCGGTCCGACCGATCCAGGTGCCGTAGCAGCCGTCGCCCCAACCGCTCGTCACGATGACGACGTTGGCCCCGCTGGCCTCGTCCAACACGGCGGTGACGAGCCCTGGCACCGGGGACGAGGGCAGCTCGGTCGGGATGAAGACCTCTTCCACCCGGGCCTCGTCCCAGCCCTCCAGGACGGCGAGCGCGGTCGGGTCGGCGAGGGTGCCGACGCCGGCGTCCACCCCGTACCCGAAGTAGTCGTCCGCACCGAGTGTGGCGACGTCCTGGTCACCCGCGACGGCCGGCTCCCAGCGGACCGTCGGCTCGCCTGAGACGACCAGTTCCAACGCGGCGACCCGTCGGTCCACCTCGGCGTCCTCCCGGAGCACCACCGCCACCCAGGCGCGGGCGGGGTGCCGGCCCGGCGGCACGGTGACGGTGAACGGTTCGGCCTCCGGGCAGACCAGCGGGTCACACCCGACCACGCGGCCGGTCGGCAACACGATGTCGCCCACCGGGTGGACCTCGATGAGATATCCGCCGTGCTCGTCGGTGAAGCGGGCGCCGGGCGTCAGCAACCGGTCCAGATCAGGGGTGTACGACATGGGGGCTCCTCCGGGTCGCCAGCGGCCGGCGGAGCCTATCCGGCGCGGCGGACACCGCTGCCGCTGCCGTGCCGGTCAGGCGCTCTTGCGGGGTGCGGTCTTGCGGGCGGCAGTCTTCTTCGCCGGCTCGGCCTTCTTCGCGGGGGTCTTCCTGGCGGTGGTCTTCTTCGCCGGCTCGGCCGCCTTCTTATCGGCTGTCTTCTTTGCCGTGGTCCTCTTCGCGGGGGCCTTCGCGGCCTTCTTCTCCGCCGCCTTCTGGGCGGACCGGGCCGAGGAGATGGGCGTCGGCTCGCCACCACCACCGCCACCGCGGGCGGGCTGCTCTCCGCGAGCCGCCTTGGCGCGCTCCACCGACGCCTTCAGCGCGGCCATCAGGTCGACCGCAGCGGCCGGGGCCTCCTCGACCTCCTCCGGCTGGACGACCTCCCGACCCTCCACCTTGGCGTCGATGACCTCCTGCAGGGCGGCCCGGTAGTCGTCGGTGAAGACGTCCGGCTCGAACTCGCCGGTCATCGAGTCGATCAGGGAACTGGCCATCGCCAGCTCCGGCGGGCGCACCTTCAGGTCCTCGTCGAGGAAGCCGAAGTCCGGGGTACGGATCTCGTCCGGCCAGAGCATGGTGTTGAGCAGCAGCACACCCTCGCGGACCCGCAGCGTGGCCAGTTGCTCCCGTTGGCGCAGCGCCACCTTGACGATGGCCACCCGCTCCGAGTCGATGAGCGCGTCGCGCAGCAGCACGTACGGCTTGGTGGCCGCGCCCTCCGGTTCGAGGAAGTACGCCTTGTTGTAGAGGATCGGGTCGACCTGCTCGGCAGGCACGAACTCCAGCACGTCGATGGCGCGGGAGCTGGTCAGCGGCAGGTCGGCGAAGTCCTCGTCGGTGAGGATGACCATCTCGCCGCCGCCGATGTCGTAGCCCTTGGCGATGTCGTCGTAGGTGACCTCCTCGCCGCAGACCGAGCAGGTGCGCTTGTAGCGGATCCGGCCGCCGTCCTCGCGGTGCACCTGGTGGAACCGAATGTCCTTCTCCTCGGTCGCGGAGTAGAGCTTCACCCCGATCGAGACGAGCCCGAACGACACGGCTCCCTTCCAGATGGCACGCATCCTGCGCTCCCTTCCCCGGTATCGACCATGCTCGCATCCGAAAGAACCGGACGCGAGGTGTTCGGCCTGCTACTACAGTCGGGTCGTGCCCGGCGCGCCGCTCAAGCCGATGCTCGCGATGACCGGGCCGCTCCCGGCGGGTGACGGCTGGGCGTACGAGTTCAAGTGGGACGGCGTGCGGGCCCTGGCCGACATCTCCGGTGGCGGTCAGCACCTGTATGCCCGGTCCGGCGTGGAGATCACCGCCGCGTACCCGGAGTTGGCCACCCTGCCCGAGCAGGTCGACGACGCGCTGCTCGACGGTGAGGTGGTGCTGCTCGGCCAGGGCGGGCAGCCGTCGTTCACCGCGCTCGCCGAGCGGATGCACGTGCGGGACCGGATCAAGGCGGCCCGGCTGGCCGGGGTGATGCCGGTGACCTACATGATCTTCGACCTGCTCCGGCTGAACGGCGACGACCTGACCGGCTGGCCGTACGAGCGCCGCCGGGCGGCCCTGGACGCGCTCGGGCTCGGTGGCCCCCGGTGGGCGGTGCCCCCGGTGTTCGCCGACGGGCCGGCCACCTACGAGGCGGCGGGTGAGCACGGTCTGGAGGGGGTGATGGCCAAGCGGGTCGGGGCCGGCTACCGCCCGGGAGTGCGCTCGCCGGACTGGGTGAAGGTCAAACTGGAGGTGACAGGTGACTTCGTCGTCGGCGGTTGGCGACCGGGTGCGCGCCGGATCGGCGGGCTGCTTGTCGGTGTGCCCGGCCCGGACGGCCGGTTGATCTACCGGGGCCGGGTCGGCGGCGGGATCGGCGCGGCCATCGAGCGGCAGCTCCTCGCCGAGTTGGAGCCGCTGCGGTCCGGCGTGTCGCCGTTCGCACCCGGTGTGCCGCGCGAGGATGCCCGGGGCGCCATCTGGGTAGAACCCCGGGTGGTGGTGGAGGTGAAGTACGGCCAACGCACCCCGGACGGCCGGCTGCGCTTTCCCCGGGTGCTGCGTCTGCGCCCGGACAAGCCGCCGGAGGAGGTCGACGATGCCGGCTGAGCGGCTACGGGTGGACGTCGAGGGCCGCGCGCTGGAGTTGTCCAACCTGGACAAGGTGCTCTACCCGGCGGCCGGCTTCACCAAGGGCGAGGTGATCGACTACTACACCCGGATCTCTCCGGTGCTGCTGCCGCACCTGCGGGACCGACCGGTCACCCGGATCCGCTTCCCCAACGGCGTGGACGACAAGTCGTTCTTCGAGAAGAACACGCCGGCCGCGACCCCGGACTGGGTGCGGGTGGAGAACCTGCCCGCGCCCGGGTCGACGAAGGGCCGGGAGACCATCGACTACGTGGTCGCCGACGACCTGCCCACCCTGGTCTGGCTGGCCAACCTGGCCGCGTTGGAGCTGCACACGCCGCAGTGGAAGGTGGGCGAGCACCCGGACATGATGGTCGTCGACCTGGATCCGGGGCCGCCGGCCGGGCTCGCCGAGTGTTGCCCGGTGGCGGTGCTGATGCGCGACCGGCTCGCCGACGACGGCATCACGTCGTACCCGAAGACCTCCGGCAAGAAGGGCATGCAGCTCTGCTGCCCGATCGCCGGCACCCAGTCGTCGGACGACGTCTCCGCCTACGCCAGGCGGATCGCCCAGGAGTTGGAGCAGGCCCACCCGAAGCTGATCGTGTCGAAGATGGCGAAGAACCTTCGACCGGGCAAGGTCTTCATCGACTGGAGCCAGAACAACGCGGCGAAGACCACCGTGGCGCCGTACTCCCTGCGGGCCCAGTCGGTGCCGTCGGTGTCGACGCCGCTGACCTGGGGCGAGGTCGAGGCCGGCGCCCGTGGCCGGAGACCGGCCGTCCGCCAGTTCACCGCCGCCGAGGTCCTGACCCGGGTCGAGGAGTACGACGACCTGCTCGCCCCGCTGCTCGACGGCGGCCCGGAGCTGCCCCGCTGACTACCCGGCCACGATGGTCGCCCGGATGGTCGAGGAACGGCCGCCCTGACAGAGAGTCACGGCCTCCACTTCCCCGCGGACCCCGCTCAGAGCCTTTGCTTTGCAGACCTATCTGCACCACCCCGATTCAGCTGGGATGTCGTGCCGGCCAACGGTCGAGACGGCGGGAACGTGCCTCACGGCGAGTGCCTGCCGCATATGGATATGCAGAGCAAAGGAGGTGAGTGGGATGGTGGTCGGCCGCCGGGGTCCGCTGACGTGATCGGCCGGCGTCCACCGCGAGGGTGGACGCCGGCCGACGGAGAACGGGCGGTGGGTCAGTTGCGGCCGAAGACCTTTCGGCTGGAGCCGAGTCGCAGCAGCACCGTCTCGCCGGTGGCGTCCTGCACCGCGTCGTTGTCGGTGATCGCGTACACCTCGCCGTTGCCGGCCACGGTCAGACCCTCCAGCTTCTCCTGCGTCCAGCCGTTGCCTGCGCGCAGCGCGGGCAGCACGTCGACGGCGAGCGTCTTCGGCAGCACGGTCAGCGGGCCGGTCGCCGCCGCACCGGGCAGCGGCACCGTGTAGATCCGCTTGACCGTGGCGGCCGGGCCGTTCAGCTTGTCCCGCTCGATGATCGCGAGCCGGTCACCGACCACGCTGATCTCCGACAGGCCCATCCAGTCGCCCGGGACGGTGGTGGCTCCCAACTGGTAGCCGAACCAGCTCCAGGTGCCCGCGGCGACGTCGTAGCGGCCGATCCGGGCGATGCCGGCCGGGTCGGTGCTCAACTCCCGCTGTACGGCCACCCAGACGATCTCCCGGCCCTGTCGGTCGGTGGTGGCGGTGACCCCCTCCAGGCCCTGCTTGCCGAGACCGGCGGCGACCTCGGTGGGCAGCGCGACGGTCTGCCGGGTGATCCCGGCGGCGTCCAGCCGGACCAGCTTGTTCTCCGCGCCCTTGGCGCCTTCGACGGCGAGCCAGAAGCCACCCTGCGGGCGGGCGAAGATGCCCTCCGCGTCGTACCCGGTCGGAGCGCCTGCCGCGTCCCGCACCGGCAGCGCGCCGGTGATCACGGCGGGCGTCCGCTTGGCGTCGATGGCGAGGATGCGGGTCTGGCTGTACGCCGCGTCGGTGACGCTGTAGAGCTGGTCCCGCGTGCCCGGGGCCGCGGTCAACGCGCCGAGCGCACCCCAACCGATCGGTGCACCCGAGGCGTCCGAGGCGGAGACGATGCTCGGGAACGACAGCGTGCCCTTACCGAGCTGGAACAGCGACACCGAGGCCCGGACGTTCACCGACGCGTCGTCCTCCTCGCTGGAGACCGCGAGCAGGCCGCGCGACGGGATGGGCAGCAGCCCTTCCGGCCCGTTCGTGGTCGGCAGGACCTGCCGGAACACCGGGCGGGTGGGGCTGCTCAGGTCGTAGACGGCGACGAAGTTGCTCCGCTCCGAGCCGACGAACGCGTACCGCACGCCGTTGTACTCGGCGACCGCCACGCCCTCCGGTTCGGTGCCCTTCTTGCCGGCCCGGTCCTCGTTGTGCAGCCCGTAGGTGACGGCGAGCCGCTCGAAGGTGTTGCCGGCATCCCAGGCGACGCGTCCGCTGCGGCTGTCGAAGACGGACCAGCCACGGGTGCCGCCGTGCCAGTCGCCCTCGTTCGCGGTGGCGAGGTAGCGGTCGTCGACCCAGGCAACCGCGTCCGGCTCGCGCGGCACGTAGGTGATGCTGCCGGTCAGGTCGATGACGCCGTCCTTCACGGTGTCGATCCCGCTGATCGTGGCGGTGCCCGCGTTGAACACCTTGGTGATCCGGCCGGTGGGCAGGTCGATCAGGGCGACGCCGTTGTTCTCCTGAAGCGTCACTGCCAACTGGTTGCGGCTGTTGATCGAGACGTACTCCGGCTCCGGGTCGGTAGGCGCGGCGAGCCCGGCCTGCGCCAGCGCGGGCAGCGCGGTGCCATCGTCGCCGGTCAGCGCGACCGGCCGGAGCCGCCAACCGGCCGGAGACTTCCCGGTCAGGTCGACGATCTGCACGAAGCCGGCGGGCGCCTGGGGCAGGTCACCCTCCGCGCCACCGGGCGGGGTCGCCTCCTCGTCCCGCTCGTTCTCGATGGCGATCGCCGCGTACCGCTTGTCCTTGCTGATCGCGATCGAGTCGGGCTGACCGCCGAGGGCGAAGCTGGCCACCCGCTTGCGACCGGCCAACTCGATCACGTCGAGCCGACCGGACGGCTCGGTGAAGCTGACACTGGTGTTCACCACCACCAGCACGTACCTCCCGACCACGGCGACCGAGGTCGGCTCGTCCTCGGCGTCGCCGAGCTGGGCCAGGGAGAGCGTGCCGAGGCCACGCGGCCGGTCGGCACGGGAGATGTCCAGGAAACCGATGCGCTTGGCCAGCGCGTCGGTGTGGACCAGGGTGCGACCGTCCTCGCTTACCGCCGAGATCTCGGCGACCGTCGCGGTCGTCGGATCCTCGCCGGCCGGACGGTTCTGGAACACCGGGTACGTGGCGACCCGGTCGAAGGCGAGCGCCGGGCCCGGGTGGCGGTGCGCGCCGGCCGACGCGGGGGTCGCCCCGGTCAGGCTGGCGGCGGCGACACCGGCTGCGGTGAGCGCGGTGAGTGCTCTTCTGAGTGTCAAGGACTTCCTCCGTCATGTCGTACCCGCACGGAGGCTGACACCTGTCGGGGAGCATCAGCTTGCGGCGACGTGAACAGCGGGCGAAGCACGTAGCCGCCACCACGCACCCACGACCAGGGTGAGCGTGACGACGGTGACCGCGATGTCGCCGGCCAGTGCCGCCGCCGGGCTCGCCGCGGAGTACGGCGGCACGAGGTACGCGAACGCCGCGGCGCTGACCACGCTCGCCGAGCCGGCGACGAGCACGTGCCGCTGCCCCCAGCCCACGCCGGACGACCAGTACGAGAGCAGCCCTCCGACGACCGCCGCGATCCCGAGGGCGATGCCCACTCCCGTCCAGCCGGGTGCCAGATCGGTGCCGAAACGAGCGAGGACGATCAGCAGACCCACCCACAGCGGATGCGGTACCCGACGAATGCGGCGTGGCTCCCTTTGCTCTGCTGCCCTCCATGCACCACCGGCCGTGCGGCCCGGGCGCCGCCAGTGCGGCAGGAGGGCCGTCGTAACGAGGGCGAGGACCAGCAACGTCGCGAAGGACAGTTGCAGTGGACTGGCCAGGAAGCCCTTGTCATCGTTGATGTCCGAGAAGATCAGCAGGCTGCCGAGCAGGTAGAGCACGCTGACCACGACGAGGCCGAAACGACCCAGCCACGGCCGCAGCCGCCGCTTCGGCCCGAGGAACGACTCGACGAACACGATCGGCGCGCAGATGGTCAGCACGATGTGGTTGCCCACGTAGTCGAAGGCTTGCCGGAGGCTGAATTCGAGCCCCGGCACCAGCGTCGCCTCGGCGGCGGCCCGGGTGTCGGCGTACTGGGTGTCGTCGAGGAAGTCGGCGTTGAACAGCGACTGGTCGACCAGACCGGCCTGGAACACACCGAACGCGGCGGCGAGCAGCACGATGGTCGGCCAGCTCGCCCCGAGGTGCCGGGCGGTCTCCCGGATGAGGATCGCCGCGCCGCCGTACATCGGGCCCAGGAAGATCAGCACGAGGAGGAAGTCGTCGATGGCGAAGCCACCCCACGAGCACTCCGCCGCCCACGGCGCGAGCAGCAGCAACGCCACCACCGGCAGGAGCCGCCGACGCAGCGGCAGACGGTCAGCGGCGGCGGGATCTTGTCCGGTCGGCATGGGCGCTCCTCGGCGGCGTCTCGGGGGTCACCTGCACCATGCGGGGGTCGCCCGGCCACCCGATACGGCCGACCGACGACGACAGGTGCGACCAAAGTCGGTGAGTACTGTGGTGCCCACGTCGACCCGGGGAGCGTGGAGATGCAGCCAACCGACACGGCCGAGCTGGCGGCCCGGCCCGTCGAGGCCGAGCGTCCGCTGCTCAGCTACCGCGACGAGGCGACCGGGGAGCGCGTCGACCTGACCGCCCAGCAGGTCGGCCAGTGGGCGGCCCGGAGCGCGGGCCTGCTGCGGGACGGCTGCGGACTTGGCCCCGGCAGCCGCGTAGTGGTCCTGCTGCCGCCGCACTGGCGTACCGCCGCGGTGTTGTTGGGCGCCTGGGCCTCCGGCCTGGCGGTGTCGTTCCGACCGCGCGCCACGGCGGGCCTGGCGGTGCTGGAGCCCGGCGGCGACCGGCCGTTCGACGCGGTCCTGGTGACGCCCGAGCGACAGGACGACTGGTTGGAGGACGTGCCGGACGCGACGCACCGCTACCTCGTCGGCACCGGGCCGGGCCGCCTCGCCGACGTGCCGTTGGGTTGGTTGGACTGGTCGGCCGAGGTGCTCCGCCACCCGGACGTCACGCCCGACCACACCGCCATCCAGCCGTCCGATCCGGCCAGCGCGGACGGCACCACCTACGGCCAGTGGGGCGCGCTCGCCCAGGAACTCGCCCGGACGCTGGACCTGCGGGCCGGCGACCGGCTGCTGGTCGACGCGGCCGAGCACGAGCAGCCGCTGAAGTGGTTGCTCGCGCCGCTGTCGGCGGGCGCGTCAGTGGTCATCAGCGCGAACCTCGACCCGGCCCGCCGGGCTGCGGTCGTCGCCGCCGAACAGGTCACCCGGGTCCTCTGACAGTCCCTTAGATCTGCGTCCTCGCCTCTTCGATCTGCCGCGCGACGGCGTGGGCGCCGTGCGCCTGTGCGATGGCGCTCGCCTCGTCGAGGGTCGCGAGCGCGTCCGCGTGGCGGCCCTGGGCAGTGGCGGGCCTTCGCGTGACCGCCGGCCCGGGACCGATGCCGGTCCCGGGCCGGCGCGTTGTCCGGTGATCCACTCGGGTTCCTGGAAGCCGGGGTGTCCTGAGCGCCCCGACACCGCGCCTTCCTGAAACCCGAGTTGACCAAGGTGTCACCCGTCCGGTGGAGGCCACCCGTTCCACACGTTCTCACGTTTGCCCTGCTCCTACGCTTCGCCGGAGGTGGGCGCGGGTAAAGCGTCGGCCACTTTCGACACTGGCGGAGGGTCGATGGCGTCGAGGCGTACACCTCGGGTTGTGGTTTCGGCGGTGGCCGGTGCGCTGTTCGCCCTCGGGGTGGTCGCGCCCGGCCCGGCGGCGGCCCCATTGCCCAGGGCGGACGGCGACGTGGCTCCCGCGCCGGGCGAGCCGCGCCCGCCGCAGTTGCCTGCGGACTTCCAGGGCACCGGCCGGTACGTCGTGCGGGACCTCGGCATCGACGTGCCGTTCACCTGGCAGGGCCGCGACGGCAACAGCCAGATGGTCGCGGGCGGCCCGGACCACCCGATCTGGTTCACCAACCTGATCTACGAGAACACGCTCTACACGCTCACCTACAGGTGGCCGAACATCCCGCTGTTCCCGCCGCGCGCGTGCAGCAAGGTCCCGGGATTCTTCAACCGGCAGATCTTCAACGACAAGCTGAAGACCGCGCGTTTCGTGGGGCCGGAGATCCTGCAGGGAGATCAGGACCGGCACGTCGACCACTGGCGGGTGGGCGTCGTCGGCGGTTCCACAGTGCCTGGCGAGTTCTTCCGGTTCCCGCTCGCGCTCGGCGACATCTACGTCGACAGGCGCGACCCGACCCGGTGGGTGCAGGTGTTGCAGTTCGGCCTGCAGAACCTCTTCGACCCGGAGCTGGACGAGTGGTTCACCTTGGACACCTTCGACCACCGCCCCGGCCAGGTCACCCTCCCCGACCGCTGCCCACCCCCCACGTCCTGACCCGCCCGCCTCGCCGGGTTGATCAAGAGGTTTGCGTCACCGATCGGCCTGTCGGTGACGCAAACCGCTTGATCACCGGGGGGGGTGGGGGTGGGGTGGGGTGGGGGGGGTGGGGGTGGGTTGGGGGGT